>CANETC010000074.1 GCA_947441055.1 Cytophagaceae bacterium | reverse complement strand
GAGCACCCAAATCCAGCAAGAAACCAAATAGACAAGACAGCCTGATTTCAGCCAGTGAACTAAGTTTATTCAACACCCTTCGCCGGAAAAAGGAAAAATCGGATTTTATGAAGGCCGAACAAAAGGCCGTAAAAACCGACACCATTCCCGTTTTCTACCTGAATGACAGAAGTTTTAGCCATCTTCCAAAAATTTCCCCAGATGGAAAATTCCTTGCTTTTCAAGTTTCAACAGAAGCCAAATCCACCACCACAAAGGTTCCTTCTTATGTAAACGAAACCGGACTCACATTCGAAATCCCTTCAAGGGAAAATGTGGGAGCGGCTCAGTCCAGCCAAGAATTTTATATCGTTTCACCTTTCAATATTCAGTCCGATACGCTCAAATCTTCAGACTTGCCGGGCATTTCACAACAACCTGATTTCTATAAAAATTACCCAAAACTCTGGGACAAAAAACCTACTCCAAGGCCATTTTTTGTAGAAGAATTCCTCTGGAATCCGGAAGGCTCTCGCCTATTGGTGGATGTGCGTTCGCAGGACAACAAAGACCGTTGGCTCATGATTTGGGAAGCACAAACCAGACAGTGGAAAACTGTCAGCCACCAACGGGATGAAGCCTGGATTGGCGGTCCGGCCATAGAAGGAAACAGCTTTGACTGGATCAATTCAAATAAAATCTGGTTCCTTTCAGAGGAAAGCGGATTTTCTCATATATACCTTTTCAATCAAGAATCAGGAGAAAAGACGCCCCTTACTTCCGGCAGGTTCGAAGTTTCTTCGGTGCAATTCAGTTCTTCGCAATCGGCTTTTTTTTACATCTCCAACGAAGAAAACCCGGGCATTCATTCTATCTACAAGCTCAGCCTGAAACCAAAATCAAAGCCTGAAAAAATCAGTGCATTTTTTGGCGGACATGAATTCACACTTTCTCCAGACGAGAAACAATTGGCTTATCGTTTTTCTACTGCCACAAAACCCTGGGAACTTTACATTCAGGAAGCAAGAGCAGGCGCAAATCCGATTCAAATTACCCGGTCAGCCGCATCGACAGAGTTTCAAAAACTCAATTTGGCCGAACCAGAATATGTCCTGATTCCAGCAGCAGACGGATCGAAAGTTCCTGCTCGTCTTTACAAGCCCAAAACCGGAAACGCGAATGGCGCAGGCGTAATTTTCGTTCATGGGGCTGGCTATTTGCAAAATGCACACCGGCATTGGAGTAATTATTTCCGGGAATTCATGTTTCATCAGATGCTGATGCAGGAAGGATTTACTGTGCTCGACATCGATTACAGGGGCAGCGCGGGCTACGGTCGGGATTGGCGAACTGGCATCTACCGACACATGGGCGGCAAAGACCTTGACGATCAGGTTGATGCCGCTGGATGGATGGCTTCAAATCTCAATGTAGATGCCAAAAGAATTGGCATTTACGGCGGCAGTTATGGCGGTTTCATCACGCTCATGGCCTTGTGCACAAAACCAGGTGTATTTCGCTGTGGCGCAGCCTTGCGATCGGTCACCGACTGGATGCACTACAACCACGGCTATACCTCAAACATTCTCAACACGCCGGAAGAAGACAGCCTCTCCTACCGTCGTTCTTCGCCCATCAATTTTGCCCAAGGTTTGCAAGGCCGGCTGCTTATGTGCCATGGAATGGTAGATGTAAATGTTCATTACCAAGACATTGTACGCTTTTCGCAGCGGCTGATTGAACTCGGAAAACAAAATTGGGAGTTAGCTTCCTATCCTGTCGAGGACCATGCATTCACAGAACCTGAAAGCTGGCTTGATGAGTATCGCCGGATTCATCGTATCTTCAGGGAAGAACTTCTATTGAAAAAAGAATGAAGCATCATTTGTTTGTCTTTCTGCTGGCTGGATTGTTTTCCACCGGATTGATTTCCTGTAAAAAAGACATCCCTGCCAACCCACAATCATCGAATCCAGAAATCTCAGGACTGGCATGCGAGGCTTGGCAAAAAAACCCCGGACTTTTAGCCGGATTAGCCTATTCCGACACATTGCTCCTTCCCTACTCAGGCGGAAACGGTAAATCGTTTCAATCGGGGGACACCATTCGTTTCAATGGATTACAAGTCGTGTTACAAAAAGGCATGTTGGAAAATGGAAACGGCAATTTGAAGCTTGCCGTTTGGGGAACGCCGGTTTCCATCGGAGCCAGCGCTTTTACCTTTTCGTTTGCCGGAAAAGCGTGTCAGCTGGAATTACAAACTGGCAACCCAGATACCCTGCAATATGATGCGCCATTCAGTGGAGTTCCCGACAGAAATGATGCTGCAATTTACCAGGTAAACATGCGGATTTTCAGCAACGCTGGCAATTTTCAAGGCGTAACAAACAGACTCGATTCCATTCAAAAAATGGGAATGAATGTGATTTACCTTATGCCAATTTACCCGGTTGGAATATTTAAGGCTTTTAATTCGCCCTATTGCGTTCGGTCCTACAATTCAATCAATCCGGAATTCGGAAATATCGATGACCTAAGGCAATTGGTAAAAGCAGCGCATCAACGCAATATGGCGGTGATGCTAGACTGGGTTGGCAATCATACTTCATGGGACCATGAGTGGATCAGCGCGCACCGCGATTGGTATTTGCGTGATGCAAGCGGAAATCCGGTGTCACCACCCAATACCAACTGGACCGATGTAGCCCAACTCAATTTGAGCAAACCGGAAATGCGGCTGGAAATGATCAAAAAAATGAAATACTGGATTTATAAAACCAACATTGATGGCTTTCGATGTGATTATGCCGATGGGGCTCCATTTGATTATTGGAGGCAGGTGATAGATTCCCTTAGACACATCCCCAACCGAAAACTACTTTTAATGGCCGAAGGGGGCAGAAATAACCATTTTGTGGCAGGCTTTGATTTCACATTTGGGTTTCAATTTTTCAATAAAATGAAGACCATCTTTAAAAACAGTGCATCAGCCACAGACCTTAATGCGCTCAACTTTTCGGAATTCAGTGCCGCCACAAATGGGCAGCAGGTTGTGCGCTACACCAGCAACCACGATGTAAATGGTGCCGATGGTACGCCCCTCGAACTCTTCAATGGGATGCAGGGTTCCATCACTGCGTTTAGTGTTGCGGCTTTGATGAAGGGTGTTCCGATGGTGTATGGCGGTCAGGAAACAGGGACAAGTTCCAGGTTTTATTTTCCATTTACCGGTGCCAACATCAACTGGAACTTGAACCCAGGAATTGCCTCAAAATACCGGCAGATTCTTTCATTGCGAAACGCAATTCCCGCAATCCGATACGCAGAACCTCAAACTTTTAGCACCGCCGATGTAGTTGCCTTCAGCAAAGAATGGCAAGGCGAAAAAGTGCTGGTTTTAATCAATGTCAGAAATTCCAACCAAAGCATTTCAATTCCTTCGGCCTGGGCAAACCAAACCTGGTCCGATGCCACTACTGGAAATCCAATAAATTTGGGAAGCAGTTATGATTTAAGCCCTTACGCAAGCCTGATTTTGAAAAATTAGTGAAGGATTGCAGGTTCGGGTACACCGTTGTGTGTGTTATCCCTAACAAGGCCTGAGAAATAACTGGTTTTACCTGAACCGTAAGGGCGAATTGCATTCGCTCGAAAAACAAAATATTTATCTCCGTTTTTGATGTTATCATTTACATTTTGAGAGAAACACCTGAAACCACAATAGCTGTATGTGCTGAAAATTTTCATCCACCACAAGCTCCTCAACCATCAACTTAAATCAGACTTAATCTAAAAATCTGTAAACTTTTTCAGGACGAGGCAAAGTGGCCAAGGCTGTTGGGATTATCAATCCACTTTATCCGTTATCAAGAATATCCACCGGAACTTCAGGCACAATAGAACAATTAAACTAAAGTTAACTTTAGTCCAAAAGGAAGGTACTAGATTGCAACATATTTTTTCAACTCCCACATGTATTTTAGAAACAGAATTTCCGTTATAATGTCCGTCTACAACACATCTTTTATACTAGTAAGAAGGGCAATAGATTCTGTATTAAATCAAGATTTTCGAGATTTCGAGTTGATCATTGTCGATGATGGAAGCGATAACGATACCCAGAATCAAATTTTAGCTTACGCCATAAAGCATGAGGATAAAATTAGTTATATGCGACATAAAAATCGCAGCCAATCGGAATCCATCAACAGAGCGATGCAGATCTGCAATAGCGAATTTATTACCGTTATTGACGCTGATGATGAGTACAAGCCTAATCACCTAAGCACATGTTTATCAGAGATAAAGTCACTTGATCTAATTGCTTCGACCACTGAAACAATTGTAAATCAGGAATCTGATTACTATGTTCCAGATCGCTTCGATACCAACCGAGTAATTCATGTGGATGATTGCATTTTGTTTGCCACTTTGTTTGGAAAAAAAGAAGTTTTTAAGCTGATTAATTTTCATAATATCTATGGCGCTGATGCGCATTTTTTTGAAAGAGCTGAACAAGAATTTACTGTTAAAAAACTGGATTTGAGGACCTATATCTATTACAGAAACAATCTTGAAAGTTCAACGGCCAAACTGAAACTCCAGCTTGAAAACTAATTTCGAAATACCTAAAAACCTGATTATTGCTTCGCATCTAACAGGAATATATGATGTTAACAGAAATACTACTTTAGCCAATGATGACATTCTCCTAGTCCTTGAATGGGCAAAATCAATTACAGGATTGGGCTTAAGCGGGATTATTTTTCATAACAACTTCTCGGAGGAAACCTGCAAATTATATGAGAGCGACTATATCCACTTTATCAAGGTAGATTATGATTCAAGGTATAACCCCAATGTTTTCCGCTACTTTATTTATGAAGAATTTCTTAGTTTAAATCACAAGATTTTATCGAATATTTTCCTTACAGACATTACAGATGTGATTGCTTTGAAAAATCCTTTTCTGGAACCTTACTACCTTGAGAATCCAGAAAAAATATTCTGCGGAGATGAGCCAAAAATTTTAAATGATGAATGGATGCAAATGCATTCGCAACATTTACGCAATAGCATTAAGGATTACAGCATTTATGAAAACACCTATAAGGATGAAGTTTTGCTTAACTGCGGGATTATCGGAGGAAACATTTCAGTTGTATATCCTTTTATCAAACAGTTAAAATCTATACATCAAAATTATAATTACGATAACATTACAAAATTCACTGGCGATATGGGAGCGTTTAACTATTTAATACGAACATGTTACCACGACAAGGTCATCCATGGTCATCCAGTAAACACCGTATTTAAGAGTTATTCTGAAGACTCATCTTGCTGGTTTAAACACAAATAGAAGAGCCGGAAATACGCGGCAGAACATTTTTACAAACAGATCCCACTGTTTTCTTTTGGGTCAGTGAAAAAACAGGTCAGCGTAAAAAGTTGGGGAGGGAGAGAAAATTCTATTCTACCCGAATGCAAATCCATTTACCAGCCTAGAATTTTTTATTTAGAGCATTCCTGATTTTGATAACAGCCTGATTTTTAGCATAATTTTACCCCAGCGGGGTAAAATGTCAATAGAATTATTAAAACCTATTATCAGCTCCAGAGGAGTGATACCTCGTAATTCATATGACCAATACCGATTCCAAATCTATCTTCATTTGGCTTCTATAGAAAAAAATATGACGCTCATCTTGAGCTTTATATCCTGTTTTTATTCTCTTATGACATTAGGCACCGCTGGTGCCGGAAAACTAAATCAATTCTCTTCTCTCCCCAGAAAAAACTTGTGACCCACGAAAATCCTAAAAATCAGATTGGAGATAATCCAAACTCATTGCAAATAGATTTGGCACAATGGAAATAGCCTGCCTTATTTCGAATTGAAGCTAAAGGCAAATAAATCATTCAAAACAGGCAATTGAGCACAAACGAGGGCAAATTCACACAATGGTCGAAAATCAGGAATACGATTCTGCTGCTCAGAATTCCCTTCTCATTTTTCCTTTCGCCGGTTTATTTCTTTGCACTTGTCTGTTGTCCTGCTGCAGATTTTTCCCGAGCAGTGCAAGTTTTCATATTGCTACACCTTCTGGTTTATCCAGCCAGCAATGGATATAATAGTTTCATGGATAGGGACACTGAGAGCATTGGCGGACTCCAATTCCCACCAAAGCCTGACAAAAATCTATTCTGGCTTACCCTGTTTATGGATGGAATTTCAATTGGCTGGGCTTGGGTATTAAACCCTGTTTTTGCGATTATGGTACTGGCTTATATTTTGGCATCCCGGGCTTATAGCTGGCGCGGAATACGGCTTAAGAAATTTCCAATCGGAGGATTTCTCACAGTTTTTGTTTTCCAGGGAGCCTGGACATTGGCCATGGTATTTTGTGGGGTAAATCCAGAATTCCCATTGCTTTATATTCCGCCATTGCCAATGATAATCTCCTCCTGCCTGATCGGAGCTGTTTATCCATTAACCCAGATTTATCAGCATGAACAGGACAAAAACGATGGCGTTAAAACCCTTTCCATGCTCCTTGGCTTCAGGGGCACTTTTGTTTTTGCGGGATTGTTTTTTTTGGTGGCCAACTCCTGCCTTTTTTTCTTTTTAAAAAATCTGGGCTTGATTGAATTTTATTTCCGCTTTGCTATCTGCAACCTTCCTGTAATTTTCTTCTTTTTGGGTTGGGCGAGAAAGGTCTGGATTGATACCAATCAAGCGAATTTCAAAAATACCATGCTGATGAACCTGATATCCGCCATATTCCTGAACATTTCCTTTATTTCTATGTTGGCTTAAGATGACGGTAATCGAATCAATCGGAACGGCTGTACCCAAATACGCGCATTCACAGGAAGCATTGTGCCAATTCTTGGGCGATAATCTTCCCATGGAAGCGAATGCAAACGCGCTTCTCCGAAGAATGGCAGGAAATTCGGCCATTGCAAACCGTCATTCAGTCATCCCTGATTTTTCCACCAAAAGTGAAGACTGGACCTTCGTCAGAAAATCAGAAGACAGCTTTGACCTGGGCAACGTTGGACAACGAATGGAAGCTTTTTTCGAGCATGCGCTACCGCTTTCCCTCGAGGCCATTCAATCCATGAACTTGCAGGAAGATGACATCCAATCCATTACACACCTGATTGCTGTTACCTGCACCGGAATTGCAGCACCAGGTTTAGACCTTCAGCTAATGCAAGCGCTAGGACTTCAATCCAGTGTTCATAGAACAGGGGTTCAGTTTATGGGTTGCTACGCGGCGATTCATGCACTGAAACAAGCCGATTACATTTGCAGGGCAGAACCAACAGCAAGGGTACTTATCGTTTGCACAGAACTTTGCACCCTTCACATACAGGCAGATTCCCGGATTGACAATCTGGCCTCAACTTTACTTTTTGGAGATGGGGCCGCGGCCGTAATCCTATCGAACCAAAAATTTGCAAGACAGGAACCCATTTTTAAAATTTTATCCTTCGCCTCAAGGGTGGTTTCTTCAGGCCTGGAGCAAATGGCTTGGAACATTTCTGAGGCCGGTTTTTTAATGAATCTCGGCGCCTATGTTCCTGACCTTGTAGGCTCCGGTATCGGAGATTTGCTTGAAGACTTATTGCCTGCAAAATCTGATCAAAAAATTTCAGGTTGGGCCATCCATCCCGGTGGAAGAAAAATTCTGGAAAAGGTTTCTCTTGCGCTTGGAATCACGGAACAAGACTTGATTTCCAGCTATAAAATCTTGAATCAATTTGGCAACATGTCTTCGCCAACGGTTTTATTTGTTTTGAAAGAAGAACATCAAAGAATGAATGCTGCCAATGAAAATGGCCTTGTTTTTTCCGCCGCATTTGGTCCGGGACTCACCATGGAAAGCCTCCTGCTTGGACATGCTTAACAAGCGTTCATATGAAGCCGAAATCCTTGACGGGCAGTCTTTCACAAAAGACGAGCTTTTTCAAAATCTGAAAGAACTAAGACTCGTAAACCATTTTTTAGGCGGACATGCCAATTCTGCGATCGCTTTCGAAAATTGCCTTGAAAAGGGATTTGTTCCCGATGCTGTGGTGGACATTGGCTGCGGAGGCGGTGATACGATAGAATATTTACAGAAGAAATTCGGAGACAAACTTCGTGGAGTTCAATGGATTGGCTCCGACCTCAATCCTTGGTGTCTGGAATATGCAAAAGAGAAGCATCCGGGCAATGGCATCCAATACATTCAATCTGACTTCAGGGAAGTTCAGGCAGGCAAAATCCTTTTCCATGCTTCCCTTTTTTTTCATCATTTCAGGGATGAAGAAATCACTGAATTCCTGAGAAAAATAAAATCAATGGACGCCGCTTTGGCCATCAACGATTTACACCGACATCCCCTGGCTTATGCTTCCATTGCGGCGATTGGTAAGGCACCAGGAATCAGCAGACTTTTTCGAAACGATGCACCGCTTAGTGTAAAACGAGGATTTTCCAATTCTGACTGGCAGCAAATTTTGAAAAATGCCGGGTTTGAAAATACGCGTGTAAGCTGGGCCTGGGCATTTCGACACATCATTTCAATTGTTCCAAATTAGCAATGAAGCGCACAGAATTTGGAATAATCGGTGGTGGATTGGCGGGATTGAGTCTTTCGATTCTGCTTGCCAGAAATGGAAAAAGTGTTCGCTTGATCGAAAGACATGCTTATCCGTTTCACAGGGTTTGCGGAGAGTACATTTCAAGGGAAAGTCTTCCATTTCTTAGAGAATTATTGCCGGAACTGGACTGGAACAATCTGCCTTTAATTGACAAGCTTGTGGTTAGTTCTGTTTCAGGAAAAACTTTACAAAACCCACTTGATTTAGGCGGGATTGGCATTTCTCGCTTTTACCTCGACCAAGCCCTTGCCAACGAAGCAAAAAATGCAGGCGTTCTGCTGGAAGAAAATTGTTTGCTTAAAAACTGGATCGATGAAGATTCCGGCATCTCGCTGGAAACGGCCTCTGGAGATTTTGAATGTGAAAAACTAATTCTGGCTTATGGCAAAGGCCGGGGTCCTGCCACCAAAGCCAAAAAACTGAACCGCAATTTTATTGGTGTGAAATACCACATCCGGTTTCCACATCCACCAGATGAAATTCAACTCCACAATTTCCGCAATGGATACTGCGGAATGAGCCGGGTTGAAAATGGAATTTCCTGCCTTTGCTACCTGGTTGATTCGGCTGAATTAAAATCAAACGGCAACAACTTGAAGGAAATGGAATACCAGGTGCTCAGAAAAAATCCATTCCTGAAAGAGATTTTTGACAAGGCCGAATTCCTTTGGAACGAGCCTAAAACAGTATCGGGCGTTACTTTTGGAGCAAAAGGCAGCATGCAGAAAAATGCCTTTGTAATCGGCGATGCCGCAGGTAGTATTGCACCACTTTGTGGCAATGGGATGAGCATGGCGCTACACGGAGCATCCAAACTTGCCAATGTTCTAATCAATGGCACCGAGCATACAGATTCAGCGCAGCGGCATTCAAAAGAATGGAAGTCGGAATTTTCAAATCGAATCTTAGCTGGGCAGCTCATTCAGCAAGTTTTTGGAAAAGAATGGCTGAGCAATATGGCCATTGAAGTTCTGAGGAATAATCCAGGACTCAGCAAAAAACTCATTGGCCTTACCCACGGGAAGGTTTTCTAGAATTGGATAACTCGCAGCAAGTAGTTGGATATAAACAAGCCTTTCCTACCTTTGAAAGCAGAACTTCGAGCTGCCCGAAATCAGCATTTTTTTAATTGAGAGACCCTTTCACAAAATGAACCCTTTTATTTCCTGGAAATATGAGTACAGGTATGCAATTTATGGCGCCCTACTGGGAATTCTCTTTCCATTAATTGGCACAATAATAGATTGCAGAAATAGGTTTGGACAATGCAATCTGGACAATTTCATTCTAAGTCAGGCCTCAAATTCTCTTCTTTGGATTATTGATACTGCGCCTTTTTTTCTGGGCTTCCTAGCGGCCTATGCCGGAAAGCAGGTGGACAAAGTCAGGACGGCGAATGCGGAACTAAACGAAAAATACATTCAATTGAATGTGCTCCGCATGATGGCAGACCAAGCCAACAAAGCCAAAAGCGACTTCCTGGCAACTATGAGTCATGAGATCCGGACTCCGCTGAGCGCAATCATTGGATATGCTGGATTATTGAAAGAAAAAAAGCTTCCAAGAGATGAAGAAGCTTTTGTGGAAACAATCGGAATTGCGGCAGAAAACCTAAAAATTATCATCGACGATATCCTCGACTCCTCAAAACTTGAGGCCGGAATGCTGGAACTCGAGAAGAAGCCATTCAACCTTAAAAATTTGGCTAACAATATGATCCGGCTAACCCGGGAAAAAGCGGTTTCCAAGGGTCTGAAACTAATTCTGAATTACGATAAAAATTTACCAACAGAGTTAATTGGCGATGAAACCAGAATTTCACAGATGATTCTGAACCTTTTAAGCAATGCAATTAAGTTTACTGAAAAAGGTCAGGTTGAACTTATTGTATTGGAGAGAGGCCGAAGAAAAGAAGGTACTCTATTGCGCATTATCGTTAAAGATTCAGGCATTGGAATCAGCAAGCAAAACCAAGACAGAATATTTGACCGATTCATTCAGGCAGAAAGCTCCACAACCAGACTTTACGGAGGGACAGGTTTGGGCTTGCACATTGTTCGTTCCCTCATACAACTTCACAACGGAGAATTGAGCTTAAGTAGTAATGTAAACCAAGGATCTGAATTTCATCTTGACTTTTTCCTGCCTTTTGGCAATAACGAAACCAAAATCAAACCAGAAACCTCAAACCAGATGACAAAAAATCAATTGATCAACCTGCACATTCTGGTTGTGGAGGACAATGAATTCAACCAATTTCTTGCCGAAACCTATCTTAAAAGAAATGGAGCCTGGGTGAGTAAAGCCATGGATGGAAAAGAGGCTTTGGACAAAATTCAAACTACCCACTTTGATCTGATTCTGATGGACATACAGATGCCCATTATGGATGGAAAAGAAGCCACCAGCTACATTAGAAAAATGGGAAACAATACACCCATAATTGGCTGTTCGGCGCATGCTTTGGAATCGGAGAAAGCAGAATGTATCGATTTAGGCATGAACGGATATCTAACCAAACCTTTTGAGGAAGAAGAACTTATCAATATTCTTTCCGGATTTCTGCAAACTCAGGCCAAAGAAAGTAATTCCGAAATTGAAGCTCAAAAATCAGGCCTTGACCCTGTTAAAGAAATTCTCGAAAAAGTAAAGGCTGAAGTTGGTCCTGATTTCGTATCCACCATCGTTCAAAAATTCAGTGAAGATTTACCTGTACTGATCACCGACCTCAAAACACACTTGAGCGAAGAGGACCTAAAATCCATTCAAGCCAAAACCCACAAACTCACCGGAACCCTGGCAACTTTTAAATTTCTGGAAGGAATGCGCCAGGCAAGGATTGCAGAAATTGCTTCAAAAAACCATAAAGCAGAAGAAACTGCCGAAGCCGTTTCAAACCTGCTTGTATATCTGGAAAATACTCTTGAGCAACTCAAGGAATACTAGAACAAGTTCTGATTCTATTGACTGGAGAAACCTACCAATCCATTTAAAAATTCTTCAAATCGGATGAGTAATTTCAATCCGGGAATTGCCCTTCATCTTTAAAGGCCTGTAAAAACCATAGGATCTTGCTTGCGCAAACAAGATTCTATATGGCATCCATTTGGTTTTCACTTCTCTTTTTATCCTTCTCGGCCTTTTCACAAATACCCAATCCAAGTTTTGAGAACTGGCAACCTGTACAGAATTGCCTGAAGCCAGAAGGCTGGCATTCCTTTTATTCCGAGGTAGATTCCAGCGGCACTTATTGTCCGATTGAGCGATCTGAGGATAATTTTCCTCCCGGCCCGGGCGGATTTTCTCTCAAAATCTCCAACGACACAAGTGTGTGGAATACTGGTACACAACCTTCTTCCTGGCTGGGATGGGGAATTTTATTCTCCGCCCATCTGAACGACAAGCCACTTTTTTCCATTAGAAACACATCCAAATTTCTTTTGTGGCTATTATAAATTTCTTCCACAAAACGGCGACACGCTAAACTTCAAGGCATTCCTTTATAACAACGGCCAGGAAATTACCATGGCACATTTCCGAACCGATGTTCCGGCAAGCGAGTGGACAGCTTTTCGGATGGCTTTCAATGACACAAATTATGCAGTTGATGATTCCGGGCGCATTACACTGAGCGCAGCCAATGAACCCAAGGACGGCAGCAAAGGTCCTTTGGGAAATTCGGTGGTATTCGTAGACAACCTCTCTTTCGACAATTTAATTGCTGAAAGGAAGAAACTTATTCAGCAGGCCAGGTTGGGCATTTGGCCTAACCCGGCGTCCGATGAGGTCTTGATGGAAAGACCTGCAGAACAAATCGGGAAAGAAGCCATTGTTGTCATAAGCGACATGGCTGGAAGAGAAATTCGCCGCCTTCTTTGGCCTGCCGAGGAAACCCAGTTTAAATTCCGAACAACTGGCATTGCTGAGGGGGCTTACAGACTCCAATATTCAGATGGCATTCAGAAAATCAACCGACAAATTCAATTGAAAGAATAGTTGGTTTGAAGGATTCCGGAACCATGCTTATGTTTATGGTCTAACAGAATATGACCATCCGAAAAATGACATCAGAAGAACTCAGAGCAATTCAGGCACCCATCAAAGCCAATTACAAGGAAAATCCAGAAGCTGGAATCTTCACCTTAAAAGTGAAAGGAACTGCTGGCGAAGGCATTACCTGCAGCATTGAAAGCGGCAAGGCTTTGATTCAGGCAGGTTTACATCCAGCCACCGGCGGCGACGGGCTTTCGGTTTGTTCCGGCGATATGCTTTTGGAAGCCTTGGTGGCCTGTGCAGGTGTTACCCTCAAATCAGTGGCCACTGCCATCGGATTTCAATTGGATTCTGCTGAAATTCTGGCGGAAGGCGATCTGGATTTTAGGGGAACACTCGCCATTTCCAAAGAAGTGCCGGTCGGATTTTCGGCAATCAGGCTTCATTTCAATATTATGGGCGAAGAAGATCCGGAGAAATTGTACAACCTGATCCGGCTCACAGAACGCTATTGTGTGGTTTTACAAACCCTGAATGGCGGCGCCGTTACAGGTACAACTTCCTCGCTGAACAAGGCTTAAAAATTAAAATTTCACCTGCAATCTAAGATTTAGGAAGCGGGTGGAAAGTGTATTTGGTACAGCATATTGCACATCATACACATCCTTGATCCAGGTGTAGGAAATCGTATTTTCCGCACCAATCAGGTTCAGGATTTCAAGGCCAATCCAAATGGTTTCGAATCGTTTTCCCAACCAGGTAGATTTATCCCCAAGGGAAACAACCTTGGAAAAGCCAATGTCTACCCGTCTGTAAGGTGGGGCTTTCAAGGTTGCGCGATTATCGGGAGAATTGGGCGGACCAAATGGCAATCCGGTACCGATTACCATATTGAGGTACATTCTTACACTTGGATTTTTAGGAAGATGATCCTGAAAAAATACGCCCAATGTTACCCGCTGGTCACTTGGACGCCGAATAAACCCAGTTGGATTTCTACCAATAAGATCACCCTCAGAATCAAAAGAATTTGTACTGTCACCAAGTACATTTTCACGGGTACTCAAAACACCCAAACTAAACCAACTTTCTGCACCGCGGATAAACTCCCCTCCTACGCGCATGTCATAGCCCCATGCGTATGCTTTC
>CANETC010000073.1 GCA_947441055.1 Cytophagaceae bacterium | reverse complement strand
TACAGTGGATACGCAGAAACGGCCCATGGCAAAGTTGCATTTTCGCTGATGGTAAACAATTACCACGGGGCTTATAAGGAAATGAAAGAGCAGGTCGGAAAACTATTAGAAAGTTTTACCCGAATCCATTAATCACTTCGGTCCCTTTCTAACAAGTTCAAATCCAGCCATGGGGAAAAGTGAATTTCCTTCTCTGTGAAAAATGCTACCCGTAAGAGAATCCCCTATTTGCGTAAAAGGTATGCTGATTTGTTTTACCTGTATCGTATCGCCTTGAAATATTGGTCCTTCCAGCCTTCCGGAAATCCTGAAATCTGTTGCCAAATTCAGGAATCGCCCCAAAGCACCCCGGTTTGACTCCACCCGGCAATCCCGAAAAATTGCTGTACCAAGCTTTCCTTCAACATTTCCATTTGTTTCAATTCGTATAAAACATGGCACTGGTGCACCTGAACTCAAAAACACATAATTGCCAAATCCGCGAACAAACCGAACCTTCGCTACTTCTTTTCCATTCCATTCTCCTTGAAGTCCATCCTGAATTTCCGGAAGTGTGCCGGGCTTTTCAGGACTGCAGCCCAGCATTAAAATGCATGATAAGGCTGATAACTTTATAATCAACGGGATCATAATGCAATTTGAAAAAAATTCAATTGAATGAAAATGAAGGTCAAATTTCAAACCTGGAGGAAGCGCTCACGATCCCTTTTACAGGAACAATTTCCTATAAAGACCGCCAAAATTTGGTAACAAACTTTTAGGTAATGGATTTTTGTTACCGTTAACTCTGTTACAAAATTTTCATCCATTGAATTACCTGTCGCCTTAAGGTGGGCATTTCTAAGAGCCATTAATTCCAATAAAAAAAGACCATTCACCCATTAGGATAAATTCCACAACAAATTCAATCTTAAATTAGAAGCCTGAATGGCAAATTCCCGGAAAATATTTCTGCATCTAACAGCCTGGTCGCTGATGGCCATTCTCATCCTTTTTCTGGCTCCGACTGGCCCGCCACCCGGAAGAATTCCACGCCCAGGATTTGGCCCTCCTCCAATATTTGGGTTGTTTTTTATAATGTCAATTCTGGCATACTATCTAAATACCCGGGTTCTGATTCCAAAGTTGTTGGACAAAAAAAGAACTGTTCAATACATCATATCTATTATTTTCCTGATAGCACCTGTGATGCTAATTTCCATGTATGGGAGGCCATTAATCCATTTTCCCAATCACCGGCACCCGCCAGAAATCGTAAGAATTCATGTCTTAACCGGTTTGCTTGTAATGTTGATTCCTCTTGGAATTGGTATGGGTGAATTTATTTTTCAAAAATGGCTGGTCGCTCTCCGTCAGAAAAATGAGGCCGAACTTGAAAAAACAAAGGCCGAACTTTCTCTATTGAAATCACAGGTTAATCCCCATTTTCTTTTTAACACCCTCAACAACTTATACAGCCTGGCGCTTTCAGGTTCCGAAACAACGGCGGATGCAATTCTCAAACTATCCGGAATTATGCGTTACCTAATTGACATGGAAGGACAATCGTCCAAAGTTGCTGCGAGCCAGGAAATAGAGTGCATCAGACAATACATCGATTTGCAAAAACTCAGGATTAACGAAAATCATTCCATTCAATTTGTCATTGAAGGAAACCCTGATTCATTTTTGATTGAGCCACTTCTCATGCTGCCATTGGTAGAAAATGCCTTCAAATACGGCATTGCCCCAGATGGAAAAACCAAAATCCTTATTCACATAGAAACGAATGAAAACCTATTTCACCTGAAAATTGAAAATGGGATTTATAGATCCGGAAACATGTTTCCTGGTTTGGGCACAGGACTCAAAAACCTAAGAAAAAGGCTTGAATTACTTTATCCGGGCAGTTCTTCCCTCCACACAAAAGAGGAAAACAATCTATTTACTGCCGAACTTAAGCTCTCTTAAAAATGGCAGAAAAAATATCCTGCATCCTCATTGAAGATGAGCCTCTTGCCTTGAAACTTCTGGAAAAATATGCAAAAGAATCTGGCTTGATAGAGGTTCTGGCAAGTACTGGAAATCCATTGGAGGCAGTTTCAATGATTGAAAATCTCAAACCTGAACTTCTCATTTCGGACATTCAAATGCCGGGAATCAATGGACTGGAAATATTCGAATCACTCGAATCGAAGCCATTGTTGATTTTCACCACCGCCTTTCCAGAGTATGCAGTAAAAGGGTTCGAATTGGATGCAGTGGATTATCTTTTAAAACCATTCGATTTTCAGCGTTTCATTAAAGCCGTAAAAAAAGCTGCGGTGTTACTCGAGTCTTCTGCGCAAAAACCAAACCCTGAAAAGATTCCGGAATCGATTTTCGTTCGGTCTGAATACAGCGCTGTCAGAATTCTCCTGAATGAAATTGAATACATTGAGGGCATGGATAGTTATGTTAAAATCTTTGCCGGGTCAAAACCAGTATTGAGTTTAATGACCATGAAAGCGGTGCTTGAAACGCTTCCTGCTGATCGATTTTTCAGGGTACACCGGTCTTTTATTGTTCCTATAGACAAGATTTTAAGCATCCGAAACAAGACCATTTTTCTGAAAGATAAAGAGATTCCAATCGGCAGCACCTATGAGGCAGTTTCCACCATAATCACAGGTCAACTCTTTGCGAAGAAAACCCAAGGCAAACAATCCTAAAGGCCCGAACTACGGAAAACCTTCATATGCAGCGCTTTGCAAATTGCCGTTTATTGTTAGTTTTGCAGCCCCATTCGGAATTTATGAAGGAACGCAAAGCAATCACACGGTTTATGGCAGCATTATGGCTGACTTCCGTTTTTGCGTTTTTGGTCCTTCAGGTCAACAGAGACCTTCATCCTGGTGTTCAGAAACATACTTCACAATCTGAAGAAATAGAAGTTGCCGTCCTTTTACAGCAAGGACACAATCAGACCAGCGAGGATGTATCAAAAAACCTGAACGCACTTTCGGACTTTATTCTCCCTGAAACTAGCTGGGTTGGCCTTAATTCAACCACAGACAGCCTCGGAAGATTCATTTCAAATTTTAGCGGCACAGGACTTCTGGTTCAACTATTACGAACCAGCATTTCCATAAATGCCCCATAAAAGGCCCTGATTTTCGCCTGTCCTAATCTTTTAAATCAAACAAAAAATTTCATTCAAAATGAGAAATAAAACCTTACTAATCGTCCTTACTTCAATTGTATCGACACTTTGCCTTTACTATCTGTCCTTTACTTTCATTTCCAGAGGAATCGAAAAGGACGCAGAAGAATTCGCTACAGAAAACGGAGTGCTGAATCAGCAGAAAAAAGCTGCTTATCTCGACTCTCTTTGGCTAAATCCGGCTTTCAATTTGCTGGGCAAAGAACTAACCTACAAGGAAATAAAAGAAAACGAGGTAAAACTCGGTCTTGACCTTATGGGTGGAATGCACGTAACCATGGAAGTAGATGCAAGCGACATCCTCCGCGTGCTTTCCGGAAATAATTCTGACAAAGCATTTGTAGATGCACTTGAGGCAGCCCGTCAAATGCAGAAAACTTCCCAAGCATCTTTTGTAGACCTTTTCTACACCGCTTTCAAGGAAAAAAATCCAGGCATTACACTTGCTTCAGTTTTCAGCAATAAGAACAATGCAAACCGCATTGATTATGGTGCAGATGACCGCAAAGTTCTCGCTTACCTGAACGAAGAAGTTCAGTCCACAATTGATCGTTCATTCGAAATCCTTCGTACCCGTATTGATAAATTCGGTGTTACACAGCCTAACATTCAACAGTTAAAGGGAACAAACCGAATCCAGATCGAACTTCCTGGTATTTCAGATGCCAACCGTGCCCGCAAAATTCTTCAAAGTGTAGCCAAGCTTGAATTCTTTGAAGTTTGGGAAGGAAATGAATTCAATCCTTATCTAACAGCGCTGAATGATTTCCTTTTAAAGGAGGAAAATGCAAAAAAAGGACTTAAGACCGAAGCCCCTTCGGATCTGTTTAAATCTGATACAAACAAAGCTGGTGATACAACCGGAACCGCTTCAGCAACAAATGCTGATACAAGCAAGTCTGATACAGGTGCCAATGCACTTGCAAAAGAAATAGAAGGAAAGAAAGACACCGGCGCTGCCAAAAACGATACAGCTTCCAACAAAGCCAGCTCAACCCTGAGTTCCCTTTTCAAGGCTGTTTATGGTGGAATCGGTGCCAGCATCCGTGATACCGCCAAAGTGAACCGTTTACTTGCCCGTCAGGAAGTAAAAAGTCTTTTCCCAAATACCATGAAATGGCTTTGGGGTGTTAAAGCCGAGAAAATGGGCAATGAAACTGTGAAAGAGCAGGATGCAGTTCTTCCACTTTACTTTGTAAAGAAAGGCCGCGACAATCAGGCGCCACTGGAAGGTTCTGTCATTACCGATGCCCGTCAGGATTTTGACGACCGCGGTCAGCCAGAAGTAACCATGGCCATGAACTCAGAAGGTGCCCGTACATGGAAGCGTTTAACTGCAGCCAACATTGGCCGCCGCATTGCCATCGCCCTCGATAATTATGTGTATTCAGCGCCAAATGTTCGCAGTGAAATTCCGAATGGAAACTCTTCGATCTCTGGAAGCTTTACCGTAGATGAGGCAAAAGACCTTGCCAACATCCTGAAAGCAGGTAAACTACCTGTTCCAACCAGAATTGTGGAAGAAGAAGTAGTAGGACCAACACTTGGTAAAGAATCCATCAACCAGGGTCTCCTTTCCATTATCGCAGGCTTCCTTACCATCATCATTTTCATGATTGCCTATTACAACAATTCGGGTATCGTGGCAGACATCGCAGTTTTGCTTAACGTATTCATGGTTATTGGAATGCTGGTGCCGGTTCAGGCAGTTCTTACCCTTCCTGGTATCGCCGGTATCGTACTCACCGTGGGTATGGCCGTGGATGCCAACGTACTGATTAATGAAAGGATACGAGATGAAATCAGATTGGGTGTTCCATTGAAGGAGGCCGTTTCAAAAGGTTATTCTGCAGCTTCTACTTCAATCTGGGATGCTAACATCACAACAGTACTAGCTGGTTTCGTTCTATTCTATTTCGGTTCAGGACCGGTTCAAGGATTCGCTACAACCTTGATCATTGGTATCTTTACTTCACTCTTCACATCAGTTTACTTCACCCGTATTCTGATCGAAAGTCGCCTTGAAAAAGGAGGAAGTTTCTCTTTCTCTACTGGCCTTAGCAAAGACCTCTTCAAAAATGTAAATTTTGATTTCGTCTCCAAGCGTAAAATCGCCTATATATTCTCTTCCATCATCATCGGTGCCGGTATGGTTTACATTGCCATTACTGGACTTAACTACGGTGTAGATTTCAAAGGTGGTTGGAAATATGTGGTGAAGTTTGATGAATCGGTTACTACCGATGAAGTTCGAAATGCGCTAAACGGCCCACTTACAGGATATCCTGAAGTGAAGGCTTTCGGCTCTAACGATAAAGTTCAGATTACAACCTCATACATGATTGATGATGTTTCTGAGGATGCGCCTGCAAAAGTTCAGGCGAAAGTAGAAAGCGGACTTAAAACCCTTAAAGGCGATAAGTATGAAATTCTATCAACTGCCAAAGTTGGACCAACTGTAGCGAATGACATCAAGGTAAACTCTACCATTGCGGTTGTGCTGGCATTGCTTTTGATATTCGTCTACATCATTGTCCGTTTCCGCAAAATTGGATACGCAATGGGTGCCACCCTGGCACTTTTCCACGATGTGTTGATGGTATTGGTTTTCTATTCAGTATGCCGCCACTTCCTTCCATTCTCTTTGGAAATTGACCAGAACTTCATTGCTGCGATTCTAACCATTGTAGGTTACTCAGTAAACGATACCGTGGTAATTTTCGACAGGGTGCGGGAATTCTTCAAGGATTCAGCATTGGAGGCCGATCCTAAAACGGTAATCAATCAGGCACTTAACGACACATTCTCCCGTACAGTAGTAACAGCTTCCACCGTATTGCTTGTGGTGTTGATTCTACTTTTCTTCGGTGGAGAAACAATTCGCGGTCTAAGTTTTGCACTTCTGATCGGAGTAATTTCCGGAACCTATTCAACCATCTACATTGCGATTCCATTCGTAATTGATGCTCCAGGAGCAAAAAAGAAAGTAGTAGTTGAATAAAGTTTATTCGTAATCAAATTCAGAGTCCCCGGCCACATTGGTCGGGGATTTTTTTTGAGAAAAATCAGAATTCCTGACTTTCAAGATCAGTTTTCCCACGTCAGAATCCGCATTACTTGCGTTTACAATTCAGGCAAATTGAAATTATGATTAAGGAATTAAGCGGAGACATTTTAGAAACCAATGCAGAAGCAATTGCGCATGGCGTGGCACCTTTTGACCATTTCAACCAGGGTTTGGCAATGAGCCTCAAAGAAGAATGGCCGGACATGGCACAGGATTTCAGGCATTACTGCCATCAGAATAACCCGCAACCAGGCGAAGCATGGCTTTGGTCTGTGCCGGGTGAAAAGAGGATTATTAATTTACTTACTCAGCAAGCGCCTGAAGGACAGAAACACAGCGGTCTCCCGGGAAAAGCCCAGCTTAGTTATGTGCGCCATTCTTTAAAACAGCTTGCCGAAATTATCAAGGAACAGAAAATATTAAGCATAGCACTTCCCAAGCTTGCAACAGGAGTAGGTGGATTGAATTGGCAGGAAGTAAGACCCCTGATTCATGAATACCTATCAGATTGCGGCGCTGAAGTTCAGCTTTATGTAGATTTTAAAAGGACTATGAAACCACAAAAAGAATCCATTACCCAATAAATAAGACTAGATTTTTTCATCTTGAAACACAAGCAGTACGACCGACTGCATTTCAAAAGCCCTGCATTGCGGGGCTTTTGTTTTTGGAATTTTTTCCTGCAATTTGAACTCTGCAAAAAGTGTTTTTAGATTGCAAACCCAATTAATCTTTTAACACTCATTTTTAAATCAAACAATCATGAAAAAAAATCCGTGGACGCCTTTGTCCAATGCGTCCAAATCCAATCCTCTGGCCGCCTAATCCTAAAAACAAATTCATCTATGAAGAGAATGTATGCAAAATTCTTTGCTGTGCTTTTTATGGCATTGGCAATTCCAGTAATCCTGCAAGCACAGGATATTGATGTAAGCGGAAAGGTAAGCGACTCAAAGGATGGCTCTCCCCTGCCTGGCGTTAATGTTATTCTTGTAGGCACAAGCAATGGAACTGTGTCTGATTTGAATGGTAATTTCCGGATTAAGGCAGGAGAAGGCGCCAAACTTGAATTCCGCTTACTTGGTTACACAAGTATTACTCGATTGGTAAAGGGAACAGAACTCAATGTTTCGCTGAGCGAGGAAGGAAAAAATCTGAAGGAAGCAGTGGTAATCGGGTACGGCCAGGTTCGCAAAAAAGACCTGACAGGATCCCTTACCAGCGTTACTTCAAAGGATTTTCAAACCGGAAACAATGTAACCCCCGAAGCCCTGATTTCAGGAAAAGTTGCAGGGGTTCAAATAACCAGCGGCGGTGGCGCACCAGGTGCTGGAAGTGCCATTCGGATTCGCGGTGGTGCATCACTCAATGCAAGCAATGATCCTTTGATTATCATTGACGGAGTACCTGTTGACAATGGCGGAATTGCAGGTTCACCCAACCCATTAAGCATGATTAACCCAAATGATTTGGAGAGTTTTACTGTATTGAAAGATGCTTCTGCAACTGCTATTTACGGTTCAAGGGCTTCTAATGGAGTTATCATCATTACCACCAAAAAAGGAAGCATTGGCCAAAAGCCCAACATTACATTCTCGAGCCAGTCTTCGGTTTCACAGCCAATTCGCTTTGTAGATGTACTAAGTGGAGATGAGTTTCGTGCCATGGTAAAACAATTTGGCACCAAGGCCCAGAAAGCCCTGATTGACACAAACGGAACAACCAATACAGATTGGCAGAGCGAAATTTACCGCGTTGCGCTTTCAACGGACAATAGCCTTAGCTACGGTGGAAATCTTAAATTTAAGGAAGGATACAATCTTCCTTTCCGCGTTTCAGGAGGCTACCTTCGTCAAAATGGTATTTTGAAGCGTGACCAAATGGACAGGGGAACCATTGGAGTCAATTTGAGTCCGGTTTTACTCGACGGCGATTTAAAAATCAACATCAACACCAAGTATTCCCGCACCGAAAATCGATTTGCCAACCGTGGCGCAATTGGCTCGGCTGTGGTTTTCGACCCAACCAAAACCGTAAATGCTACAGATAGCTTAGGAAAAACCCGTCTTGGAGGTTATTTCGAATGGGTTGACAATCAGGGAAGGCCTCAGGGACTGGCGCCAAAAAATCCGGTTGGATTACTCAACAGCCGGGAAGATTTAAGTCAGGTTGACCGTTTCCTCGGCAATGCACAGCTTGATTATGCACTTCCATTTCTAAAAGACCTCAGGCTGAATTTGAACATCGGAACCGATCGCCAAAAAGGCCAGGGAACCATCGTAGTTGATTCCATTTATGCGTCTGATTTTCTTAGAAGAGGTGTAAACAATAAGTATCTTCAGGAAAAACAGAACAATTTGCTGGAGTTCTATATGAACTACAACAAGGAGCTGCCTTCCATTAGCAGCAGAATAGACATCATCGGAGGTTATGGTTATCAGGCATTTGAAACAACTTCCTACAACTATGCTGACTTCCGTTTCAAAGGCGATACAATGCCAAATTCAAAGCCGGTATTCCCGAAAGACATTCAGGAAAACAGGCTGATCTCCTATTACGGAAGGTTGAATTATGTATTCAAAGAACGCTATCTCCTTACGGGAACACTCAGGACTGATGGTTCATCCCGATTCTCACCCGATGTTCGCTGGGGTGTTTTCCCATCTGTTGCTGCAGCATGGACAATTTCTGAAGAGAGTTTTCTGAAAGACAAAGTGAAGGCCATTGATCAACTCAAAATCCGTGCAGGATATGGAGTAACGGGTCAACAGGATATTGGATCCAATTACGCTTACCTTCCAACTTACCGTTTTACCAATCCGGCGGCACAGTATCAGTTTGGCAATGATTTCTTTTATGGATATCGCCCGAGTGCATATGACCCTCAAATCAAATGGGAACAAACTGCCACATACAATGCAGCGATTGATTATAGCTTTTTTGAAAGCCGCATTTCCGGCAGCTTGGATTTCTACTTGAAAAAAACCAGCAACCTGCTGAATACAATCCCGACTCCGGCTGGTTCCAATTTCAGCGACCAGGTTCTGACCAATGTCGGCAGCATAGAAAACCGTGGAGTGGAACTCAACCTCAACACAGTACCAGTTTTAACAAGCAACCTGAAAGTGTCTCTGGGTGCAAACCTTACACTTAACAAGAACGAAGTAACGAAACTCACTGCTGTAGCAGATACCAATTACCTCGGAATTCCTACTGGCGGAATCGACGGCGGAATCGGATCCACCATTCAAATCCATTCGATCGGATATCCAACCAATTCGTTCTTCGTTTACAAACAAGTTTACAAAGATGGTAAGCCAGTTGAGGGGCAGTTTGAAGACCTGAACGGAGATGGTCGCGTAAACGAAAAAGATCTTTACCACTACAAATCGCCAGTACCTGCTGCTTTCTTCGGAATCAATGGTTCGGTGGAATACAAGCGTTTTAGCTTTGGAATGGTCCTCAGGGGAAGTGTTGGAAACTATGTTTACAACAATGTGTATTCAGACAAAGGCAACCGGAATTACGCCTTCCTTCAAACTGCGTATGTTTCCAACATTTCTTCCAATTACAACGAAACTCAATGGACAGGCAAGCCAATTGGAGGCGGCAGTACTGACCAAAGCAGACTATCCGATTACTTTGTTTACAATGCCTCATTCCTTCGGGTGGACAACCTTTCACTTCAATATAATTTTGGGGAATTGTTTAAGAACTTCAATCTGGCAGCCAGCCTGAATGTTCAAAATGCCCATGTATTTACCAAGTACAAAGGCATCGATCCTGAAATTTTCGGAGGAATCGACAACAACTTCTACCCAAGGCCAAGAATTATTACCATCGGCATTACCGCCAACTTCATGCCATGATTTCAAAAAAGACATTCACCATGAAAAAGTCATTCAGCTTTCAAATAATTGCCCTAGTTCTGGGAACAGGTTTTCTGGCTTCTTGCCATAAAGACCTTGATTTGGTTCCATTAAATGATGTTACATCTGAAAAAGTATATGCCAATCCGGAAGGCTACAAACAAGCACTTTCCCGGGTTTACAGCGCTTATGCGACAACAGGAAACGACGGACCTGCCGGTGCACCCGATATTCCAGGTGGAGGAGACGAAGGATTCTCTGATTTCGTTCGTGGCTTCTGGAATCTGCAGGAATTGTCTACAGATGAGGCCGTAGTTGCCTGGTCTGATCCGGGCCTCCCAGACATTCACAATGGCAGCTGGTCATCCAACAATGGTTTTATCCGCAGGACCTATTACAGGTCTATGTTTCAAATTACGCTGTGTAATGAATTTATACGCGAATGCGAATCATCGCGCCTTGACCGCCGCGGAATTCCAGCAGCTTCTAGAGCTGAGATTGCTTATTACGCTCAGGAAGCCCGTTTCTTGAGGTCATTTCAATATTGGGTATTGATGGACCTTTTCGGAAGCGTTCCATTCACCACTGAGAAGGACCTTGTTGGTGCATTTCTGCCAAGACAAGCCAGTCGCGCTGAACTTTTCGCCTACATCGAAACCGAACTCAAGGCGCTTGAGTCAAGCCTAAAACCTTCAAAATCAAATGAGTATGGGCGGGCGGACCAAGCGGCAGCGCAGGCACTTCTTGCCAGGTTGTACCTGAATGCCGAAACCTATACCGGAACTTCCAATTATGACAAGGCGCTGGAATATTCATCGAAGGTAATTGCAGCAGGTTATAGCCTTGCAGATGATTACCAGCAAATGATGGGTGCAGACAACCACCTGCCAAAAACCAGTAAAGAATTTATCCTTACGGTAAACTATGATGGCCTGAAAACAAAAGGTTTTGGTGGAACCCATTTCTTTAACCACGCCAGTGTGGGTGGAGATATGAATGCCAGAATGTTTGGTGTAAATACAGGCTGGGCTGGACTTCGCACCACCCGCGGACTTTCGGATTTATTCACAGTTGGTTACAATGGCGACAATGGTGCGGATCGCAGGGCAATGTTCTTTGTGGTAAACCAGCAGGCCGATATCAACACCATTTCTACTTTCAAAGAAGGCTATGGTGTGAGCAAATACCGCAATGTAATTCTGGCTGAAAAAGGAACTTCCTCCAGCATTTCTTATAAAACGGACAGCATAATAGTGACCCTTGCCGGTCACACATTCCGCAAAAATGATTTTGTAAAGATTGAAAATGCCCAGCCATCTGATTTGAATGGCACTTACCAGGTAGGATTTGTTTCTTCTGCAGAGCCAGCCATTTTCAGGTGCAAGGCGATTCGTCCATTAAGCGGAACAGGCGAAGCAAGCACTCAGGCCAAAATCAGTGCCCTGCTGAGAGGAAATGATCCGGATCAGGCTTTTGTGGACATTGACTTTCCTTTGTTCCGACTTGCTGAGATGTATTTAATTTATGCAGAAGCCAGTAAAAAAGGCGCTGCAGGTAGCAATGTTGCGCAGGCAGTTAATTACATCAATGAACTCCGCAAAAGGGCATATGGCAATGAAACTGGAAATATCACGGAAGCGGAACTTACTGAAGAGTTTATCCTTGCAGAAAGAGCCCGTGAACTGTATTGGGAAGGCCACCGTCGCACCGACCTGATACGGTTTAACCGTTTTGTAGCAGGCAGTTACTTGTGGCCTTTCAAAGGAGGCGTTGCCACAGGTGTGGCAATTCCAGATTACCGGAAGCTATATCCAATTCCAGTTTCAGACCTAACTGCAAACCCTGGCCTTAAACAGAATCCTGGCTATTAACCATTGAAAACAATGAAAACGAATTTCATCAATAAAATCATTCCAATGTTTGCGATTGCGGCACTGGCTTTCGGATGCGAAGATCCTGAAAGAGGAAAAAATGGACCCATCGCAGCACCCAGCCTCCGATTTGATTCCGTTGGACTTGTAAAAACAGGCTCCAGCACAATCTATGGTAACATTATAAATTCAGGAGGCCTACTGACCCAGGGAAAAGGTGTTCTTTTTTCGGATACTGCCGCAACTCCATCATTTAAGCACCAGGTAAAAATTGCTACGGGCGACGGAGCCGGTGTTTTTTCCGCTGCCTTGGCTGGCCTGAAACCCCGCACCAACTACCGTTTCAGGTTGTTTGCCAGAAATATGGTAGACACAAACTATTCAGAAGTTTATTCATTCTTCTCTGCACCAAATCTACCTTCCCTTTCAGCAGCAGTGGTAGTAGATTCAAGCAGATGGGATTCTCTGGTGGTTTCCTCAAGTCTGAATACCAATGGAAGTGAATCCATTTTCGACAGAGGTTTTGTGATTGCCAAAACCAACAACCCATTTATTAACACCAAGTCAGGTGAGATAAATTTCGTTTCTGTAGATTCTGATTCTAGCTTGAATGGATTTCAAAACACCATCAGGAATCTCCAGCCAAGTACAAAGTATTTTATTAGACCTTATGCCAGAAACAGAGGCGGAGTTGGTTATGGCGTACAAGTAGCAATTCGCACAAAGCCATAATCTCAAATCAATTCAATAAAAAAGGGCACTGAAAAGTGCCCTTTTTTATTTGTTCAGATTGACCTAAAAACCGCCACCAGAGGTCTTTTCCTCATGGGGAATTATCATATAAATGTCGGTTCCACCCAGCCCATTTGCTCTGGCAGAGGAGATAAACATTTTCTTCCCTTTGTCGATTTCACAGTAATGCGTTTCACTCCCAGGAGTGTTAATTGGATAATCAAGATTTACAGGGTCTGTAAATGTTTTTGTTTCAGCGTCATAAGTGGTTCGATACAAATCATATTCACCAAGTCCATTAAGTCCTTTGGAAGAGAAAACAATTGTTTTTCCATCTTCAAGCCAAATTGGAGCAATTTCATCCCCTTTAGAATTGAGGAAACTTGGAAGTTTCCAGGGTTTATTCCACTTGGCCTCTGTCCTTTTTTCGACCATAAACATATCGTAGGTGCCATCAAAAATGGTATTGTTTATAAAAAGTACTTTATCCATTGCCCGGTTAAAATTACCATCTGGCTGAAAATACTTTCCTGAAACCCCGGGATTAAACTTTATCGGATCCCGAAGTTCTGTGCCTTCACGATCTGCCTGCCAAAGTTGACCACCATCCGCAGAACTATGTAAAATAAGCTTGTCATTATTTAACCATTGAACCGAAGAAAACTGGTTTTTCATTGAAATGGCTGGAAACAAAGGCTGGGCCTTTCCCCACTTTCCATCTGGCTGGAGATTGGAAATGAAAAGTTTAGAAGGATATTCACCATCAGCCTCAGAAATTTCATTCGCCTGAACCGGCCTTCTGGATGTAAAAATGAGCATTTTCCCATCTGAAGAAACCAATGGTGAATGCTCTGTGTACCGCGTATTCACATTATCACCCAGGTTAATAATGTCATAAGGCGATTTTTCCCCAAGAAAATGTGATTCTGTACGGTGAACCTGTGCAATCAAATCTTCAACTCCTTTTCGGTATTCATCCTGTGGTGAAGCAACCACCAAGTATTTGCGGTAACAAATAAGAGCCGAGTCAATTTTCATATTCAAATGAAATGCCCTGCCAAGCCAAAAAATAAAATACGGCTGAACATCATTTTGTGGTGTTCTG
>CANETC010000072.1 GCA_947441055.1 Cytophagaceae bacterium | reverse complement strand
TCGCCGCAGTTGCCGGCGCACTGGCTTATTTTATGTACAATCCTGCCAAAGGAGAGGCAAGTGTGGTGCTCGAAGCGACGGTTCGAAAAGGTCCTTTTGAGATTTTTGTTACCTCCACCGGCGAGCTCAAGGCCAAAAACCAGACCGAAATTGTGGCCCCCGGTCCCGAACTTCAGCAATCCGGGATTTATTCTGAATTGAAAATTGAAGACCTCATTCAGGAAGGAACCGTGGTGAAAGCAGGCGACTATGTAGCCTCCATCGAAAAAAATCCGATCCTCAGTAAACTGGGCGATGCCAATCTGGAAGTGGACAAGAAAACATCCGAATTCAACCAGGCCCGACTCGATACCACCCTCACCCTGCGTGAAGCCCGTGATGATCTCTACAACCAGAAATATGCCGTCGAACAGGCAAGACTCGAAAAAGAACAGAGCCGGTTTGAGGCACCTGCCGCCATCCGCCAGAAAGAAATCGAATTGGAGAAAGCGATGAAAAGCTTCACCGTTAAAACCGAAAACTATATAACCAAAGTAAAGCAGGCCGTCACCAAAGTACAGATCATTCAGTCGGATCTGAGTCTGGCCCAAAGCAAGCAAAAACGCCTGAGCGACCTCATCGGCAAACTCACCATTATGGCACCCAAAGCCGGGATGGTGATCTACAGTCGCAACTGGAACGGGGCCAAAAAAATAGTGGGATCAACCGTCAACAGCTGGGATCCAAGCGTAGCCACGCTGCCCGATCTTACCCAGATGCAGGTGATTACCTACATCAATGAAGTGGACATTCAGAAAGTAAAAGTAGGCCAGTACGTTGAAATCGGTCTTGATGCCGAACCGGGTAAAAAGCTGGAAGGGGGCGTCGTACAGGTGGCCAATGTGGGTGAGCAGAAACCAAATTCCGATGCCAAAGTATTTGAGGTACTGATCGATGTACTCACACAGGATCCGTCGCTGCGCCCTGCCATGACCACCAGTTGTAAAATCCACGCCGGTCTGTATGCCAACGTGTTGAGCATTCCTCTCGAGGCCCTTAACAATGCCAACGGACACTCATTTGTCTACAAAAAAGATGGAACAAGTCTGGTTCGCCAGCAGGTTCTGGTGGGAGCGGTGAACGAAACCCATGGCATTATCTATGGAGGTTTGAAAAAAGAAGATCGGATTCTGCTTTCTACTCCGACGGACACATCGGGGCTGGAGTTTAAAAAACTGGTTCAAAAGCCACTGGCGCCGGTTCAAAGTGAAAACGCTACCTGGAAAAAACGCTGGGCCGATTTCCAGAGTCTGCACCAGGCACCGAAATCAGAATTTAAGCCCGCCATAGCCACTGAAGGCAAATAATTCCGGATAAAGGAAATGGAGCGGTTACTGATGAATATTAAAATGGGTCTGGAAGCCCTGGCGACCAACCGGTTCCGGGCCTTTCTTACCTCGCTGGGCATCATTTTTGGTGTGGCGGCCGTGATTGCCATGCTGGCAATTGGAGCCGGGGCAGAACGGGAAATTCTCGAACAGATCCGTCTGGTGGGATCGAATAACCTCATCATCAAAGCCCTTCCTCCTGATCCGGCGAAAAAGCAGGAAGAAAAAGACAACAAAGACAAGCCCAAATTTTCGCCCGGACTCAACCTCAAAGACGCCGAAAACATCCTGGCCACGGTTGAACACGCCGGTGCGATCAGTCCCGAAATTGAGATCAAAACACCGTTTATGCGGGACGGTATCCGCCAGCCCGGCCGGTTGATTGGGGTGAACAATGCCTATTTTCAGATGGCCGGTGTGAATGTGGGCGAAGGCAAATACTTCTCGCCCAAACAACTCGACAATGCCGATGCCGTCTGCATCATTGGCCGCCAGATCAAGGCCACGTATTTCTCCAAAATCAATCCCATCGGGCAGTTTATTAAGTGCGGCAACGTCTGGCTGCAGGTGGTGGGCGTGCTCGAAGGCGGATTGCTGAGCGACAAAAACATTGAGAAGCTCTCCATCCGGAACTACAATTCCGATATTTATACCCCCATCAAAACCGTTCTTCTGCGCTATACCAACCGGGGCCTCACCACGCCTTCGAGCATGAAACGCCGGCCCTGGGAGGATAACGACGACAAGAAAAAGAACACCGAAAACTACCACCAGATCGACCGGCTGGTGGTCAACATCAAAGAAAGCGAGCATATGGAATCGTCGGTGGACTTGATCAGTAAGATCCTCAACCGGCGGCACAACGGGGTGGAAGATGTGGAAATTGTGGTGCCCGAACTGTTGCTCAAGCAGGAGCAGAAAACCAAAAAGCTGTTCAATATTGTGCTTGGTGTGATTGCCTCCATTTCGCTGCTGGTGGGTGGAATCGGCATTATGAACATCATGCTGGCCTCGGTGATGGAGCGGGTGAAAGAAATCGGACTCCGTCTGGCGATTGGCGCTCAGAAGAAAGACATCGTGTGGCAGTTCATCGCCGAGGCGGTGGCCATCAGTTTTTCGGGCGGCCTGGCGGGCATCGTGCTGGGCATTGTGATCTGTTTCAGTGTCGAAAAACTGGCGGGCATCCAAACCTTCATCACCGGATTTTCGGTGGTACTGTCCTTCGGTGTCGCCATCACGGTGGGCCTTGTGTTCGGCATTTTCCCAGCCCGAAAAGCGGCAGGGGCCAATCCGATTGAAAGTTTGCGATACGAGTAAGGCGAGGGGTTAATGATTAGTGGTTTGTGGTTATTGGTTAATGGTTATGGGGCTTTTTTCGGTTAGCCGACTTTAGAATTATGAGTTATGAAGGATGAATGATAAATAGAATGCAGGTTGCCCGGCATGTGGACAGCCCGCTTACAGGGTTGAGTAGTTTTTAGTTTGTGGTTGTGGTGCCTTTGGGGTTTGAATTCTTCACCTGAATCCTGAATCCTGGTTACTGAATCCTGATTACTGAATCCTGGTTACTGAATCCTGAATCCTCATTTGACTTTTGACTTCTTCCTTTTACTTTTATTTTTCCATCGGTTCCAGTTGTTAACCAGTCATCCATGCGATTTTCCACTCATTTCACTTCATTCTGTTTCTTCTTTCTGGTGTTTATTACTGCGATTGTTGCTTCTGATCAGGGAGGAATAAGAGGCATCGTAAAAGTAAAAAACGGACGATTTGAAATGGACAAAAGGCCATACAAGTTTATTGGTGTCAACTATTGGCCGGCAGCGCATCTGGGCATGAAATCCGGTCCCGGAGATCAGGCCCGGCTGTTGAAGGAGCTCGATTTTTTGAGGGCACAAGGCGTTCGGAACATCCGCGTTTTGGTTTCGTCGGAAGGAGACAGTTCGTTTCCTCTTCGGGTTTCGCCTTCTTACCAACCACAGAAAGGTAGGTATAATGAAGAAGTGCTGAAGGGCCTCGATTTTCTTCTGGTGGAAAGCGGAAAGCGGAACCTCAAACTCGTTTTGTTCTTCACCAACAACTGGGAATGGAGCGGTGGTTTTGGTCAGTATCTGGAGTGGAATGGCGCCGGAAAGACGCCTCTTCCAAAAAGTGAAGGCTGGACCTGGGACGGGTACCGCGATTACATTTCCAAATTTTACACCTGTACCGACTGCATCCAGCAGGTAAATGAACTGATCTCAAAAGTCGTAACACGGGTCAATTCCATTTCAGGAAAGCCATACAAGTCTGATCCTGCGATTTTTTCCTGGGAACTGGCCAATGAACCCCGTCCGATGAGACCTGCCGCCAACGAAGCCTACCAGAAATGGGTAAAGGAAACCTCACTCCTGATCAAAAAACTGGACCAGAACCACATGGTGGCAACCGGTATCGAAGGCGATGTGGCCTATGATTTTGATATGAGCGAGTATAAAAAAGCGCACCGCAATTCCACGGTTGATTACCTCACCCTCCACATCTGGCCCAAAAACTGGAAGTGGTTTCCCGATACCAGCATTTCGGCCAACATGTACAAGGTGCTGGAGAAGTCGGGAGCGATGCTCAACCGGCATCTGGAGGTAGCCAAAGAATTGAAAAAGCCCCTCGTTCTGGAGGAATTTGGCCTTCCCCGGGATGGTCATCTTTATACCGCGGAAAGCACGACGACCAGCCGGGACCAGTACTACAACTGGGCGATGGACATTTGGAAAAAAAATGAGCATCCGCAATTCGGTGGTCTGGCGTTCTGGACGTTCGGAGGATTTACTGCCTTTCCAAAGGACGGTAGCCTGTGGAAATCCGGCGAACCTTTTCGCGGCGACCCGGGTGTGGAAGAACAAGGGCTGAACAGCATTTATGAAGGCGATCGTTCCACCTGGGATTTGATCCGAACGTATACAAAACCGTAAGAAGGACAGGCTTTATGTAATTTGAGGACGGCGTTTTGGGGAATAGCAGACCATTCAATCATGAATGATTCGTGATGTTTTCAGTGGTGCCAACAGCGCCAAATTATGAATAGCGATACTGTTCAGAAAAGTGTGTAAAAAAAGAAACCCTCCATTTAACAGAGGGCTTCTTTCAGCACAATCTAAAATACGACTTTATTCTACTACAAGTCTGAGAACTTCAGCGCCAACTTTTACCAGATAAATTCCCGCTGAAACACCTTTTAAAGAAATCTCAGACAACTCTTTATCCAACTTTTGGGAGAAAATTTTTCTTCCCAGCGCATCCTGAAGATCAAATTGACTTCCAATTCCAGCCTTTACATAGAAAGACCCACGGCTTGGATTTGGCCAAAGTTGAACCAGGCTTGAGAATCTTTCAGAAGAAACGCTTGTGGTTCCGGAAACGGTAACTAAACCGGGAACACGGTTTAAGTTCATTTGAATCAGGTCTGCATCATAGGCCAGCGCTGGTGTTACATCGCTGTTGATTTGAATTTCCGCCTCTGAACCAGCTGTTCCTAATGCTTTGAACTGCATATTCAAGAGCGTACTTCCTGCCGGAATCAGGGAACCTGATGGATCGGTGGCCAACACTGTCAAGGTGCTGTCGGTGGGTGTACCAAGCACACAGCCGCTGAAAACCGAATTAGCGGATAGAAGTTGAAGTTTGTTTTTTGGCCAACGCAAGGTGAATTGCAAAGCCATGGCATCAGATTCTGCAGTGCTTACCGGAATTGAAAAATTACTTCCGGTTTCGGCTACACTCGCGTTTCCTGCAGTTAAAGTGATGGTGGAACTGCTTGTAACAGCAGCCCTACCAAAGGCTGAATTCCAGGAATCGTTTACATCTCCGAGTTTACATCCAATGAAATTTTGGCTTGTGGTGGCAGTTGCCAAACCTGTGTAGGTGAAAGCAGTATCGAGAGGCCATGGCAGATTCTGGTCTGTAAAAGTCTGACTGGCTTTTACCATTTTCCAGAGCTTGCCCAATGGGAATGTACTGCGTGTCTGAAGAATAAGATCACGGATAAAGGCCACATCTGCCACCGTTACCGATTTGGAATTATCCACATCGGCCGCAATCACTTTGTAGGCATTTCCAAGAAGGGAAGCCGCCAAAATATGGCGCTGAATTAATGCAACATCGGAAACCGTTACGCCGTTGGTCGGGAAAGGATCGGTATTCTTGTCGGCCTGCATGCTGTAATTGGCGCCCACCGCAAGACTGTCGTAACTGAAACTTCCATCTGACGCCGTGGTATCGGCTTTCGGAATTTTGGTATTGGAAGTTTTCATCACAAGAATGGCGCGGGGAACGCCAGTACCATTTCCAGTTTTGATGGTTCCGGAAATAATGGCCGGCGCTACACGCACAAAACCGTTGATCGCCGTACTGGTTTGTATTGCGAAATCAGATTTGGTGGCTTCAAGCGGAAGTGGAAATCCGCCAATAGGCACCACCAAGTTGAATTTCGTACCAGAAAGGGTATTGATGGGAACTGAATAGCGAATGGCAAATAGAACGGTATTGTCGCTGAGGTTGGTTGCCGTATTGCTGGCCTGACTCCAGGTAAATTGCACCCCGTTTACATTGCTGAAGTTGGCGGTTGTAAGCGCCAGCGTGGCATTTAGCTGCTCAACGCCCACATAGGTAAGTCCACTCGGCGTAGGGACATTAAACTGAAGGCCAATGAGATTGGCAAATCCCCTGACACGAACGGGTACCACCACCTGAAGATTTGGTACTGCCGTAACGGAATCTACCCGAACGGTGGTAATGCCGGTTGGGGTAAACTGCTGGGCTGAAACAGCTGAGCCGCCTGGCGTTTTTACGGTGATGCTGCTTGTGAATCCACCAGGAGGAACGACAGCCAAAATTTGGGTAGCGCTGATGATGCTGAAAGGGCAATTGATGCCGGCAAAACTGACGCTGGTCTGACTAGAAGGTGCAAGGAAATTGGTTCCGGTAATGGTCACCTGCGTACCCACCGGACCTGTAAGAACCGAAAGGCCGGTTGCCGTAATGGTAGGCGCTGCCATCAAGTTGAATATCTGCGTAGAGTTTGTGGTGCCGCCTGGATGCACAACTGTAACAACCCCGCTGGTAACACCTACCGGCGCCGTTGCCTGGATGGTATTGTTGTCGACTACCGTAAAAGAAGTAGCCGCCACATTGTTAAACCTCACGGCTGTGGCTCCAAGAAAATGGTTGCCAGTAATGGTAACCACGGTTCCGGCTCCTCCGGCAGTTGGGGTAAAGGAACTTACTTCCGGCGCGCGGAGGACGATGAATGGGGAGGAGGAGCTGCCTGCTGCAGTATAGCTTACGCCAAAACCATTGGGATAGCAGTTACTACTAGAAGGAAAGTCAAATGAAACTCTAATTGATCCTGATACAGCATTCACAGGAACGATGATATTAATTTGACTTGAAGAAACGATTGAAAAATTTGCCTGTACTCCCCCAATTGTGACTGACGAGACACTGGAAAAGTTGGATCCAGTAATTGAAATTGTGCTCCCCTGAGAGCCACTTAAAGGTGAAAAAGAGGAGATATTAGGTACACCTAATGTGTAATTACCAGCCGATGTTGTCACATTAACTGCTCCACCTGTTCCCCCTGAAGGTACCACTGTAGTTAGTTCGGTACTGCTTACAATTGAAAAATTTGCACAAGGGATACCATTAATGTCAATCGAAATTGTGTTGTCCAAATTTCTACCGATAATTCTCATTGGCTTTCCTGCAACTACATCATAGCCGCCTGAGCAAAGGGGCCTGGTTGGTGAAACAGTGCTATAAATATAATATTGACTCAAAAAGGGACTAATCAGGAAATTGGTTAAAGAAGTACAAGTTCCCAAAGGCGTGGTAATACGAATAATCCCTGAAAGTGCCCCACTTGGAACCAGAGCGGTAACCGTCGTTGCAGTAGAATTGGTTACCGTTCCAGAAACACCGCCAAAGGTAATGGCAGAAGCTCCGCTTAGGTTCAGACCAGAGATTGTAACCGTTTGACCTGGTGCAGCACTCAAAGGTGAGAAACCAGTAATGCTGGAACTGAGATTGACTATGAAAAAATTACTGGTAGTTGAGGTTCCTTGTGCATTGGTAAGCGAAACTGGTCCGGAAGTAGCACCATTTGGAATAACAGCCAAAATCTGGGACTCTGAATTGACATAAAAGGAGGCATTCACGCCATTGATCCTCACAGCTGTCGTGCCGATGAAATTGGATCCATTTATGGTAATGGTACTTCCTATGCTCCCTGAAGTGGGACTGAAATTTGAAATGGATGGAAGATCCGTAACAGTGAAATTCATGCTGGAAATTCCTGAACCAGCTGGAATGAAAACGCGCAATGGGCCGCTGCTATATGCACCGGCAGGAACAGCAACCGTGATGGAGGTAGCTGTAGAGCTTATCGGAGTTGCGGATACATTATTAAAAAAGCGAACAGAAGTAGCACCTGTAAAATTAAATCCTGTGATGGTTACTGTTGTGCCAATCGGTCCACTGACCGGGCTAATGCCTGTAATAGTAGGAGTCGGAGAGAAAACCGGACCTGTGCCTGTGCCAGCAGTGTTGGTTACTGAAACTGCACCTTCGGTAACGCCGGAAGGTACTGTAGCACTAATCTCGGTGCTTCCGTTTACGGTAAATATTCCGGCAGAAACACCGTTGAATTTTACCGCAGAAACATTGGTGAAGTTATTACCAGAAATCGTAATCTGAGTACCGACCGGTCCGGAGGATACACTGAGGTTGTTGACAATTGGTACCGCAGTAAACTGGGCCGAGGATGCCGAACTTCCGTATGGAGTGAAAACTGTTAAAGGTCCTGATATTGCTCCGGCTGGAACAGCTACCGTGATGGAAGTAGCAGTTACTGCGGTTGGCGCAACATCTACACCATTGAATCTTATGGTGCTGGCATCCGTAAAATTCAATCCAGTCAGTGTAATCGTGGCCCCTGTTGCTGCTGCCGTCGGTGTAAAGGATGTGATGGAAGGCGCCGCATAAAAATTATTAACGGAGGTTCCGGTGCCGGTTGGGCTAACCACAGAAACAGGGCCGGTAGTAACCCCGTTGTGAACCACAACATAAATCTGGTTGTCGCTTTGGACGATGAAGGAAGAAACGGCCACATTGTTGATTCTTACGGCAGTGGCTCCGGTAAAGCCTGAACCATAAATGGTAAATGTTGTGCCGGCAGTTCCGGTTGTGGGGCTGAAGCTGGAAACCAAAACTGTTGGCGTAAAGGAAGCCGTTGAGGCAACAGTTCCGTAAGGAGTGGTTAATCGAAGGGTTCCGGTATTTGCATTTCCAGGTACTTTAACCACCACAGAAGTATTGGTTGGCGTGCCAGTTGGTACCGAAGAACCACCTGTACCGAATTGGACACTTGTGGTTCCCAACAAATTAGTACCAGTGATTGTAACAGCAGATCCGCTGCCTCCCGTAACTGGAGTAAAACTGGTAATGGTGGGCGCTGCGTAATAAAAAGTTGTGGAGGTACCAGTCCCGATTGCGGTCGTAACGGTAAGTAAACCAGAGGTTACACCAGTCGGCGCCACTGCCGTAATCTGATTGTCATTCACCACGCTGAAAGAAGTGGCATTCACTGCATTGAATCTGACCGCTGTAGCGCCAGTAAAATTTCGGCCGGAGATGGTAACTGTTGTACCCGCAGCACCAGTTGTCGGACTAAAGCTACTGAAAATAGGGGCAGGATTATTTCTATAAATCTGAATGGTTGAACCAGTTCCTTCCGAAGTATTTACAACATCCGCTTTTCCATCACCATCCAGATCGCCTACAGCAAGACCGTAGCCAAAATAACCATAATTGTAGTTAATGGCTGAAAAGGAGGTTCCAGTTATGCTGCCAGAAGTGGCAGCATTTTTCAGCGCCGTTACCGGATAACCGTTTCCATAGGCTGAAACCAGAATTTCCTGCTTGCCGTCACCATTAAGATCGCCCAAGGTAATTCCTGTGGGATAGGAAGGAACGGAGTAGTCAACCCTGGAAGCCAATGAAGCCGCTGCAATGAGCCCGGAAGTTGCTGTATTGCGATAAATAGAAACAGTGTACGAATTATAATTGCTCACAGACAAATCGAGTTTGCCATCGCCATCCATATCACCCATTGTGATTCCGTACGGAGTGGAGCCGGTAGCAAAATCCACCTTTCCATTGAATGAAATGGTTCCAGAAACAGACAAATTCCGCAGAACGGACATGGTATTGGAACCATAATTGGCTACAGCCATGTCTCGTTTTCCATCGCCGTCAATATCACCTAAAACAACCCCATTTGGAGCTGAGCCTACAACAAAATCCTGTCTGGTTGAGAAGGAAGTGGCCGTAATAGAACCTATAGTACAGGCATTTTTAAATACCGAAACCGAATTTGATCCATTGTTTGTAACTGCAATTTCAAGTTTGCCGTCAGCATCCAAGTCTGCCAATGCAAGGCTGTTTGGAGAGGAAACAGCTGAAAAATCCACCTTGGCAGCGAAAGAAGCCGTGGTAATTGCTCCGGAAACAGAGGTGTTCCGAAATACAGAAATGGAATTTCCAGAAGCATTGGCAACCACAATATCCTGTTTTCCATCTCCATCTAAATCGCCAACCGCCAATCCCAATGGTCCTGATCCGGTAGTAAAATCAACTTTATTTGAAAAGGATGTTGTGCTTAATGAACCAGAGGCAGCAACATTTCTGAAAATAGATAAAAGTCCATTCTGGCCTATGGTTGCGATATCGGCCTTTCCATCGCCGTCGAAATCAGCAATGGCTACTTCACGGGGATAATTGGTTGAGCCATTCAGGGAAACCGGAGATTCCAGGGAACCGCTTGAAACCATGCCTGTGTAAGTGGTGGCGAACGGCCTCAAACTACTCCCAATCAACCCATTGGCCGTATTCAGAACAGTTAGGGGTTTAAAGGTAGCACCGGCTGGGACCGTTACGGTAAGGCTGGTGGCAGTGGCTGCGGTAACGGTTGCTTTGGTAGCACCAAAGTACACGATGTTGCTGGCTGGAGTGACATTAAAATTTACACCAGTGATGGTAACTGAGGCACCTACTGCTCCTGATACAGGGGTAAAACTCGTAATCCCAGGAACCTGGGCAAAAAGTGTAGCATCTGTTAGAAGGAAAATAGAAATTGTTGCGAAGACAGTTTTCCGTAAAAAGATTTTCATTGGTTATGGAATTAATTTTATGGGATTTAGCCGATTCTAAAATTGCATTATCGGAATGCAAACTTACTACTACAATTTAATTTCAATTAAAAAATTTCTTTCTACTCTATAAAAAACTTTTAAACGATTTGTTATGTCCATATAGACATTTCATTTGAATGATTATTTCTATCGATGAAATGAATGGGTGAATAGAAAATTAGCTAGGTTCTTTCATCCTAAGGAAATAGACTTCCCACATATTTTATTATTCCTTACTAGGCCTCAGGTTTTGCGCCTACAGCGAGACAAGCTCCTTCAGACACATGAAATACTCGGCGCAATTTCCGGTCAGGCGGAAACACCTGACCGCACGGTAAAAATTTTCTGCCCTTACGCATATTCGATGATGGAAGGTGGAATTGCCGGTGAGGGTTGGCGGAATTATTGGTCATTTGGCAGGCCATGGGTCGGCGCCCACAGAAATTCCAAATGTAGGGGCAGACCCGCGTGTCTGCCCGACTCAAGCGGATCTGATTGGTCCTAAGAAAGTTTTCCGGATTTTAGTTTAATCCTGAAATAGGTTGACGGTTCTTTATCCGGTTTGTTGGGGTAGAAAATTTTCTGCCCTTACGCGTTTTCGAATTGTCCTCAGGTATTTCTACACGTGGCGAGAGAAGCTCCGCTTGACGATACAAAAAAGTTAATTGAATATACCGCGCACCGGATGGAAAGGGCTGCGAAGCAGGTGCGAAGCACGGAAGCGAAGCGGACCCTCGCCTTCGGCGGAGCAAGCCTGAACAGCCGGGATTTGCGCCCTCAAAAAATTACTTCATCAACAACTTCAGTTCCTGCAGTTTTAGCAGCGCCTCCACCGGAGAAAGTGTGTTGATGTCGAGGGCCCGAAGCTGGTCTTTGAGTTTTTCAGTTTTATCATCAACCGGCTGAAAAAGATTGTACTGAATTGGCTGCGCCTTGGGCATCTTCTTCAAAGCCTCGCGGTCTTTGCCCTTTTCCCTGCTTTTTTCCAGCTCCTGCATGATTTCCATGGCACGAAGCACCACCGGCGTGGGCATGCCAGCCATGCGGGCAACATGGATGCCGAAACTGTGCTCACTGCCGCCCGGCCTTAACTTTCGCAGGAAAAGGATCTTGTTTCCGGCCTCCTTCACCGCTACATTGTAATTTCTAATCGACGGAAGATTGCCCGCCAATTCATTCAGTTCGTGGTAGTGCGTGGCGAAAAGGGTTTTTGCCCTTCTTCCGGGCTGGTTGTGCAAATGTTCTACAATTGCCCAGGCAATGCTAATGCCATCGTAGGTGCTGGTGCCACGGCCGATTTCATCCATCAGAACAAGCGAACGATCGCTGAGATTGTTTAGAATGGAAGCTGTTTCGGTCATTTCCACCATAAAGGTGGATTCACCACGACTGAGGTTGTCGCTTGCGCCCACACGGGTGAAGACCTTATCCACCAATCCAATTTCAGCCGAACTTGCCGGCACATAGGAACCCATCTGGGCCATGAGCACAATCAGGGCTGTCTGGCGCAGCAAGGCCGATTTACCTGCCATATTGGGACCGGTTATCACCACAATTTGTTGCTCCTGACCGAGTTCTATATCGTTGGGTACATATTTTTCACCCGCCTGCATTTGCCGCTCAATCACTGGATGCCGGCCTTCTTTTATCCTGATTTCCAGACCCTCATTCAAGTCTGGCCTGCAGTAGTTATTGTCAGTTGCCACCCGGGCAAAAGACAACAAACAATCGGCCTTTCCAAGCAAGCGGGCATTCTGAAGCAGTGGGGTTGTATAGCTCACAAAGGTCTCGACCAGCTCATTAAAAATCCGCTGCTCGATTACATTAATTTTTTCCTCCGCACCCAAAATCTGCTCTTCATATTCTTTCAGTTCCTGGGTCACATACCGCTCTGCATTTGTGAGCGTTTGCTTCCGGATCCAATCGGCAGGAACCTTATCGCGATGAACATGTGTAACTTCCAAATAGTACCCAAAAACCCTGTTGTAGGATATTTTTAGGGATGAAATTCCGGTACGGATAATCTCGGCCTGGTTAATCTTATGCAGATAGTCTTTTCCAGAAAAAGCAATGTGGTGTAGCCTGTCGAGCTCTTCATCTACACCCGAACGAATCATTCCACCTTGGTTTGAAAGTGCCGGAAGTTCTTCGTTGAGTTCTGCCTCAATTTTTTCTTTTAGGGCCAGGCACGGGTTCAAACCGGAAGCAAGGTGTTTCCAGCCGGCCAATTGTCCTTCGTGACTTTCCAGCAAGTCTTTAATTTCCTGCACGAGTGCCAAAGACCTTTTCAGAAACCCGGCTTCTCTGGGAGAAATTCGCCGAACTGCCGCCTTGGAGGCGAGTCTTTCGAGATCCCCAAGCTGGCGCAGGCAGGCTTGTAATTTTGTGCTTAAGGCATCGGAGGAAAGCATTGCTTCCACCATTTCCTGCCGCTCACGGATTGGCGCCAGCGTCTTTAAGGGCATCAGAATCCACTTGCGCAAAAGCCGGGAACCCATCGGACATACCGTAGAATCCAGAACATCGACAAGTGGAATTCCGCCTTCATGCTGTGCATAAACGAGTTCCAGATTTCGGATGGTGAAGCGGTCAAGCCAGGCATATTCGCCTTCATCAATACGGGAAAGACTGTGCACATGGCTTAATTCCCGGTGCTCGGTTTCGGCCAGGTAATAGAGAATTACGCCGGCTGCCACAATGGCCTCAGACCAGAGTTCGATTCCAAAACCTTTCAGGTTTTCAGTTTCAAAATGCCGTGTGAGTAAGTCCTTACAAGTTTCATTTTCAAATTGCCAGTCATCCAGAGCAGTGGTATAAAGCCTTTCGCCCAGAAAAGATTCTGTCCATTCTTTTGCCCCACGCGGGTACAAAACTTCCGTTGGCTGAAAGGATTGCAAAACTTTACCGGCCTCATCTTCAGAACCCTGAAAAACCAAAAATTCTCCGGTGGAAATATCAATCAGGGAAAGCCCAATCGATTCATCCCTTCGAAAAATACAGGCGAGCCAGTTATTCCTGCGGGTATCGAGCACATTGTCGCTAAAGGCAACGCCGGGTGTAACAAGTTCTGTAACACCGCGCTTTACAATGCCAACCGCATCCTTTGGATCCTCGAGCTGGTCGCAAATGGCAACCCTTTGTCCGGCCCGAACAAGTTTCGGCAGGTAATTATCCAGAGAATGGTGGGGGAAACCGGCGAGTGCCACTTCAGAAGCAGAACCATTCGCGCGTTTTGTAAGGGTGATGTTGAGGATTCGGGAGGCGGTAACCGCATCTTCACCAAAGGTT
>CANETC010000071.1 GCA_947441055.1 Cytophagaceae bacterium | reverse complement strand
GCCTGGACCGGCATCCACCAATTACAGCCAGGCGAATGCATTGAATTCTGGGAATCCAAACCCATGCACTATACAATTCCGGGTGAATTGCCTTCCAAATTTGATGGCCTAAAAGAAGCCATGGACGCAGCTTTTTCAGCAGTAATTCCTAAGAATCAGGAATTTGGATTGGCCCTGAGCGGCGGAATTGACTCAGGCCTGATTCTTTCCTGGTGCTTGGATCATGGCTACAAACCCCAAATTTTCTCGATCCGATTTCCCAAAAACACCCCACTATTTGCAGACACTGCTGCCGTTGAAGAACTTTCAAAAAACCTTGGATTAGAAGTAAACTGGATTGACATCCCCCAAGCTGATTCAATCGGACTTTCATCTGCTGCCGGAGATCCTTTGATTGCAGATTCTGCCATGGTTCTGACCAAATTGATTGCCCAGGCTGCGAGTGAAAAGGGCCTCAAAATCCTTATTTCAGGTGCGGGAGCAGATGAATGGTTTGGTGGATACCGAAGGCATGAATTTTTCAAAAGATGGCTCTCGTACAGAAGCAGATTTCCTGGGCTTCTGAAATTCATTTCAAGCAAAATCCACATTGGCAAGCTGCGTTGGATGAATCTTAAATCCCAAGAGCCAGAAGATATCTGGCAGGCTGCTGTTTCAACTTGTCTGAGATTTGTGAACAAGGAGCCCTTGCGGATTCCATTTTCCTCAGGCGAATTTGGGTTTTTGGAGAAGGCTTTGCGCTGGGATCAGCAGCATTACCTCGTTCAGGACGTTCTTTTTATGACAGATTATGCCTGCATGCAACATGGAATTGAAGGCCGATTTCCTTTTCTCCATCCCGCCATTACCGATTATGCTTCCGCAATTCCAGCAGAAATAAGACTCGGAAAAGGCCGGAAAGAAATTCTGACGAATGAATTTGCGAGACGATTTGGAACCAAACTCGCATCAAGAAAAAAGCAAGGTTTGGGACTGCCGGCTGGCATAATCAATCAGGAAATCTTCAGCACCGGAAATCTTGAAGTCTATGCAAAAGAGCTAACAGTCAATTATCCTGACATTGTAGCGGTAGAATCATTCAAAAAATTCTGTGATGTTGCCATCAAGCAACCGCAAAACTATTTTCAGGAATGGTATTCAATTTTCAGCCTTTTACAGTGGCTAAAAAGCAATCACAAACCTGAAGGAGCCGCTTTTCCCTGAAGATTAAGCATCTCAGGCTTTTCCGCAAACGAACGAAATTCCCGGTGATAGAGGCTGTCCTCAAACTGGGTTTCCGAAAAACGAAGCGGCGCAAATGAGCGGAATCGATTCATGTAGATTCCTTTCTGTAAAACAGATTTGCGAAAAGTCATCAAACCATCTTGTCTGCTTTCTGAGAAATCCAATTTGCCTGAAGCTGTGCAAAAATCAAAAATGGCGCCCTCAAGAAAACGACATTGTGTAAAGTCTGCGTTTACCATAAATCTCGCATTCTGAAACTGCGCATTCTGAAAGAATTTTGAACCCTGAAAAAGGCTATAGGAATAAAAAAAACTTCCCACCCAAGTCGACTCTTTCAAAAACAAACTATTCTGAAAGGCAGCCTCTCCATCAAAACCACAATCCCGAAATCCGGCAGGTGCAAGGAAGACGGAATTTCGAAAAGAAACTCCCTTTTTAAACTGGCATTTGCCGAAATCTACCTGACCTGAAAAGCTGACACTTCCGCCATTAAGCTCGCCCTCAAAAACACAATCCTTAAAAAAAACTCCAGCCGGAAAGGATTGGTAAGAATTCGGTATTGCCGAAAATGTTGTGATTCCTGAAAAGTTGCATTGATTGAATTCCATCATTCCAACATGCGATTCACCCGCCTTTCGGACCAATTCCATCAGGTTCTGGTCCTTAAAAATTTTGCCTGTAAAAACGAGTTTTGGCTCGGTGGAATTTACGGATCCTGACCTTGGTCCTGCGCAAGAGCAAAGTCCGAATCCAAGAATCAAAAATAAAATCAGCAATTTCTTGTGCATATTAGTTGGATCGACGGGGTTTCAAGATTTGATTGTTGCCCGCCTTTTGTTTGGCAATGGCAATTTTTGAAGCCAGACGACCGTTTTTAACCTCCTTTCTAAGAAAAGCAATGATTTCCTCTGGGGTGTAAGCATTGCGGTGCGCAGCATTCACAGCCGTACGATACGTTCCTGCTGTTTTTGAAAGCAATTGACTGCTGTTCAATGGATTCAAGAACCGGTCATTGGCTACATCCCTCCTACCTCCTACCCCGTTCTGAAAAAACATGGGATCCTGCGAGGTGGTGTAAAACAAATTGTTGCTCTCATCATTTTCTGAAGTGAACTTATCCGTCACATCCCCGAAAACCACGAGGTAATAACTGCCATTCAAATTTGAGGGCATGGTATAGGTTCTCGAAAGTGTATCGGTAGCAAACAACTCCATTCCCAGAGAACCATCAGCAGGAATATTGCTGTTGATTAATAAACCCTTTAAGCCTGAAGGAGGGTCCTCATATTCGGTAATGTCTTTGTAATTCCCTTGATTCGTCATGATGTCGTAAAACACCACACCATAATCATTGGCATCATAGGCATTGTAATAAATATAGGCATAGCCCCAATCTTGGGTTGCCAAGGCTGGTTGGCTGCCCACATTGTAAATATTAAAATACATCTCACGGCCCTGTTGTCCCAGACTCGTATTTCGAAAATCCTCTACCACCCAAGGAACAATGTCAACCCCACCAGAAGGCGGGTTGGGATTGCCGTTGTCGTCTGGCTTTTGGTCGTCATTTACCGCTACAAAAAGGTTATTGTTGAAAGAAAATCCATTGACCATGAAATTATAATCCACCCAAATAAACCCAGCAGCACCCCAGGAATTACTCCAGGAATTCACCACCTTGAAAGCCCCGCGTGGTCCGCGGTTGTTGTCGTAACCAACGATGCACATGGCATGATACGAATGGATGCCGACCTGATTTGTAGAAGTTGCGTTTTGGTAAACCGTTTCAGAATTCCAGGCCATGAATGAATCATCCAATTTGGCACCAACCACAACTGGCATTTTTGCAGCAAGCGCCTGCTTTAGGGTAACCACATCGTTATCGAGGCGACGGTAATATTTTATTTTATGCTTGGCTGCATCTGAATTCCAGGCTGGATCGAGCAAGGCCTGTGAGCAATTTCCGAGATTTTCATAAGGAACTACCGCTTTGCTGGCAACGCCTTTGACGAGCATCAATTCCATTGCAGGCGTAAAATCTGAACCATTGCAATCAGCACCCTTTTTATCGTCAGCCAGTGCTGTAAACAAATAGCGTGGACTCAACTGATAAGACGGACTTTGCAGCTGATTTTGACTGAGGTTGAATTTAATTGCTTCAAGCGCTGTTTTACAATTGTAGGCCGTGGCCCAGGCAACACAGGTTCCAAACTGACCCTGATCTCCGATTGGAGGAAGATATGCGCTTAAGTCAATGTTGCTGGGAAGTGTAGATGGGTCACCTTCAAATGGGTTATTCAGATTCTCCGGAATAGTGCTCGGATCATCAGACCCTTGCCAACCGGTTTTTCTCACATTGGCAGGGGCAGAAGGTGAAGGGCTGTCCTCTTTGCAAGCGTTCAAAAACAGAACCAGCAGCAGCAAAGAAACGGCGGAAAAAATCTTTGTTATCTTCATACAATACAAGGTTTAAAAGAGAATTATCGACATAAAGAAAATGGATTTCAGGTAATAAATCAAATTAGGAAACTTTTTTACGAACCAGTCTAACTGCAAACATTTTCGGCCAGTTTTTGCCAGTTAAGTAAAACAATTTATCCCTGGGATTCCAGGCAATTCCATTCAAAACATCCTCATTGCCAAGTCGGTCTTCCTTCTTCAGAAGTCCGGCCAAATTGATATAAGCCAGCACCTTTCCACTTATCGGATCTATTTTAACAATTGTGTCAGTTTGGTATTTGTTGGCATACACAACACCCTCTACAGCCTCCAGTTCATTTAATTCCGAAACTGGGTATTTCCGATCCCAAACTTCCATTGTTTTGTCAAGATGAAAGTCTTTGCTGTTTAGAAAATATAATTTATTTGAACCATCGCTCATCACTAGATTTCCTTTCAGGTTGCAAATTCCCCAACCTTCTGTGGGGTAACCAAATTCAGATTCCAGTTTTAATTCAGGCAAACTGTACACAAAACCTTTGTGGCTTTGCCAGGTGAGCTGATAGAGTTTGTTGTTTAAAATGGTAATTCCCTCTCCAAAAAACTCCTGGTCCAAGGCAACTTTTTTCAGGGCTTCTCCATTGGAAGGATTTATCTGCATTACAGCAGATTTTCCATTGAGGCCAGTTCCTTCAAATAATTTATCCGCCTGCCATTCAAGACCTTGGGTAAAAGAAGCAGAATTATGGGGCATCGTTTTTGCAATTTCAAAGCCAAATTCCTCCGGGATAATGTTGGAAGCAATGCTAAAAATCATGGAACCAGAACCATTTTCAGTTCCTTTATAAAATCCGGCAAGGCGAAAAACATGTTTTCCCATGCCCATTCCAGCACTTGGCCAGGAAAAAGAACCAGGCTTTTCCTTCCATGCAAGGATTCGTTGATCGTCAATTTTCACCACGATAGAGTCGAACTTCAGGCTGCTATCAGCCACAGAAGCTGAAAAAAGAATGCTGTCGCCGGAAACAACCGGAAGTGGAACAGAAGCAATTTCAAAAGCGGCCCTTTGGCTTAACAAATCTGTTTCCCTTATATCCGTTTTTTCATCCCCATTGCCACAGGAAAACAGGAATGATAGCAGCACCAATTGGATGAAATTCCGAGAATATTTTGATATAGAAAGAACCATGCTTTTAGAAATCCGGATAGGCGAATTGAGCACAAATGTTGAGTTTTGCTTCACAAAATCAAAACCTGATACAATTTGGAAGGATTGCCTGAGCCACTGAACGAATTACGAAGCGAAGATTTCAATTATCTGCTTCCGGATAAAGCAATTGCACGCTTCCCGCTGGAACAACGAGACGCTTCCCGCCTGCTGGTCTGGGAAAAAGGAGAAATCCGGCACCGGCAGTTTTGGCAAATTTCAGAGGAATTACCATCCAATTCGTTGTTGATTCTGAACGACACCAAGGTACTTCCGGCCAGACTGCACTTTCAGAAAAGCAGCGGTGCCTGGATAGAACTTCTCATCCTCGAACACAATCCCGGAAATTTTCCGGGCACTATGGTTTGTAAGGCCATGGTGGGCAACAAAAAAAAGTGGCGCGAGGATGAAATACTCGTTTTAAAAACCACCAATGACGGGGAGGAACTTCAGCTTGAAGCAATTTGGGAGGACCGCGAAAATGATTTTCTTGTGCTTCGCTGGAATCCTTCTAACCGCATATTTCCCGAAATTCTAGCCATGTGGGGAGAAATGCCAATTCCTCCATATTTAAATCGCAAGGCTGAAAAAAGCGACCTGAATGATTACCAAACTGTTTATGCCCAAAATCCAGGAGCGGTGGCGGCGCCTACAGCGGGACTTCACTTCACAGAAAATGTCTTGAAGAGTCTAGATGAAAAAAACATTCAAGTAGGAAGACTCACACTCCATGTTGGCCTTGGCACTTTCAAACCCATGAAAGCCGAAAAAGTGGCTGAGCATGAAATGCACCCTGAAGAAGTGAAAGTCAGCATTGCACTTTTGCAATCCATGGCCAATCATGAAGGGCCCCTGATTGCGGTGGGCACCACATCGGTTCGCTCACTTGAATCGCTGTACTGGCTGGCGCTCAATTGTCTGGAAACAGGCCTATTTCCGGAGAAACTGGAAAGCGCAGAGCCATATCTCTGGGCAGAAAAAGCAATACCATACCGCGAGGTTTTCGGGAGGCTTTTGATTTGGATGCAGCAACAAAATCAAACGGAACTTTCATTTCAGACCCGACTGTACCTGATGCCAGGCTACGATTTTCGCGTAATCACTGGTATGGTTACCAATTTTCATCAACCTGGATCTACTCTGGTGGTTTTGGTTGCGGCCTTTTTGGGAGATGACTGGAGAAAAGTTTACGAGGAAGCACTTGCCCGCAATTACCGCTTTCTGAGCTATGGAGATAGTTCGCTGTTGTTCCTGAATTAATTATCCGGAACCAATTCCAGCAAAACCCATTTTTTCAAACACAAAAAAAAGACCTGCCGGCTGGCAAGTCTTTTTCACTGAAAAACAATTAAAAATTATGCTCCGATCGAAATACGACGGAAAGCTTTTACTGTAAGTCCTTTAGACTTCTCTGAAAGAAGTGTGCGGATGTTTTTAGAAGGATCTTTTACGAAGTCCTGGTTAAGCAAAGTGAAATCCTTGTAAAAACGATTGAGTTTGCCCAAAGCAATTTTCTCAAGCATTTCTTCAGGCTTTCCTTCTGCCCTTGCCTGTTCTTTTCCAATTTCAATTTCCCTTTCTACTGTTCGGGAATCAACATCGTCTTTATCGACTGCAACTGGCTTCATGGCTGCAATTTGCATTGCAACATCTTTTCCAAGCTCAATAACATCAGCGCCTTCAAGGCCATCCAATGCGAGCAAAACACCAAGTTTGCCATTGGAGTGTACATAAGAAACCATTCTTTCTGCGGTCATGTTTTCATAACCAACAATTTCAAGTTTCTCGCCAATCTTACCCATCATTTCGACAAGATTTTCATGTACGCTGTTGCCATCGGCAAGATTGGTGCTTAAAAGACTCTCTTTGTCTGCAGCATTCGAGCTAACAGCAGCATTGAGAACATCCTGCGCCATTTTGCGGAAACCATCAACTTTAGAAACAGGCTCTGTCTCGCATGCAAGTGCAAGAAGTTTGGCATTGGTTCCATCTTCAGAAACTTGAATCAAAACAATTCCTTCTGAAACTTCATTGTCTGCACGCTTGGCAGCAACTTTCTGCCCTGCCTTGCGGAGAATGTCGATGGCGGCTTCAAAGTCACCATTTGCCTCTGTGAGGGCCTTTTTGCAGTCCATCATTCCGGCACCTGTCATGGTGCGGAGCTTGTTCACATCTTGTGCGGTAATTGCCATAGCTTGATTTTGTTCTATTTGAATCAGGTCTCAAAAGTCCGGAAATACCGGCAAAATTCAAAAGGTGTGTTGATTAGAATCATAAGTATTTATTCAAATAAAATCATAATTGTTTGATAGACAAATTGATATCAACGAAATATTAATTTCAAATCCCTCCTTGATTTTTCAGGAATCAAGCTATTTTTGCGAAAAATTAAACAAGCTAGAAACTATGTATTGGACTCTTGAACTTGCCTCTTATCTTGAAGATGCTCCATGGCCTGCCACCAAAGATGAGTTGATTGACTTCAGCATTCGTACCGGCGCTCCAATGGAAGTGGTTGAGAATCTTCAGGAACTGGAAGATGACGGCCAGCCTTATGAAAACATCGAGGAAATTTGGCCTGATTATCCTACCAAGGATGACTTCCTCTTCAACGAAGACGAATATTAACCGGCTTTGATCCGGATTGAAGAACTGGCGGTTGGATACAACAAAAAACCTGTATTCAGCCGCCTTTCCTTTTCAGCCTCTTCCAAAAACTCACCCATTATTCTGGCAGGAAGAAATGGCTCAGGAAAATCCAGCCTCCTGAAAGCAATAGCCGGGTTTATCAAACCAATTTCGGGTAAAATTGAATTTGAAAGTGAAAAGTCTGGCATTGCCTGGCTTCCACAACACTTTCGGGTTACTCTCCAAATTCCGGTTTTGGATTTTGTATGCATGGGCTGTGAAAAACCTGGAAAATTTCTAAGCATCCGACCTGATGATGCAATGACAAAAAGCATGGATGCCTTGCAAAAGCTAGGTATTGAGGCGCTCGCAAACAAAAACACAGAAGAACTTTCCGGCGGTGAGTGGCAATTGGTTTGTCTGGCCCAAATGCTGGTTCAGGATGCAAACATCTGGCTGCTTGACGAGCCAACCGCATCATTGGACATTGGGCATAAACGAAAAGTCCTGAACTTGTTGTGGGAAGAAGCCAAAGGCGGCAAAACCATTATTTTAAGCACACATGACCTCCCCTTTTTGCCCGAAAGCGGAGGTTCGTTTCTATTTGTTTCTGAAGAACCTGAATTCTTCCCTAACCTTCCAGAAGAACGGAGGTCATTGCTGCAAAAGCTTGAGAATCTGTAGGGAAGGAAGCTATTACGCCGAAAAGTGCGTCTGAAACGGTTTCTTTTCTAAGCATTTAAAATCCTTGAAAGAAAGTTGAAACAATGCCTTGGCCAATAAAATGCTGTGGCGAGGTAGTTATGCTGATTTGTGATGTCAGGGTTTCCTTAACCAGTTCCGAACCATAATAATCACGCACCTGTAGCACTTCTTGAAGAGACCCTTTATCAAATACCCTCAGGATTACCCATTCTGCTGCTTCCTGAAAACAAAGTGAATCCGGGTTTATGTCCCAAAAGGTTTGCGTAGAAATTTTCGGTACACTCTTCATTATGATTTGCAAATCCAAGGACAGCAAAAGCGCTGCACGAAAATAAGAAATTTGAAATGGAAATACGGCAAGCGGCTGCGAAATGCAGCGTCTAACTACGCTGAAAACCTCCTTCTCACCGAAAGGCCAAATCCGGTTGTCATCACCAAAACTCCGATCCAGAGCACATTTATTCCTGGTTTCTCCAAAGCCTTGAAAATAATCCAGTCTGGTTTGAATGTCTCTGTTACCAAAGTGAATTCCTGAGACTCCGGCTTAATTTCTGTCAAGGCTATTCTTACTCCTGCATCCTCATTCACATCGGGCAAAATTCCTACTTGGCGGTTGCGGATTACAAACACAGGCTTTATTCTGAATGTTTCTCCATTAGGACCTAATATCTTAATCACCGCTTCCACAGCAGCCTCAACTGGACCCAGATTTTGCTTCAAAAAACCTTCAACCGGACGAACTTTTTCCAATATAGCCACATGGTCACCAGCGAAAAATGTATCTCCCAAATGCACAACGGAACTCACCGGCTCTGAAAACTTCGTTTCTTCTTCCGGGTCCGGAATCGATGAAACATGGGTGTAAATATCTTTTCCAAAATATTTCCGAATGTCGGGCGAAGCAATGAGGCCCATGTTCGGATTTACCTGAGCGCGCGGATACAAACTAAAAGTGTCGCCCAAAGTATCCCGCACTGAAATTTCAAAATATGTATTCTCGGGATAATAGGCCAGTGTATCACCTGGTTTTTGCCATTTACCGGCGAGCAAAACTGAATCACCTAGGATTGCCTTTTCTTCATTCTCCAAAGGCATTAAAAGTTCCTTTCGAATATAATCTCCGGATTTCAGCTCATACCGTGGCCCTTTGTAAATCAGAGAATTTGGTCCCATTTTCTGAATTTCGTGCCTTGCCATGTAAATGTTGTCCCGGTTCATTTCATTGCTGAAATCCTTCCGGTAAACTTTTCCGCTGGTGTTGATACTTATGACTTTGCTGTAACCAGCAGAATAAAGAATTCCAAGCAAAATCAAAGCAAGACCAATGTGGGCTAGCGCACCTCCACTCAAGGCTGCCTTGCTTTTCAGCATGCGAACCAACATCTGAAAATTGGCAACCACCCCAAAAAGACTTAAGGCCAACAACAAAATGAGCTTCCAGTCATCAACACTGGTAAGAACTATCAGAAATATCGAGACTGCAAGTGAAATATTGAGCGGCAGGCTGAGTTTCTTAAAAACCTCTCTGGTTGTTGAACCCTGCCAGAAAAAAAACTGCCCGATTCCAGTGAGCGTGGTTATGAGCATAAAAAAGCCCATCTGCCAATAGGTATAATGAAGGATTGGATCTGATGGTGGCGCAAGATTCAACTCAGTTCCAAATGCTTTGGCGATGGCATTGTAAACGGGAATTGAGGTACTGGCAAACACTTGAAAGGAGGACAAGCTTAGGACCAGCACTCCAGTAGAAATCCAGAATTCTTTCGACCAGACTTCGGTTTCCTTTTTGCTGTGTGGGATTTCTTTCCACCGCAAAACCATCAACACAACAGATACAAACAAATAGGCCAGCAGATACAAAAGCAACTGTCCGGAAAGTCCAAGGTCTGTGAACGAATGCACAGAAGCATTGCCAAGAATTCCACTTCGAGTGAGGAAGGTTGCGTATAAAACCAAAACAAATGCAGCCACCACAAGAATAAAAGCGGCGCCAATTCCTGTTTTTCTTGATTGAAATAAGAGCAGCATATGCAAGGCTGCAACCATAATCAACCAAGGAATGTACACCGCATTTTCTACTGGATCCCAGTTCCAATACCCCCCGAAATTCAATGTTTCATAGGCCCAATATGCGCCCATCGCAATTCCAACTCCAAGGACTCCAGCACCCAAACTGGTCCATGCTATTGCTGGTTTTACCCATTCGGTATAGCGTCTTGTCCAGAGACCTGCAATGGCATAACAAAAGGGAATCAGAGCCAAAGCAAATCCAAGAAAAAGTGTTGGTGGATGAATCACCATCCAGTAATTCTGAAGCAAAGGATTGAGTCCTCGCCCGTCTTCCGGAACATAATTTGGATTGATGGCGAAAATCGGGGCTTCGCGCTGGACATCTCTCAGCAAAATAAATGGAGAGCTTCCAACCTTGGTTTCAATTCCAGGCAAAACAACGCCGAGAAGCATGGAAAGCAGGAATGCCTGAACCGAGAAATACACAATCCATATTTGGGCCCTCCAGGCTTTATCAGCCTTTAAAAGAAAGAAGCCAAGAACCACATGCCAGAAAATCCAAAGGAGAAAACTGCCTTCCTGTCCTTCCCAAAAACAAGAAACCATGTAGTAAACCGGCAGGCGGGAACTCGAATGGCTCCAGGCGTAATGGTACTGATATTGATGGCTATAAATAATGTAGAACAAACTACCCACAACGCCAAAAACAGAGAGTGCATGAATCCAGAAGGAAACCTTCCCAGCCTTCAAGGATAATTCCTTCTGAATTTCATCTTTACCCAAACCGGATGCAAAGGCGAAGATTCCATAAAGGCTAGAGATGAATGCAAGAATGATGGCAGCGTGGCCCAATTGTCCGGATTCCATAAAGCGTTTCGTCTGGGAAAGACGCTGCAAATTAGGAGTAAAATCCTACCCTCTTAGCAGCCCTGAAAAGAAATCATCCGAAAAAGGAAATCAGAAATGAAAATTGGCGACTTAACCGGAATTACTTCGTCCAAATCTGGTATCCACCAAAATCACGGGATACATGAAACGCAGAAAAATCCTGCCCGGCAAAGGATGGCCTTTGTCCAAATCTTGTCAGAAGAATTAAGTTTGGATTCGTGGAAACATAATTGCGTAATCCCTTTAAGGCATCCCCCTTTTTCCCTTCGAAAACCTGGGCCGAAACATCCCGGTTTGGATTGACAATGCAATCAAAGAAGATGGTGGTCAAGTTGTCTTCCCATTGCCTGTCTGTAAGGAGCATAATTTTATGCTTTGGAAATTCTTGTTTCAAAGTAGAAGCAAAAGCGACATCATTTTTATAAGCTGTTTTCAAAGCGGCTTCCTGATTCAGAAAAACACCAGCAAACCAATTTAACCCTGACAATCCAAAAAATAACAGAAACGCAAGGGATGGAAAAATCCATTTGCTTGTAGAAAAACGAAAAAATGCCGGTCCGGAAAAAGCGGAAATTCCGATTGGAAGCAGGATGCAGGAAATCAAAAGACTTTCCTGAAAATAATTTACACCAGAGCCAAATTTCAGGGATGCGAGCAAGGATGGAAAAAACACCACAAGCATCGCGGCAGCCAGAATTCGTAGCGCTCTGTTTTTTTCGTGGGCAAACTCAAAGGCAAGCATTAAAGCCGGGGCAAACAAAATCAAATACAAGCCAAAATATCCGCGAAAGACCGACATAAACCAGGAAAAGCTTATCCCATTCTTCAATCCTCCAACCGTGTTGGCGAAAAAATAATCGCCATAATTCCATTGAAGAAACATGAGTCCGGATGCAAGCACCAAAACAGCTCCAAATACATAAATACCGAGGTTCTTCCATTCTGCGCCAAATAGAAAGGCCAATGGCAGGATGCCAAAAGCCACAATCCCATCTTGTTTGCAGAGGAGGCAACAAAAGGAAAGAATGAAGGCAATGGCCATTTTGTATCTCAATTTAAAGCCATTGCTTTTGCAAAGAACAAACACCTGGAGAACCATAAAAAATGCCTTCAGAGAATCTGGTCGGCCAGAAATGGTGAAGGTATCCGAAATAAGAAAAGAAAGAATAGCAAAGGTTCCAGCCAGAAATACGGGTACTTTAAACCTCCAATAGGATGTAAAGAATACAATGCTGGAAAACCCAAGACTTAGCATCAAGTTGAAAATTCTGGCAAGCCTGTAAACACCATGTGCATCAGCTGCTTGAACGGAAAATAATTTACCAAGAGCAGCTAAAACCTCATAATAGAGAGGCATATACTGAACAAAGGAAAAAGGCAGATTTTCCGGATTGGTGTATAATTCCTGTCCGGCCAATATCCGCTGAATTCCCCAAATCACATTGCGCTCAAAGCCACCTAAATCCGGGACATAACTTTGCGCCAAAACCCATTTCCAAGAAACATTCAGGAGAAAAAAGGATATCAGAAAAAAAGCAAAAAGCCTCTTACCTGCATTTTCAGAAAAGAAGGACTGTGGTCTTTCCATTTTTCCTATTCCGTAATGATTTCTGAAATGTAATCCTGATAATCCTTTGCCGGAATAAACAGCTTTTGGGTTCTGTACATCAACACAACAAACAAAAGCAAAAGCGAAACCAGAAAAGACTGCATGATGATGGAAGCGAAACCTGTGATTACAGTAGTGGCCCAGCCCGGCGAGGCAAACGGGGTAAAGAACTTAACCAAAGCCACGCCCATGATCATTGAAAAACTAAAGGCTGCGAGGCCAAGACAAAATAGGACCAAGCGCACTGCCATTGTATCTGCGTGAATGGCTACGGCAGACAATCCATGAAGCACAAGACTGGTGAAATTCATTTTACTGGTTCCGGCCAAACGCTTTCCACGCTCCAAAGGAATGCTTGTGTATGGAATTCTGGATTTAAGTATTCCGCCCGAAAAATGGTTCCAGATTTCCGAAACATGGGCAACCCGCGTACTCAGTCTCCCGGGGATAAAGCTATAATTACCGAAAGCAATTTTCTTTCCGGTAAGCATTAAAAAGACCAGCTTATAAATTTCATAGAAAAACTTGAAGACAAGTCCTTCATGCCTTTTAGTTCTCCGGGCAAAAACGATGCAATCATTTTCGAAGGATGCATTTGCCAATTTTTCCATGTCTTCCGGACGATCTTCGCCATCCGAATCCATTACCATAATCGGAGAACCTGGAAATTTTGCAGCAACGGCCGCAATTCCAAGGGCGATGGCTTTTTGGTGACCTACATTCCGGGTTAATTCAATATGAAAATCTCCCAGATCCTTTCGAAGCAGTGAATGCGGAGCCGCCATATGACTGCCATCATTCACCCAGCAAAACCGCAGCCTCGCATGAAAGGAATCACTGGAATGGCGTTTAATTTCCTTTAAGAGAAGCGCACAAGACTCCCAGTCGTTAAAAACCGGAATCACTACAAAAATTGAAGAATTGTCAACCTGCATGCCTTTTGCTACTCCATCACCCAAAATGCAATGTTACATTAGGAAGTCAAGAATTCAAAAGCAGGAGTTTCAAGGCTGAAAGAATTTAAAAATGGAAGAAAAATTTTAAAACCAAGTCTGCCCTGCCTTGTTTTGCAGATTATGAGAAAATCGTCCATCCACATTGAGGTAACGCTCGATCAGAACAATATCCCCGAAGAAATTCATTGGCATGCATCTGACAATCCCGGCCAAATAGAAAAAACGAAGTCTTTCGCCTTGTCTTTCTGGGATTCTGAAAATTCGGCCATCATGCGCATCGACCTGTGGACAAAAGACATGCTGGTTGGAGAAATGAAGCGTTTCTTTTTGCAAACCCTTGGCGGAATGAATGAAACCCTACAGTCTGCAACCAACGACAATGCATGGTATGAAGAGGTGGAATCATCCATTCAGAAACTGGCCAAAATGCTTCAAGAAGAGG
>CANETC010000070.1 GCA_947441055.1 Cytophagaceae bacterium | reverse complement strand
TGCGTTACGCATTTTTCCTTGTGCTTCTTTTGTTGCCATTGATTTTGGTTTCGGGGCTTTTTGTCTGGGCCATGGCTTTGATTCCCCTTTCTTTCGGTCTTCGTTCTTACCGAAATGCCTGGAGAAATTGGACGCACATGAATTATAATTTTGGGGTATTATTGGCCTGCTTTAGGCTCATCGAAATGTCAAGAATTCAGTACCTGAAAGGATTTTGCAAAGGCTGGCTTTTCCCAAGTTCAGCTCAGCGGGAAGGAAGAAAATCCCTTACAGCCATCCGTTGATGCGAATTGTAATTTACAACTCAAGTTCATTCGGCGGCTGTTTTGATTATGGTCGTGAGCTTCTTGACGCCTATTCCCGGCATCCAGAAGTGAGTACTTGTTCCTGGTGGATTCCGGTAAATGCTGATGTCGAAAATACGCAGGGAATCCGAAAGATTTTACTGAACGATAAGCCATCTGTTGAAAACCGCATTCTGCGTCAGCTCCATTTCCTTTTTCGTTCCGTTTTCAATCCCATGCTTTTGTTTTTAAGGCTTGCGGCTACACGGGATTCGCTGGTCATCTTAAATGATTTCGAGCAGCTTACAGCCTTTCTTTGGGTTCCATTGTTTAAGCGGGTTCTGGGCCGAAGACATCGTTTTGCTATCATTCTACATGACCCTGATAGGGATGCCTATCCACCCAATCTGGCATGGACAAATTATTCCATGAACCTGATTATGGGCCTTGCAGATTTTGCTTTTTACCACGATTCACTTCCTGAAAAATCCTATTACAAAACCAGTACATCCTGCGTCTATCTTGATTTGCCACACGGGATTTTTAGAATGCCGGAACCGGATCTGGAATGTCTGGCACTCATTCATAAAATGAATCCTAATCGGCTGAAGATTATGGCAATTCCTGGCAACATCCGGGAGGAAAAAAATTATGACATTGCAATTCAATCTCTCGTTTCGCTTCCTGATTTTGCCTTGTTGATAGCTGGCGCTCCTGCGAATGCCCGTGTGGATTCAGACCGTTATCGTTCTCTGGCTTCAGAATGTGGCGTGGCCGATCGGGTTTTTTGGCTTGAGCATTATTTGAGCGCCGGAGAATTATCGGCTGTGGTGGCCGGTGCAGATGTGATTGTGCTCAATTATGCCGATTCATTTACTTCCCAAAGTGGAATTCTCAATGTAGCCGCACCATTCAGGAAGGTTTTGGTGGTTTCTGATGGCCCAAGCAGCCTAACTGCTGTGGTGCGGAAGTTTTCCATCGGGACCATTGTGACAGATGCAAGTCCTGCTGCTTTGGCAACTGCCCTTGTTCAGTCCTTAGAAAATCCTGAAACAAAAAATGCAGCATGGGAAACCTATCTTGACTTCGCCTCATGGGACAGGCATGTGGAAATGGCCATGGATTGCATACGTTCAAATCAACCTCAATTGAAATGAAAAGGCCAATTGTTTTCATTCATAGTTTTAACCATCCTTATCTGCCACTGAGTCTTTGGCAGGCCAGGCAGTCGAATCCGGATTCTGAAATTTTCTTGATAGGGGATGGCTGGAATGCCCATTTCGGTTTTTTGGTTACCCACATTAATGCGAATCAATATTCCACATCGGCTCGGGAATTTGCCTCGCATTTCAAAAATTTCAGCACAAATCCCCACCACTTTGAGTTGGTTTGCCTGCAACGCTGGTTTATTCTGGAAGAATTTATGAAGGCAAAGGGTTTCGAAAATTGCCTTTACCTAGATTCTGATATCCTGCTTTACGGAGATGCAACCGAAGATGGCCAAAGCTATTCATCCTTTGGAATGACAATCTCAGGCATTTCAGGCCATTCCAACTTTATCAATAAGCTTGGTGACCTACGCGAATTCTGTTCTTTTATTCGGGAGGCTTATGTGAAACCGAATGGTTTGCAAATTCTTGAGGAGAAATACAGATTATTCAGAGAGACACACGAGGCCGGTGGAATTTCAGACATGACCTTTTTCACCGGCTTCAAAGAGCAATTTCCTGACAAAATCCTGGATATTAGCAAGCCATTAAACGGGATGGTTTATGACATCGCGATGGCCTACATTGAATTTTTCCCGAATGAAAATGGAATCAAGAAGGTCGAAAGAGAATTGGATGGGAAAATAAAAATACGCCAGCGGGGTGTTGGTGAAATTGAACTTCGAAGTCTTCATTTTCAGGGAGAGGCCAAGCGTTTTATGAAGGCTCATGTTTATGATTTTCCGGCAATGCTCTGTTTGTTGCACGGCTTCAACAAAGGATACCTCCTGTTTCAGCGAATCTTGAAAAAAGGCTTGTCTTTTATTCGCTGATTAATTTTACCAATTAATTTCACAGAAAACAAGGCAAAAAAAAGCCCTGCCGGATGGCAGGGCTTTCACTCAAAAAATTATGAGCTGATTATAATTTAACGATTTCGAGTCCAGCTTTTCTCAAAGCCTGACTAAGACCTAATTTATTGATAATTCTGATTGCATGGGTTGAAACCCTGAGGTTTACCCAAATTCCTTCTTCTTCCAAGAAAAGACGCTTGTTCTGCAAGTTTGGATAAAACTTGCGCCTCGTCTTGTTGTTGGCGTGAGAAACGTTGTTACCGCTTACGGTTTTCTTTCCAGTGATTTGACAAACTTTAGCCATGGTTTCTTCCTTTTCGGGATGCAAAAGTAGGAAAAAAATGATGCCGCAAAAGCGTTCTTTTATTTTTTTTTCTGATTGTATGGGCAATGCCTGCAATTGCTCTTACAGCAATACCCCCGCTTCAGGTGGTAACTTTCTGTAAAAACCATGAATCCTTGTTCGTTGAAGTAAAAATCTTCGGAGGATTGATGCCTTTGTTGAAACACTTTGTTAGAAGCAGGCTTTGGATTTTTATCTTCCTGTTTTGTCATTTCTCAACTTTTAAAAAGTAATGGAATAACAAAGGCCTGACAGATTTGTTTTAGTTTTGCATATCTTTTAAAATTCTTACCTTATGAACACATCTTTTACCTCAACGCAAACTCAGGCTCCTTCCGGTTCCGTACAGGCGATGGAATGGGAGGAAAGGTATGGTGCCCACAATTATCATCCTTTGCCAGTGGTTCTTGATCACGCCAGCGGAATTGAGGTGTTTGATATGGAGGGAAAACGATACTTCGATTTTCTTTCAGCTTACAGTGCTGTTAATCAAGGCCATTGTCATCCAAGAATTATTACGGCGATGACCGAGCAGGCCAAAAGGTTGACGCTCACATCCCGTGCTTTCTATAATTCAAAGCTGGGCGCGTTTGAAAAGATGATTTGCGAGCTTCTTGGCTACGACAAGGTTCTGGTAATGAATTCTGGCGCTGAAGCCAATGAAACGGCTCTTAAACTTGCGCGCAAATGGGCTTATAAGGTAAAGGGAATTGAAAAAGACAAAGCCCGCATTGTAGCCGTTTCCAATAATTTTCATGGTCGCACCCTTGGTGTAATTTCTGCTTCAACCGAGGCCGATTCTACAGAAGGCTTTGGTCCGTTTTTGCCTGGTTATGATATTATTCCATACAACAATGTTGATGCGCTCGAGGCCTCGTTGAAGAATCCGGATGTCTGCGCTTTTTGGTTTGAGCCAATTCAAGGCGAAGCAGGTGTTATAATGCCAGACCCAGGTTATCTTAAAGAAATCCGCATTTTATGTGACCGATATAATGTTCTGATGATGGCCGATGAGGTTCAAACTGGCATGTGTAGGACAGGAACCATGATGGCCTGTGACCATGAGCAAGTTCGTCCGGATGTGTTAATTCTTGGGAAGGCCTTAAGTGGAGGTACAATGCCGGTTTCGGCGGTTTTGGCGGATGATGCCATTATGCTTTGCATTCAACCTGGAGAACATGGTTCAACTTTTGGAGGAAATCCTCTTGCCTGTGCCGTTGGAATGGCTTCCATTCAGGTTCTGGTGGATGAAAATCTAGCCGACAATGCACATAGGATGGGAAAAATATTTCGCAGCCGAATGGAGGAAATTAAGACCCGCACTGGCATGGTCCGTGCTGTCCGCGGAAAAGGGCTCCTCAACGCAATTGACATTGATCCTATTGGTTCGTTTTCTGCCTGGGATATTTGCGTGGAAATGATGGGCAATGGTTTGCTCGCCAAACCAACTCGCAGAGACACAATTCGGTTTGCGCCGCCGCTTATCATTACCGAATCGCAGCTTTTGGAATGCTGCCATATTATTGAACAGAGTATTTTGAAATTTTCCTGAATATAATCAATGAGTTTGCTTGTAGTTGGTTCCGTGGCATTTGATGCCATCGAGACGCCTTTCGGTAAAACCGATAAAATAATTGGTGGCGCAGCCACTTACATTTCACTTTCTTCTTCCTATTTCAATGACAAGGTAAATCTTGTGGCCGTTGTGGGTGGAGATTTTCCAAAGGCAGATATCGCCTTGCTGGAAAAACATGGTGTGAATACAGAAGGACTTCAGATAAAGGAGGATGAAAAATCTTTTTTCTGGAGTGGAAAATACCACAATGACATGAATAGCCGGGATACTCTGGTAACAGAGTTGAATGTCCTAGGCACATTCGATCCTCAGATTCCAGAGGGCTATCAGGATTGTCGTTTTCTGATGCTGGGAAATCTTGCACCTTCGGTTCAGAAGACCGTTATCCAGCGCCTTCGCAAGCGTCCGGAACTCATCGTAATGGATACCATGAATTTTTGGATGGAGATTGCAATGTCAGAATTGTTGGAAACCATTGCTTTGGTAGATGTCCTCTGTCTGAATGATGAGGAGGCCAGACAGTTAACGGGCGAATATTCGCTTCGTCGCGCGGCAAAAAAAATCCTAGAGATGGGACCAAAGAATGTAATCATTAAAAAAGGCGAACACGGTGCGCTTTTGTTTAATCACCATGAAGTGTTTTTTGCTCCGGCACTGCCATTGGAGGAAGTGTTCGATCCAACAGGTGCTGGCGACACATTCGCTGGTGGGTTTATCGGCTATTTGGCAAGTAGGGGAGAAACCAGTTTCTCTTCCATGAAGAACGCCATCATTTTTGGGTCAGCCATGGCAAGTTTTTGTGTTGAGAAATTTGGGGTTGAGCGAATTGTTGGACTTTCTGACTCTGAACTCGATGCAAGGGTTCAGGAATTTGTCAATCTGGTTCAGTTTCAAATTCCGCTCGAAGCCTGATTCTGATTGTAATTTAACTGTATCGGGGTTCTCTGTCAATGTTTGGCAGGGAACCCCGATTTTTTATCTCTAGATTTTCTATTTGAGGTTGTTTCTTGGGATTCTCTTTTCAAGCGCCCTTCAAAATATGTAAAGTGGTGTGGATGGGATTTTATCTCCTTGAAAACTGTCTGGTTTCTGACTTTGGATAAAAACCAGTTTGGATAAAAATTTTGACCATTAAACAGTTTTTTCTCCTTGCTGTTTTGGCTTATTCAAAAGAAATTAGGGTCTAAATATCTTGGCTTCCTGTGTTTCGGAATCTTTTAAAATCAAAATATTCCGAATTTGTCATTTGGCATTACATCCATGATGATCTTCCATTTTGACAATAAGGCACATTGTAACAAAAGCAGATTTTTGTCAGTTTCTGATTCGTTTTTGAAATATTCTTTTGAGGCAGGAAAATCAATAAGACCCATTAGAATTATGAGACGCTACACCACACTCGATGAAGCGATTGACAGAATTAACCGCGCCATCAATGCCCTTGAAGCAGACATCCATGAATGGAATGTTGTAAAATCATCAGTTTTTAAAAACGGATTTACTCATGAAGAAGAGGCTGCATCAAACCTTAAATCTGAGTTTGATTCTTTTCTAAACAGGTCGATAAAAGTGAAGGAGAATCTGGTGGTTTTCCGTAGCCTTTTTGATACGATTTCTGTTAACTGATTGATTTAGTTTTAATTTTATTTGGTGTTGATTCGTTTTACCACCTTATTATCCCTACCTTTGCGATCGCATTGACACGATTATTCATCAATGCGTTTATCTAATGACCGAAAATTTTCAGACGCTAGGCCTTTCACCTGAGTTTATTCAGGTGCTTGAGGAGCAGCAAATTACCCAGCCAACTCAAATTCAAGCCAAAGCCATTCCGGCACTAATGAACGGGGAAAACATCCTCGGACTAGCCGCAACCGGCTCTGGCAAAACTTTAGCTTATGGACTTCCAATGCTTGAGAAGGTTAGTCCGCTTAGCAATCAAACACAGGCACTTGTGCTCTGCCCAACCCGTGAATTGGCAAATCAGGTAGCTACCGAAATTCGGAAGTTTACCAAAGGAAGCGACAATCTGTACACTACTGCAGTGTATGGTGGCGAATCCATCGATCGTCAAATTAGGCAGCTTCGCCAGGGAAGTCAGATTGTGGTAGGAACCCCGGGCCGCATTATTGACCACTTGAATCGTGGAACACTCGACCTAAGTGGTCTTGAGTATCTTGTGCTAGACGAAGCAGATGAAATGCTCAGCATGGGATTCGAGGAAGACATCCGCGAAATTTTAGATCATGTAGAGTCGGAGCACCAGGTGGCGCTTTTTTCGGCAACCATGTCGAAGCCGATAGTTGCAATTGCTGCTAAGTATCTTGGAAAATATTCTAAAATTGAGATTGAAAATTCTGGTGCTTCAAAGCCAGATATTACCCAATATTATGTAGATGTCTTTTCTGAAGACAAGGCCGAGGTACTCTTAAGGTTGATAAAATTTCATGGACTTACTCGGTGCATGGCATTTTGCAATACCAAAATTGGAACCGATAAACTCGTACAACAGCTTGCTGAAAAGGGTTTTCCGGCAGAAGCCATCCATGGCGACATGGCGCAACTTCAAAGGACTGCTGTAATGCGCAAGTTTAAAACTGGACAAGTTCCATTGCTTGTGGCTACTGATGTGGCTGCCCGTGGGATTGATGTGCAAGATGTTGATGCTGTATTCAATGCCGATGTGCCGCGTGATACAGAATTTTATGTGCACAGAATCGGCCGTACTGGTCGTGCAGGGAAATCTGGAATTTCTTTCGCCCTTGCCATGAAGTCTGATTTTAGACAAATAAAGAGCATTGAGCGATTTACAGGCGTTACAATGGAAAGGTTGAAAATTCCATCACTTCAATCCATTGCACTTAAACATCAGTCTGATTTTCTGCAGGATCTTCGGGTGCAGGCTGCCGGTGAAAAAGATCTTACTTGGGTCACAGCAGTTGATCAACTTGAAGCAGAAGGTTTTGATCCAAAAACAATTCTTGCGGGTATGATTGGGAAGTTAATGGGTCCCGTTCCGCCATCTCACGATCCGCTTCTCGACCGTGTTTCACGCGAAAGGGAAAAAGGACCAAGATCTTCGGAATCTTCTTCGTTTAGAGAGAGGGAGTCAAGGGGTGGTCATGGACGCGAACGCGAAAGAGATTTTCAGAGCAGCAGTGGACCAAGAGGAAAAACCTTTGGAAAGGATTCTGAGAAGATGGTCGCCATCCGTTTTAATTTAGGAAGAAACGCCCAAATAAGACCTTCTGATTTGGTGGGTGCCATCGCTTCTGAAGCCAATGTAAGTGGAAAGCGCCTTGGCTACATCGGAATTCAAGAGAAATTTTCCCTTGTAGATGTACCTGCTGATCTTGCCAACCAAATTGTAAAAGCAATGGCTGGCAATGTTGTCAGAGGTAAAAAAGTGAAGGTAGAAATCGCCTAATAAAAGTAACGAGCTTAAAGGCCCATTAAGGTACAAGAATTACCTTGATGGGCCTTTTTTTTCGCCTTGGGCCCAATGGGATTATCGGATTTTTTAAAAAACCGCATATCCGGATTATTTGTGCCCTTTCGATTTTGATGGCTTAAATGCCTGAAAAAGAAATCCAATGTAAAGCGCTGAAATGAAAGCAGATAGTATTAGTAAGTCCAAATCTAATTCTTCCATTTTAGTTCTTTTTAGAGTTTATATAAATAAGTAAAAGGAGCATAGTAGGTGGCCATAAGCCAATGAATACTGCCCTTTCAAAATCCTTGTTCACCAGAAAAAAATATTCCGAAACAAAGATCACAACGACTGCCATTGCAAGAATAGACAGTTCAAACATCGAAAACTTTTTAAACATGTTGCATTCCTTTTGAAAAATTAAGAAAACCAAAACTAAGGTTTCTGGGTAATTCTATTGGATATTTTGGCGATTTTTAAAAATAGTTGGCTTGATTCTTCGTGTCTAGAGATGTTGGTGTTTGGACTAAAAAATCCAATTGTTTTTTTTCAATATGTGAGATGGCCATTTTCCTCCTATTAAATATTAACTTGGTTTTTGATAAAGGACCTCAGTTGAAAGGTGTTTGAGGTCCAATCGAATATCAAAATCATAATTCTGATGAGTTTATCTCTTGTTCAAAAGACAACTGAATTTGCCAAGACTACCCTTCAAGGAGCAGAGGCTGGCCATGATTGGGCGCATACGGAAAGAGTTTTACGGAATGCTCGACTCATTTTAGAGGCGGAATCTGCGGATGGGGATGTTGTGGAACTTGCGGCTATTCTTCATGACATTGCGGATGCCAAATTTCATAATGGTAATGAAGAATTGGGTCCAAAGCTGGCGGGAGAGTTTTTGAAGCAACAAGGTTTGGATGACAAGCGAACAGAGCATGTTTGCAACATCATACGCCACATGTCTTTTAAAGGTGGCAATGAAAATTCTGCCTGGACATCCCTGGAAATGGAAATTGTTCAGGATTCGGATCGGCTGGATGCCATTGGGGCCATCGGAATTGCCAGGGCTTTTCAATATGGAGGGTTTAAAAACAGATCCTTGTACAATCCGGAAATAGCGCCCAATTTGACAATGTCTAAAGCAGCGTATAGAAAATCAGATGCACCAACTTTGAACCATTTTTACGAAAAGCTTTTTTTGTTGAAGGATCGGATGAATACATCAATCGGAAAAAAAATGGCATTGGATCGGCATCTATTTATGGAGGAATTTGTAAATCAATTTCTGGCCGAATGGGAGGGGAGGAGTTAGGGGAAATTGATAGTTGACCATTAATTATAATCAGTCCTTCACAACCTTACTGGCGACAATTTTGTCATTAAATCAATCCTTGATAAAAAAGACATGTCTGACATTACAAGAAACGAATTTCTAAAGAAACTTGGATTTGGCGGAGGTTCATTATTGGCAATCTATTGCCTTGGGTTTTCTACAACATCTTGTGCTGTTGAAAGCAGTATAGGCACCGATGAAAATTTTCTAATCGACTTAAGCAAAAAAAGTTTCAAACCTTTGGCAAATCTTGGAGGCTGGATAAAGGTTCGGAATGTCGTTGTTGCCAGAACAGGAACGGATTCTTTTGCTGCTGTGACTGCAATTTGTAGCCATGAAGGCGAAAAGAAGATTGAATTCAGGCCTTCAGAAAAGGACTTTCGCTGTGCCGCACATGGTGCTGAGTTTGACCTGAATGGAATTGGTAAAAACAAAAAAGGCAGGAAAGGGCTAAAGATTTTTCAAACAGCCATCGAAGGAAATTTTCTTCGTGTCACACTGAAAAAGGATCTCAAATCGTAAGGATGGAAATAATATCAACCAAAGGATGGCTGCTGCTTGTTAATCAGTAAATTCCAGATTAAAATCAAGTGCTGACCGGATAATTGTTCAACAGGTTGATCAACCAATAAACGAAAATTCAATTTTTAATTATGGAAAAAGTATCGCGTCTTGAGTTTTTGAAACAACTGGGTTTTGGTGGCGCCGCATTAATGGCAACCCTTTGTGCTGCAGGTACAAGTTCGTGCAAAAGTAATTCTGCTTCTACTTCGGCTTCCACAAAAGATTTTACACTCGATTTAAATCAGTCTGCTTATGCAGATTTGAAAATAGTCGGAAAATTTATGGTAGTCCAGGATGTAGTCATCGCTTGTACAGTTGCCGGGACTTATGCTGCGGTTACGGTGATTTGTAGTCATGAGGGAAAAAAGCAGGTCGGGTATCGTGAATCGCAAAAGGATTTTTATTGCACTGCACATGGAGCTGTTTACGACCAGCAGGGAAAAGGAAAGAGCGGTCCATCCTCGGGCGGGCTTCGGGTTTATAACACTTCTCTTACGGGAAATAGCCTCAGAATTTATTCCTGAAACCTATCCATAGGTTGTATTTTTGAATTTTTTCAGAAGAAAAAAGCTGTTTTTTAGTTAAAAAAAATGTCAACGCAATATTTTTTTCTATTATAAAATGGCGGTGAACTTGATTTTTGATAAATATAAAGTATTGATGTAATCGAGTTTTTTGTTTTCGTAAAGCGTTGATTTTAACGCAGATTGCATAAATATCCCCGGCCAAAAGTCAAGGATATTTCTTTTAAAGTCCTGTTAATTAGTTCATATTTGGTAATATAGGTTTTGGGTTAGACTTAAATTTTTTTAAAAGAATGTTGTTTTTTCAAGATTTGTACTCACATTTGTGGCGTGAAAGGAGTTTTTAATTAAACCTAAACCAAAACACTAAGATCTCCGATCACACAAATAATTTAATCCCTAACAAAAAAATGAAAAAAACATTTTCTTTCATCGCATCTCTGGTACTTGCTGCTGCGGCGCAAGCAACCACCCTTTCCGATTTAAACTTCATCGGTGAGTTCAATGGCAACAAATATTACACTTCTCCAGACGCACGCTCTTGGGCAGACTGTAATGCACTTGCTACATCTTTTGGTCCGGGAGTACATTTGGCTACCATTAATTCTCAGGCCGAAAATGATTTCTTAACCAGCGCAACAGCAAGCGGTCCAAATGCATATGGTACCAATGGCATTGATTGCTGGATCGGTCTTTATCAGGACTTAACAGCCGCAGATTATGCTGAGCCTGCTGGTGGATGGCGTTGGTCTGATGGCAGTCCAATGGTCTTCATGAACTGGAAATCAACTGAGCCTAACAACTGGCGCACTGAAAATCATGGACATTTCAATCGTTTCCCGGGTGGTCTCTGGAATGACGAAAAGGAAAGCAACCTTAAAAAGGCACTCATTGAAGTAGAGGCTTTTTATTTCACACCTCAATTATCTCCAGTTTGTTATCAGCAAGGTCCAAGTAATAATGGTGGAGCTATTGATGCCAATCGTTCTGATATCACCAAGGCATTTACGGCCCAAAACAGTGATGTACAGGGACCTATCAATTTCTTTTCACTTGGTTATGGTGGATGGGCTATTCTCAAAGCCGACCGTCCTATTTTGAACGGTCCTGGTAATGATGTAAGCCTGATTGAAACTACATGGGGCGAAGGATCTTATCCTCTTGGCGAATCTGCTCGATTACTTGCTTCTCAGGATGGTGTTTCTTTTGTCGATTTGGGAGTAACAAAATACAATGGATCTTTTGATTTTGGATCCCTAACATGGGCTCAGTATTTCATGGTGGTGGATGTTACCCCAATGTCAAATTCATATGATGCATTTGATCTTGACGGACTTGTATTTACAACCCCTGGTGATCTTGGTTCAACACCAGCACCAGATCCTTCTCTTGGCAGCGCTCTTGTAGCATATGTAAGTGGTATGCAAGGAAAGCAGAAAGGCGGAGCCAATGTTCCTTCTGTTCGTTCTAATACTGCCAAAGGCCTTGGTGCTCCTCAGTTGAATGATACCTACAATTTCTACTCTTTAGGTTTTGCTGGTACTGCCGTTTACCGTTTCGGATACGGAGTAATTGATAATCCAGGAGCTGATATTCAGGTTGTAGAAACTTCTTTCGGAAGGCCTTCCTGCGCTCGTTATCCTGAGCATGTAAGTGTTGCTGTTTCTTACGACGGAAACACTTGGTTTGAAAAAGGAATTCTTTGTCAGGATGGAACAGTTGATGTTGCTCCTCACACAGGTGTTAGCTTCATCAAGTTCACAGATGCTTCTGACCGTATTAAATTCAATAATTCTGCAGATGGTTGGGATTTGGATGGTGCCATTAACCTAGGCATGGGAAGTGAAGCTACGCCTACTTCTCCATGTGAGATCATCGCAGGCCGTAAGAGCATTTCACAAACAGCTGATCAGGAGAATGTGCCTGATGAGCTTCAGGCTCTGCAGATTTATGGCCAAACAGCTGTATTCTCAATGGCTGCTGATCAGGTTACCGTTAGAATCTCTGACAACATTGGTCGTCAGATTTCCAGCGAAGTTGTTTCAGGCAAAATCTGGGATTCAGTTGAATACAACCTTCCAGAGCTGAAGTCAGGTATTTACATCATGACGGTTGAATCATCTGTTTCCCGCGATGTAATCAAGTTTGTGAAGTAATTCAGAGAATATTGATTCAATTCGAATCAAACAAAAAAAGGCTGCCTTCGGGTGGCCTTTTTTTGTTTTAACTGCTGTAGTAATAAAAAAAAAGTGGGCATAAAGTCCTATAGGATGGGAATATTTTTTTAAAGTACAGAATGAAAAAAGTTTAATGATTTTGAAATTTCTGTTTTAATTATTTTATCATGATACATGGTGTAACGGTTTAAAAGATATCGCATATGTAGTATGAAAATTAATTTATCTAAAACAGATATTTCTCTATCAGTAGACGCAAAGAAAAATTATTAAAAATTAATTTACATTGAAATATCATTATTCAAACAATTTTATTTTGCTTCTCATCGGAATTTGTGCAATTGGTAAAACAGTTTTCGCATCTTTCCATTAATTTTTAACCTTATTTAAACAAAAAAATGAAAAAAACCTTTTCAGTTCTCGCCTCTCTCGTACTCGCTGCTTCTGCAAGCGCACAGTGCGATTTTACAGTACTTCGTGCCTCTCAAGGTCCAACCATTTCTGGTGGTACTGTTCCAGCAAATCGTTCTATCCAGGACAATGCTAAAGTTGCTCAAAAATCAGATGTTCAAGGGCAGTCTGAATTTTTCAGCCTAGGTTATCAAGGTTGCATCGTATTGAAATCATCTTGCGCTCTTACCAACACAAACGGTACCGAGCCTGATTTGATCGTATGGGAAACAACTTGGGGTAATTCTTACAATCCTGCTGAAAAGGCTCGCGTTTTCGCTTCTCAGAACGGAACCAACTGGACAGACCTTGGAGTTTCTTTCGTAGACAACAAAATGGATCTTGGTTCCCTAGCTTGGGCCGATCATTTTATGATCATTGATGCTACCGATAGAATCAATGGTAGTCCTGATGCTTTTGATGTTGATGGAATCGAATTCCTTGGAGCAACAATCGAAACTCCTGAGGCTCCTATGCCAACTGCTAATACACTTGCTTCATACGAAGGTGGATTACAAGGTAAAAAGAGAAACGGTACTTCTAATGTAGATGCCATCCGTTCAATGACTTCGAAAGCTATTGGATTGCCTCAGTTAAACGATACCTACAATTTCTATTCATTGGGTTTCGGTGGAACTGCCATCTACAAATTTGCTTATGCAGCTTTCAATAACATCGTACTTACTGAAACTTCTTTCAGAAACCCATCTTGCACTCGTTATCCTGAAACAGTTAATGTTGAGGGTTCTACAGACGGTACTAACTAGACTGTAATTGCTACCAATTGCCTTGATGCTACTCTACCAATTCCTGCTAGTCTTCAGGGAATGAGCTACATCAAATTTACCGATGTTTCTGACAAAACTAAATTTAATTCATCTGCTGATGGTTATGATGTAGACGGTGCTGTGGCTGATGTTTTTATCCCAGGAACAACTCCTACCGGATGTGCAACTGCTGGAAATGGAGGTCGTTTTGCTCTAGAGAACATCGCAGATCAGAACAATGTTCCTGATGAAATCGAGTCTCTTCAGATCCTTGGAGAAACAGTTCTTTTCACTCTTCAGGCTGAAGGTGCTGTTCTTCGCGTGACCGATAACATGGGTCGTGTGATTTCTAGCCAGAATGTTGAAGGCAACCTTTGGGATGTTAAGGAGCTTGCTCTTCCATCTGCTGGTCTTGCTTCAGGCATCTACATGTTGACTCTTGAAACTCCCGTTTCAGTTCAAACTGTGAAGTTTGTGAAGTAATATTCATCAACTTTTAAAAGAAAGGGCTGCCGTAAATGGCAGCCCTTTCTTTTTGGGTCTGGATAAGCCTTACAAAAAAGCCTTTCTCAATTGGAAAGGCTTTTTTTATTTTCGGCGAAGGAAGCTTACAGCTTCCTGTCAATTTCGAAGGCTTCCAAATAGTCGGCCACTCTTCGTACAAACATTCCACCCAATGAGCCATCTACCACGCGGTGGTCGT
>CANETC010000069.1 GCA_947441055.1 Cytophagaceae bacterium | reverse complement strand
GGCTTTTCAGAATACGCCCCGTTTTTTTAAGTGGTTTCCGAACTCCACAAATTATTCCAAAGTAAATAATTATTAACAAACAAAACCTGCAAATTATTGGCAATGAAAACCTGTTGACCAATTATTTTAAGGCCATTTTATTGGTTTTCAGGCGAATGATTGGAGTTTTTTTTCCAAAAATGATAGGAGTACACCTTGGCTTTCCCTTTAAAAAGTAGCTTTACATTGGACCAAAGTGGCCGAAAAATTCAGAATTGCGGTAATGGCTCAGGGCTACCTCAGATTCCCAATGGTTTAAAGTGGCCAGGTGGTTTGGGTTTTCATCCGATTGCAGCAATTGAAGCGAAATGCAACCTTGATTTCCCTTTATCATGTTTTGGTGAGAGGAATAAAGAGAGAGAAATTTCTGAGTGAATTCGCACCCATTAGGTATTTATGTACTTAATATTCATGGTGTTAGCTAAATTCATTAAATCCGGCTTATTAAAGAATCAATAGACCGGATTAGAAGCTTATCTCGAAAAACCGGAGTCTTTTTCAGGCTTCGGTTTTTCGAGATTCATTTTTCATATTTGTACCAATGTTGAGACATAAAACAATAAGCAATTTTCTTCTGGTCCTTGCCTCCCTGATTTTAATAAACTGTTCAGGAGGAAATCAATCCCGGCTCGAAAAGATTCGAGTAAATCTTAAATCTGAGGGGCCCTTGTATAATGGACCAAACACTGCAACGGGGATTTGGAAACCTGCAATAAGTCAGGGAAAGCAAGTGAAGTCCGTACGCTTTACCCAAGTTAAAATTTCCTCTATAGACACATCCCTTAACGGGCTTGCGGCCAATCTGGTTTTTCAACTTGCATCAAGTAATGCGGAGATGAAAAAAATAGCTTTTTTCAAGGGGAAAGCACTTTCCAACGAGCTTGTATTTCAAGTAGCTGGGGAGCAGGAAAATCTGGAGGAATTCTTTAAGGGGCAGGAGATTACTTTTGTAGTTGATTATGACCTAATACCCGATGAATGGAACGAAAATCTAACATTTACACTGGAATTCGATGCTGAATTGGTAACCGATTAATTAAATAGTTGATGAAAAAATACACACAGTTATTCACCTTTTTTCTACTGATTAATTTCAGTGCATTTTCCCAGACGGCTGAGATTAAGGCAGACCAACTTACAGGAGTTTGGGAGCCCAGTCACGGGAAAGCCCGAGTTAAAATTGATAAAATAGCAGATAAATACTTCGGCAAAATTGTTTGGCTGCGGGAGCCAAATGATCCAAGCACGCAACAACCGAAAGTTGATAAAAATAATCCGGATGAATCATTGCGTCAGGTTCCACTCAAAGGCTATCGAATTCTTAAGGATTTTATTTTCAAAGATGGTGAATGGGCGGATGGCACCATCTACGATCCTGAAAATGGCAGTACCTATAACTGCGTAGTAAAGATGCGGGACCAGAATACACTGGACATCCGGGGATATATCGGAATCAAGACTTTTGGCAGAACTGATGTCTGGAAGCGTCTTGAAATCAAGAAGAAACCCTAGAAGAAAATGAGGTATCTACTGACTCTTTTTTTAATAAGCAATTTTTTTGTGTGCCAAGCTCAAACTGATACCACCGATGAGGTCGATTTCAGTCAGCTGGAGTACGCGGGAAGCGAAACTCAAACTTTCGCCAACCCGAAAATTACTGGTTTGAGTCCACAACGATTTTTTTCAATCGGATATGATCATCAGCTCCCATATAAAATGAATTTCTCGACCATAGGGTCGTATGAAAAAGACGAAAATCCTGAACAACCTGAAAAACAAAAAGCGACTGCTACGGGAGGAATCAGACTTGGTGTGATGGTCCCTCTGATTTCGTCCAATCGGTTTTTATGGCAAACTGCAGCCAACTACTGGCGGACCTCCTACCAACTCGAAAAGCAAGCTGTTCAGGCTGGTTTGGGGAAAGTCCTCCAAGAAAGGGGACTTCGGAATTTAAATTGGATCAATACTTTCTTTATTCCACTCAATGAAAAGCAATTCCTTTTGATTCAGGGTCAGTCTGATTTAAGCGGGGATTATAATTTCGGGAAATTTCAAGCACTTTCAACGCTTCGGTATTCGGCCGCGTTTCTTTGGGGAAAACGCCCCCATGACCGAAAGCAATGGGCTGTCGGATTGTCCCGAACCTATCGGGTAGGGAACATGAACTACATTCCAGTTGTGATGTTCAACTACACCAGTGAGAATCGTAAATGGGGAACGGAGGTGCTTTTTCCTGCCAGGGCAGCTGTAAGGAGGTCATTTAGTCCCCGAAGCCTTCTTTTGATGGGCTATGAACTGGAAGGGCAATCCTACCGGATTTCTGCGCTTTCTGATGGAAACCGAAGCCTGGAAATTCGTCGTGGAGAATTGCGATTCAGGTTGGATTATCAATTTCAACTGAGCGGATTTTTCTGGGCTGGTATTCAGGCTGGCATGAGACTGGATTATTCCTACGATGCAGACTACCTGGAAAACAACAGGGAGTTCTTTCGGGGGTTTTTCGGTACCCAGAAATTTGCCATGAAAAATACGCTGGAAAATGCTCCTTACCTTCAGGTCAGCATCAACTTTGTAAGTCCCTGATGATAAAGGTATAAATTTTGAGTTCAGATTGGGTTTGCAAAAAATCGATTTGTGCCTTGAATCATATAATGTGATGGCTGAGCCTTGCGGAACTGAAAAATGCTCAATCTATGGATTCTTATAAGTTTGCATTGTAAAACTGAATCATTAGCTCAGTTGGTTTAGAGCATTACCTTGACAGGGTAGGGGTCACTGGTTCGAATCCAGTATGGTTCACAAGAAGCTTGATTTTTTTCCTTTAAGAAACTTCAGCTTCCTTTTTTTGGTTCATCAATTCCCAAAACATTTCTGGCATTGAGTGAACTCACTACTTTTTTCCCTGTTTTGGATTCCAGTTCTTTAAGGGCAACTTTGGCAACATTGCCACCCTGTTTGGCCACTTTTTTACTGTCTTCGAATGTTTTAGGATCGGTTGCTTGAGAAATGTCTTTGGTCGATGCTTCGGCCAACATGTTCAGGATTAACTCAGTATTGGTCATGTTGTCTCGGAGGTTTTCTTTTTTCAAACCTTTGAAGACCTTGTATTCTTTGGTGTTTTTGCCCGACCAGGCTTTGGTAATAATGTCCGTAAGCGTGGCAAACTGAATACCCTCCTGCAATCCTCTTGACTTCCACTCATCGGTCAGTTCCTTTCGGATTTCTATGCTTTTGAGTCTTTGGTTTATCCAGTTTTCAGAATAGCCTAATTTTAGATATTGCTCCAAAGCACGGTCAATACTCAGTTCCGGGTCTTGCATTTCATCCAGCCGTTCTCTGGCCAACTGTGCAAACCATAATTTAAAGGGTTCTGCCTTGGGCGATGGAATGGATTGAATTAAACGAAAAAGCTGTTCTGTATCAGCTACATCGCTTAGCCTTAGTTTTCCATCTGCGGCTTTCATTTTCAACCCGTGACAATTCGTCACGGTTTCATTTCCTTCGGCCTTCAAGCGTTGCTTTAACTTTCTCCAATATGCTGTGGGGTCAATGCTGTCGGTTAGCACCGCTATCACATCTACAATCGAAACAAACCACTTTTCCTGGTCTGTGTCCCAAATGGTTCGCACTTTTCGGTCTTCAAAAAGTTGGATAAACTCGCTGTTGCTCATCTTATTTTAAAACTATCGATTCAGCACTTCGTTCCATAAAAATCATTTTCACAAGCAGGTTGGAGAAAGGGGAATTCTATAATTTCGGTTTCTGCCTTCACCAGATTGAGCATATCGTTCACCTCGCTTTATTGGTGAAAACAATGTCAACCGCAATGCTCATTGGGTCAAAAATAATTCAATTTCTATCTGATTTTCTTTTTTGTAAAAATTGAAATCAGAACAAATGCTCTGCAATAATCAAAGACTGGATTGAGTTCACAAAAAAAGGCCGGTAGCATTTTCCGACCTTTTTTTGTGGGGTAAAAACTCCAATCAATTTTGAACAACTAGCTTTCGGGAAGCGGTTTTAATTCCGTCTATTTCAAGAAAATAGAAATGAATCCCGGCTTTTAGCTTTTTGGAATCAATGGAAATTTCGTGTTTCCCTTTGCCTGTGAGTGGGAATTCAGATTCGATTCGGCCGTCTGTGCTCAAAACGACAATTCGTGATTTTGATGCGCCATCTGGGAGCTTGTATACAATGCTGGTTTCGGTAGAAAATGGATTGGGAGTGTTTTGACCGATGAAAGGAAGATTGGAATTCTGCATTTCATTTTCAGGATAATCTTCGAAATCCTCTATCACGGCTTCTCTGCATCCTGGTGACTTTAAAGTTCTGTGGCAAGTGCTTGCAAAACGGGCAGTTCCGCAAGCTGGAGATGTGCCGCTTGCAATTGGGGTAATCAGAACAGCCCAAGTTCGGCCATTGTTTCCAGCACTTATTGGGTCGAAGAAAATGGATGTGCCGCTTGTGCTTGGTGTGGAATTAAAGAACCGTACATCTGTCGTACTGGTAATGGCCCCAGCAGGAATGGCATTTCCAGTCGGGCATGATTGACCCGGATTTTCCCAGTAAAACCAGCGCCAATTGTAAGCGCCAGCGCCAACCGGATTGCTTGACATGGTGATTTTGACTGGATTGTAACCTGTGCAGCCCGATTGGTCTGGCATTAAGGAGCCCGGATTGAAGGCAGGCAATACGGTTACATTTCGAATTCCGGAACTCCATTGGCTTGAATATCCATTGCTAACCCGGCAAGCATAAGTTCGACTTGTATTTAAACCTGCCGGCGGGTCATAACTTGGGCTGCTAATGCCAGTAGAAACCCAGGCACTTGTGCTGGCTGCATTGGATGGTGCCGTTACAATTCCATTTTGGTAAAACCAAAGGTAAGTGGATCCGGTACTTGCTGGACTTGCGAAACTGATCGGTCCTGGGTCGCCGGCATAGCAAATGGTTTGATTGCCTGAGGCAATTACACCGGGATTGAAGGCCTGAGGTGTTACAATAATTTGCCTGACTCCATTTGCCCAACCTACTCCACACACGCTTCGAACTCGACAAGCATAGGTTCTGCTTTGAAGTAAATTTGCCGGTGGATCAAAATAAGGCACCGTATTTAGTGCATCTGCTACCCAGCCTGTCATATTATCTCCAATGGGTTGTGATACAATTCCATCTTTGTGGTACCAACTAAAAATCTCGGTAGATCCAATGCCCAAAACGGCAGGTCCTTCGGCAGTGATGGGTGCTGGATCTGCTGGTGCTACCAGTACTTGATTCCCTGATTTTACATTTCCAAAGTCCACAGGACTCGCATAGTAAACTTTGAAAGGATAGCGAACCAATGAACTGCATCCGGCTGTACTCACAATCTGAAACCAGAATGTTGAATTCGCTGTTATCGCAGGCCCGGTTCCAATAGCAGTGCCGAATGCATTGATTTCAACTGTTTCAATCGAATTGCCGCCAATCGGCGCATCGTACCAAATAACCTGACCCGCCCGCTGGTTTGTGAAGGCATACAATTTGGGTAATCCCTGACCACAATAAAAAACCGGCTCTGATAACTCAGTAGTCTTGGCTGGAAACTTATTGATTGTCGCTTTTACCGAAACGGCGATTGAAACCGGACAATTGCCATTTCTGGCAACTACAAAATAGTTGGCTGATTCGCTTAGACTTGGTGTTGTGTAAGTCGAGCCACTTCCTAAGCTTGGTCCATCTAACAATTTATACCAGGAAATGGTGCCCACATTGGCGCTGGCATTTAAGGTTACAGACCCCGGTCCACATCTTTGCCCATTGCTTATAGAAGTAATTACAGGAACCGTATTCACCGTAATTTGCCTGACACCGGAGGCCCAGGCCGCAGATCCTCCAAAGGGTGTGACCATGCAAGCATAGGTTCTGGAGGTGTTTAAGCCAGCGGCAGGATAGTAAATATTGGCTGTTGCGGTAAGTGCTGTCCAGCCAGTTGTGCTACTTCCAAATGGTGCAGCCACAATTCCGTTTCGGTAATACCAGCGATAGGAAAATGCGATGGCGCCTGAAGGAGCCAAAGAAAACCGGATGACGGCGGGATTTCCTGAAGCACAAAATTCCTGGTTTCTAGCTTCCAGAACGCCATAATTTATGGCTTCAATCCGAAGGGAATTCGGGTTGATCAGTCTTGATAAATTTTCGATGGATGCAAGGCTTGAACCCTGCGGCAACAGAATTGCAGTGATGGCATAAAGTACAAGTTGAACTGCAATTGATTTATAGCTTGTTGTGGGTTTTATTAAAGTTTTCATGCTTTTGGTAATTAGTATGAAGCCGATTTTTCATGTCGAAATTCGGATTACCAATGCTGATTTTTTATGCGGAAGGTTGGGTTTGGGTTGGAGTTTTTTCCTTGTTTTTATCGGCTTTGTTTTGAATAATTAATTTCACTCAATCGCCTATTCACAAAAGGGTTTTAAACCCCTCTGCTTGTTCTATTTATTTTCTGCTTAGTTGCTTAAGCCTCTTTATCAGCCTTACAAAGGAATTGAACGATTGCTTCGCTTGCGCCTTTCTGGCTATTAAAATACAACTCGGCCGATATTTTGATTTTGTCCGATTCTTCGGGTTTTTCGGTACTGGTTTGAAAAAAAGACCAAACGGAACCACCTGCCGGAAAACTCTTCGCCACCCCAATATCTTGTAGGTCCTGGGCTTCTCTGAATTTTTTGAAAATAGGTCCGAAGCCAACCGGAATCCCATAAACCGCAGCTTCCAAAGTATTATGAAGCCCTGTTTTAAATCCACCACCAATCCAGGCGGCATCTGCATACCGGTAGGTTCTTGACAACAAACCAAGCGTGTCGAGGACTAGTATGTCGGTATTTTCTTTTTCAAGTTCCCATTCGCTGAAGAGTTCAAAAGGAAGGCCAAGGCTGGAGGTTAAATGTTTTATTTGAGTATCCCCGATTTCGTGTGGAACGATGAGTACGCGCCAAAGTCCATCGGCTTCAATGACGGAGTGACGGATAAATTCACGGAGAAACACGATGTCCTCAGCCCAGGCAGAACCAACAATCAGTAGTTTATGCCCTTCCTTCCATTCAGGAATCCAATCCACTTTTTCGGCATTGTCCCGGATTTCCATCACCCGGTCTACCCGTGTATCTCCATTAATTTGAAATGCCTGATTGCCGATTAGTTTTAACAATCGGGCGGTTTCGCTGTTCTGGACAAAAATAAAGCTAAAAAGGGGAAGACATTTCCGGAGGTGAAATCCCAGAATAGGGTTTTTTAAGGCAGATTCCCTGAGAATGCAGCAAATGGAAATAGCAGGAATTCCAGCCTGCTTACAAGCAGACAAAAGATTATACCAAAATTCATATTTCACCAAAATCAAGGCTTCTGGCTTCAGGACTTCCAAGAGATTTTCCATGCGCCCTTTGAGGTCGGCTGGAATGTAAAAGCTAAGGTCTGCGAGTGGATGATTTCCCCTCATCTCCATGCCGGATGGAGAATAAAATGAAACAGCAATGGCGGCATCACTTTGCTTATCTTTCAATAAGCCAATTACAGGCAGTGCTTGCTCGAATTCTCCAACGGAAGCAGCATGAAACCAGTAAACTTTTTTTTCCGGGTTTTTTTTTCTGAATTCAAGCACCCGAGAAAGGGTTTGCCGACGACCTGCCAGCATCTTTCCTGCTTTTGGAAAAAAGGGAGAAATCAGCCATAAAAGGACTTCAAACAGCCCAATTGAACCTGAATATGGAAATTTATACTGCATATTCCGGCGGTAAATATATGATGTTCAAAAGGATACTGACCAATTTGCCTTAATTATGAATCCGGCAAGTTCCTATTCCCGATAAAATCTCCATTTTTGCAGCGTAATCATTTCAATTAAGAATAATGTCCAATCTCTCCTTAAGTCGGATTGAAGAATTGCTGGGTCAGGACAGCAACAGTCTTCTCGGTCACGTTTCAAAAACAGTAGACAAAAGTCAGCTTCACCTTCCGGGTCCGGATTTTATGGAGCGCGTATGGCTTCATTCCAATCGTTCTCCTCAGGTAATTCGTAGTCTGGGACAGATTTATAATTCAGGAAGATTGGCTGGTACTGGTTACACATCCATCCTTCCAATCGATCAGGGCATCGAGCATTCTGCCGGTGCATCTTTCGCGAAAAATCCGATTTACTTCGATCCTTCGAACATTATGGAACTCGCCATCAATGGTGGTTGCAATGCAGTTGCTACCACTTTTGGTAACCTGGCAATGGTTTCAAGGCAGTACGCACATAAAATTCCATTCATTGTGAAAATCAACCACAATGAATTGCTCACCTATCCAAACAGAGCAGATCAGGTCATGTATGGCTCAGTTCGTGATGCTTGGAATCTGGGTGCAGTGGCAGTAGGTGCAACCATTTACTTCGGATCAGATAATTCTTCCCGTCAGATTGTGGAAGTTGCCAAGGCATTTGAAGAAGCACATTCTTTGGGAATGGCAACCATCCTCTGGTGCTACATCAGAAACTCAGGTTTCAAAAAAGAAGGTGTTGATTACCATGTATCTGCTGACCTTACCGGCCAGGCCAATCACCTGGGTGTAACCATTCAGGCGGATATCATCAAGCAGAAACTTGCTGAAAACAATGGTGGATATAAAGCCCTCAACACAGGTGGAAGTTCTTACGGAAAACTCGATGAGAAAATTTACACGGAACTCACAAGCGACAATCCAATTGATCTTTGCCGCTATCAGGTAGTAAATTGCTACATGGGTCGCGCAGGACTTATCAATTCAGGTGGTGATTCTAAGGGTGTTACCGATATGGCGGATGCAGTAAAAACAGCTGTTATCAACAAACGCGCTGGTGGAATGGGCCTTATTTCTGGCCGCAAAGCATTCCAGAAACCAATGAATGAGGGTGTTGCGCTCCTTAACGCAATTCAGGATGTATACCTGAGCAATGAAATTACAATCGCATAAGCAATCAGAAACTGATGCCTTGGTTCGTAAGAGAAAATAAAGGAATTGTAACGCCTACCGAGCTTAAGCGGGAAACCCCCGATGGGCTTTGGTACAAGTGCCCGGAATGTAAGACTGTTATTTTGACCAAGGCACATAAGGACCATGCCTATACATGTCCTGATTGCAATTTTCACGAGCAAATTGGTTCTGAAGAGTATTTTCAGATTCTGTTTGATGGTGAATTTGTTGAACTCTTTGGCAACTTGCAGTCGGCTGACCCATTGGAGTTTGTGGATACCAAGAAATATCCAGATCGCTTAAAAGCCAGCATGACCAAGACCGGTATGATGGATGCCGTAAAAGTGGCATCCGGAGAATTGATGGGAGCACCATTGGTAATTGCCTGTATGGATTTTAAATTCATCGGGGGCTCTATGGGCTCGGTGGTGGGTGAGAAAATTGCAAGAGGAATTGCGGAAGCCAGAAAAAATGGGTGCCCATTTATCATGATTTCTAAATCAGGTGGTGCACGCATGATGGAAGCCGGTTTTAGCCTGATGCAGATGGCAAAAACTTCCGCGCAACTTTCATTACTTGCTGAAGCCGGATTGCCATACATTTCCATTCTGACAGATCCCACAACAGGTGGCGTTACTGCAAGCTTTGCAATGCTTGGTGATTTTAATATTGCCGAACCAGCTGCTCTGATTGGTTTTGCAGGTCCACGGGTTGTTCGTGAAACCATTGGCAAAGACTTGCCAGAAGGATTTCAAAGCGCAGAGTTTGTGCTTGAACATGGCTTTTTGGATTCCATCGTCGACCGCAAGGAAATGAAAGAGACCGTTGGGAATCTTCTCCGAATGGTAAAAAAGTAATCTGCGATACCTGAATGAAAGCTGAGGTTCTGGTTTTTGCAGCACACCCTGATGATGCAGAATTGGCATGCTCCGGCACAATTCTGCGCTTGGTGGCCCAAGGGAAAAAGGTGGTTATTGTCGACCTAACCCGTGGCGAAATGGGAACCAGAGGTACTGCAGCCACCAGAAAAGCGGAGGCCAATGCATCCACCAAGATACTTGGCCTTTCAGACCGCTGGCAATTGAACCTGCCGGATACCACTTTTGGAAATACGAGAGAGGAACAACATTTACTCATTCAGGCAATTCGTCATTTCAAGCCCGAAATTGTGCTTGCAAATGCATTTCAGGACAGGCATCCGGACCATGGAAGGGCAGCCAAACTTGCAGAAGATGCTTGTTTTTATTCTGGACTCCCTAAAATTGAAACCTCTTATAATGGAGAGGCGCAGGAAGCTTGGAGACCAAATCTGGTTTTGCATTATATCCAAAGCGATTTCATGGTTCCGCATCTGGTGGTAGACATTACCGACTTCTGGGAAACAAAGCAGAAAGCTGTCAGGTCATTCAAAACCCAGTTCTTCGACCCGGAAAGCCTGGAGCCGGAAACATTTATTTCCACACCCCGCTTTCTTAAGTTTCTTGAAAGCCGCGCAAGGGAATTTGGCCACCACATCAATGTAGAGTATGGAGAGGGATTTGTTTGCCGCAGGCCGATTGCGGTGAAAGACCTTTTTAGTATCGGCTGAAAAATCAGCGCTCAGGCGCAGGATTCAGGGCCTTCCAATAAAGGTTTTAGTCCTAGCCAAACAGGTTTGGTACAGTTTTCAAAAGGGGAGGAGTTGGTTCTAAGTAATCTGCCTGCTGTTCCGGATTTCAAATCCGTAACTACTGTAATCGCAGGATTTTAGGCTCTCAAACCTTTGAGGTTTCGTAAAAACGCGTCAAACCAAACCTCAAAGGTTTCTCTTACCACGAATTTACCATGTGAATGTTTGTTTTATTCCGGCTTAGGGATTGAAGCGCTTATGCCGCAGGCATTTGAGCGTAAAGCCCGACCCCCGACAACGGCAGGGGAAAGCCCACATAAAGATTTTTTATTCTGAAGCTCTTATTTCAGGATTCGAAATAATTTCATGCAATATTCTGATTACCGTTCTGGCGCCGGATTCAGGGCCTTCCAATAAAGGTCGGATTCGGTGAGTTTCAGGCTCGTTTTGATGAAGATGGTTTTGCTGCTTTTCGGAAATATATCGAAGAAATTATCGGAGCAGTCGATCAGGCCTTTGCGGCATCCGATCATCACATTTTTTGCCAGGTTGTCGGTTTGAAGTGTGAGCTGATACCCTCCATAAACGGCTTGCAGTTTTTTGCGGATGTCGGCGGCTTTTAGGTTTAGGTTTTTGGGAAGGACAAAGTAATGGGCTTTGCTCAAGAGGGGTTTATTGTCTTTGCCCAGCACCTCTACCATCGCGAAGGTGGACATGGAATCCCGATCCTGTCGCAGGCCGCTGAATGAAAAACTTCGGCCTTTGCCCTGGGGTATATTGAGGTATTGCGACAAGGAAACCGACTTTTCCTTTTCCAAGGATTGTTCCCGGAATACCTGTCCCGTAAAATCCCGCACGATGATTCTGATGTCAGAAATCTTGAGGCTGTCGCCTTCATTGTGCAGGTAGACTGAAGTATTTCCCTCGCTTTCTCTGGTAATTAATTGAAAATCACTGAAGGCATCTTTCACCCGGTACCAGGCTGCTTTCTTCCGTCCATACCAGTCGATGACGCTCCAGGAAAGTGCCGGCCAGCAATCGTTCAGTTGCCAGAACAGCGTTCCCATCGGACCACCAAATTGTACATTCTGCCGTGCCCGGTGAATCATGATGGCATAAGCATAGGCATCGGCCTGTTGCAGCTGCGACTTGTAAACCAGGTCGGAAAAATCGGTGGCCGGCTGGTAGAATAGTTCTCCGAATTGCCGGATTTTCCTGTTGCCGTTGGGATGTTTCTGGTGCTGCGCCATTACGGCACTTTGCTCATTGCGGTCTTCCGGGAGCGAAAATTCTTCCCAGCTGTCCAGTGAGGGATGTGACTGATAGCCGTACTCCGAAAAAAAGCGGCCGGGCGAATCGAGGTAGCGCGTGTAATCGCCGGTTGTAAACCACACTCCCCAGTCGTGCACATCACCGAAGCCAGGAGTCTCTGCCTTGATGGCATCATCGTTGGCCGAAGGTGAACTTCGGGTATAGGAAGTCTGGGCATCTTCCTCCCGCATCCATGCGGGAATCAGCTTGTGAAAGAGGTTTTTATAATCTTCCCAGACTTTGGTCGAATCAGTTGCTGAATATCGGATCTTGCCCTTCAGCCACTTGCGGTTCCAGGCGGTTTCGTTTTCGTTGTTGCCACACCATAGCGCAAGGGATGGATGGTTGCGCAGGCGGCGGCTCTGTTGTTTTACTTCTTTCTGAACGGATTGAAGAAATTCTGGTGTCGATGGATAGAGGGCGCAGGAAAACATAAAATCCTGCCAGACCAGAATGCCGAGGGAATCGCAAAGCCGGTAGAAATCATCGCTTTCATAAACTCCGCCGCCCCAGACCCGCAGAATGTTGAAATTTGCATCAGCGCAATCTTCCAGCAATTGCCTTTTTTTCAATTCAGCCCGGTCGGGAAAATGATCGGGCGGAATGTAGTTGGCGCCCTTCATGAAAACGGGTTTCCCATTCAGCCGGAAGTAAAAGGACTTGCCGTATTTGTCTCTTTCCTGCACCAGTTCGATGGTACGGATGCCGGTTTTTGTCTTTTTTACATCGAGTACCTGATCGGCTATGAGCAGGCTTAACTCCGTCTGGTAAAGATGCGGCTGCCCTTTTCCGTTGCACCACCAGAGTTTGGGGTCTGGAAAATCAAAGTTGATTTCCTGTTCTCCATCGACTTTTTTCAGAGGGAAAATTTTTCGGAAGCTGCCCATTTTCACCGCCAGCTTCAGCTCATAAGCCCCCGGATTTCGCAGCTGAACTTTCAGCAGTATGGCGGCACTCTTTGGATACAGGGACTTTGTGATGAGGTGAAAATCTTCGATGCCGGTTTCGGGTTTTGATTCGAGGTACACATCCTGCCAGATGCCGACACCAACCAGTCGGGGACCCCAGTCCCAGCCATAATGAAAGGGCGCTTTTCTGGAATACGGACTGGTAGGCAAGGTGTCAGAATCGCTGACGGCAGGCAGGCGCAGGGGATTGTTCAGTACCGCCGGCATGGCGGCTGTAAGGGCAGAGCGGAAATACACCCGGAGTTCATTGCTGTCGGCTTTCATCATGCCTTTTACCGCAATCCGGTGCTGAAGGAACATGTTTGATGAACTCAGTATTTTGCGGCCATTCAGGTAAACATCGGCGTAGGTGTCCAGGCCATCCAAAACCAGCTCCGGATTTTTATCGGATAGAAATCTTTTCTCAGCCCGGAAAAAACTGCGGTATTCCCAGTCTTCCTTTTCTATCCACTGAACGGCTTTTTCATTGTCGCGCAGATAAGGATCCGGTATCAGCCCGGCCTTGAGAAGATCACCGTAAACGCAGCCGGGAACACTTGCCTCCCGCCACTCGTTTTTCCCCGCTTGCCGGAACTGCCAGTTATTTCCACTGAGTGGCTGCCTGAATTCCATTGCGAGGCTCGGAACTGCAATGAAAAATAAGATGATATTGAGAAAGCTATGCATTAAAAATCTCGCCATGAGCGGAGTCAAAGGTAAGAATGCTTCGAAATTGGTCTTCCCATTTTTAGATTTGGGCGCCATTTCCGGCTGTTCGGGAGTTCCGTATGGCCGCTGATGCGGCATACCCTCGCCTTCGGCGGGTCCCTACCATCCGGGGCGCATACAAATGGTATGAAAATTTCATCCAGTACGCGCATCCAATGGACTTAGGTGGAATTGCGGTCGGGATGTGGCTGGTTTTATGCTTAAAGTTGATTTCGGCTCCATGTAAGGGCGTATTGCAATACGCCCCTACTTGATTGAATCGGAAATTTATGCTGAAACAAGCCTTGATAAAATCGAAATCCTGCTACTACTTGCATGTAAAATCGGATTCGCCGATAAAATCAATATGCATCACAATTCTAAAATGGCTGGCTGTGCCATTTATCGCTTTTTTGGCATCTCCTTTTTTGCAGTCTGCTTTGCTTTCATGTTTCAGAAGGAAGCGTTTTCACAGTCAGTGCCGCAAAGATTTTCCTATCAGGCGGTGATTCGTAATGATGCCAACCAGCTTTTGAACAGCCAATCAGTCGGCATTCGCCTGAGTATTTTGCAGGGAAGTGAAACAGGCGCTGCTGTTTATGTGGAAACGCACAGCGTCAGCACTAACGCCTCCGGTTTGGTCACTTTTCAAGTAGGCGGCGGCACGGTAGTGAGCGGCAGCATGGCAGTTATCAATTGGGCAGCCGGCCCTTTTTACATCAAAACGGAGACGGACACAGCGGGTGGCAGCAACTACAGCATCTCCGGAACCAGCCAGTTGCTGAGTGTCCCGTTTGCATTGTTCTCGGCCGGCAGCGCCGGATTTGTACATTATCCCGGCGAAGCTTTTGGCGGCGGAGTGGTTTTTCATGTATATAAAGATGGTAGTGGTGCCGAACATGGGCTTATTGTGGCGCTTACCAACCAGAGCGATGCACAGGTCTGGAGCAATGTTACAAACCAGCTGGCAGGCGCCAGCAGCAGCTGGAATGGCTTGGCCAACAGCAATGCCATTGTAGCCCAGGTCGGGCATACCAACTCGGCCGCAAAATTGTGCCT
>CANETC010000068.1 GCA_947441055.1 Cytophagaceae bacterium | reverse complement strand
TCCCTCTGCATTTGGCATAAACAAAATCCGACAGAGGAAACAACTGGCCGGCCAAGGATTTCCAGGGCCAGCCAACATGGTGATAAACAGGGCCGAATTTCTGGCAATGGCCAAAAGCCAAAACACAGATTTGATTCAGAAAGTTCAGTCTGTCACAGGGTTTCCATGCGTTATTAAAGCACCTCACCAAGGATCTTCCGTTGGGATTTCAGTTTTAAAAGATTCCAATCCGGATTCTTTTCATCAGGCTTTATGCCGGAGCTTCTTTCTGGAGAAGATTGAATCTACATGGTGGAAAAATCTAGGTCCGGAAGCCAGAGTACAATGGATGAACAGTTTACTCGATGTTCGATCTGGAATCGGGCTGCCGGTTTCTGTCTATTCCGATTCACCAGAAAATCCGATTGGAAGATGCTACATGCCAGAGGATTTAATGGGTTTGCTGGATAAGGACGACTGGCAAACTTTATGGCTGGAGCCCGATGATGCTGAGGACGAAATTTTGGTGGAAGCCTTTATTGAAGGAAAGGAATTTTCATGCATTGTTGTTGAAAAGGAAAACGGAGAACCTCTTGCGCTTCCTCCTACGGAAATTATAAAATCATCCGATATGTTTGATTACCGGGCCAAATACCTGCCCGGCATTTCAAGGAAAATAACACCCATCGACATTCCAGCCGCGCATCTGGAAACCATCCGTCAAGAATGCGAAAGACTTTACAAAAGCTTTGGTTTTCAAGTCTATGCAAGACTTGATGGCTTTATCAGCAATGCGGGCACCGTGGTTCTGAATGACCCGAATACAACCTCGGGAATGCTACCCTCTTCCTTCTTCTTTCACCAGGCTGCAGAAATCGGACTCAATCCTTCCCAGTTTCTCAGTTTCATCATTTACCGGTCAATTCAGGCAAGGCAGAAGAATGGAAAGGAACGCTACAAATCTGCTGCCTTACTCGAAAAAATGGAGCAGCTCCTTTCACAAAAAGCAGCCGGCGGAACCAAACGGAAACGGGTAGGAATCATCATGGGCGGTTATTCTACAGAGCGACATATTTCCCTGGAAAGTGGCCGTAATATTTATGAGAAACTCTCATCCTCAACCGAATATCTTCCGATTCCGGTTTTCTTAACCGGCAACGATGCTGAGTGGAAATTGTACAGGATTCCTGTAAAAATGATGCTGAAAGACAATGCCGATGATGTAAAGCATCTGGTTGAAAATCCTGCACCGAAACATGCCTTTATATCCCGGGTAATTCAGGATGCAGCAGACATCACCAGAAAATTTGCGAGCGATGCTGTTTTTGATTCAGAGCCCATTCCATTCACAGAACTCGGGGCCCGGTTTGACAACATTTTTATCGCTTTGCATGGCAGACCCGGAGAAGATGGTTCCCTTCAAAAAAAATTAGATGAAATAAGCCTTCCATACAACGGATCTGGCGCTGAAAGTTCAGGCCTGACCATCAACAAATTCGAAACCAACGCACTCCTCAGGAAGCACAGTATTTCTGTGGCAAGGCACCGAATGGTTTTCAAAACAGATTGGGAATCCCGCCAAGATTTACTTTGGGACGAAATAGAAGCAGAATTCCCATATCCATTTATTGCAAAACCTGCAGATGACGGATGCTCTTCTGCGGTGAAGAAAATAAAAACAAGGGAGCAACTGTCAGCCTTCTCGGCATTGATGTTTAGATTAGAAGAGGAAAAACCTGCTGGTCCAGCCTCCGTACTTGGACTTCGACCGAGCGAAGAATTTCCGCAAAAAAATGCATACCTGATCGAAAGTTTAATCGGAGCCGAAGGAGCCGAACATTTTCTTGAAATTACAGGAGGAATGCGCACTTCTATCAGCTCAACCGGAGAACGCGTTTATAAAGTATTTGAACCTTCCGAAACTCTGGCATCAGGAGAAGTGCTTTCATTGGAGGAGAAATTTCTCGCCGGAGAAGGGCAGAATATTACCCCGGCCCGCTTTAGCAAAAATCCGGAAAGCCAGAACAGAATTTCGTCGGAGGTTAAAAAAACCCTGGAAAAAACTGCAAGGATCCTCAATGTGGAAGGCTACTGCCGGATTGATGCCTTTGTGCGTATTTTTTCAGATGGCAGGGTTGAAACCATCATCATTGAAATCAATTCCCTGCCTGGCATGACACCTGCAACCTGCATTTTCCATCAGGCGGCAATTGATAAACTCAAGCCACTGGAATTCATTGATTCTATTTTGAAATACGGGGCTGGCAGACAAAAAAAGGAACTCGCTAGCTGAAAATCTTTGTAAATCCGACGGATGAGATGAACAGATCAGCACTCCGTAAATTTCTGGTGATTTTCGGATTGAGTCGGCAAATTTGGATTTCGGCTTGTCTGCTGTTTGTATTTGGACTTGTGTTGCTGGAATCTTGCAACCAGAAGGAAGAAACCAAGGTAGTGGTCGAAGATGAGGAGAAAAGCAATGGCCATATTCCGGTTCAGGAATGCAGGCCTTGCCATGCCGGAATCGTGGATTCATTTCTTCAAACCGGAAAAGGCCGGTCGTTTTTCCCAGTTAAAATGGCCGGAGAAATTGCCGATTGGAACACTGCCAAACCAGTATTTGATAAGTCAAAAAACCTCTTTTACCTGGCAGAAAAACAAAACTCCAGTTTTAACATCCTTGAATTTAGACTTGAAGGAAAGGATACAATCCACCTTAGAAAAGAGCTTGTTTCCCATGTGATAGGATCCGGAAACCAGACAGTTTCTTTCCTTAGAGAAGAAAACGGCTACCTCTATGAAATGCCGCTTACCTGGTATTCCCGGAAGAAAATCTGGGATTTGAGTCCGGGCTATGAGAACGGTGGCAACCAGCGATTCGACAGAGAAATTGGAACCGAATGTCTGGATTGCCACAATTCAGGATTTGAGGCGATTCCAAATTCCATTAACCGCTACAAAAATGCCGGGCACGCATTGAATTGTAGTTCTTGTCATGCCTCCGCAAATGCGCATCTGGAGGAAATGCAAAAAACAAATGGCAAGTCGAAAGACTTGAAAATCATAAGACTGGCAGCCACAGACCAACAAATTCAAATGGATGTTTGTCGGAACTGCCATCTCGAAGGAATAAAAATACCGAGAGACAAAAAACCTGCAGGGAATTTCAGTCCGGGTAAACGATTTTCAGATTATTATGAGGTTTTTATTACATCGGCAAGTGCCTCGGGTTTTGGTTTCGCTTCGCATGCAGAAAGGTTGCAAATGAGTGCCTGTTTCAAGAATAGCAAAGGAAAACTAACTTGTACAACATGCCATGACCCGCACGGAAAATTGCCCGAAGACCCAGAGACATTTTACAATCAAAAGTGCCTTTCCTGTCACACGAAAACCAGTCACCAAAAATCCTGCACCAAGAGCAATGGTAAAAAAACCAATTGTATTTCCTGCCATCTTTTGAAATCGGGCACCAGCGACATTCCCCATGTAAATTCAACTGACCATTTTATCAGAAAAAATCCAGCAGATTTCAATCCAAAAAAGGGCAAAACAGAACTCAAAAACTTTGCAGGGAATTCCGTTACAAAAAAAGAAATTGGTTTGGCCTGGTTGAAATATTCTGAAAACATGGCAGATACGCTTGCCTTGCAAAGGGTAAAATCATTTCTAAAATTCCTACCGGAAACAGAAAAACTGCGATACCACTACCTCAAAAATTTGCTCGGACTGCCCGTTGCCGATAGTTCTACTTTCAGAAAATCTTCTGACCCAATCGTACTTTTTCATTGGTCAGAAGTGAAACGAAAGGCAGGTTTACCCTGGTATAGCGAACTCGAACTTGCCTGCAAGAAAGCCCCCGACCGAATTGACTTTCTTTTCAGAAAAGCACTGGCGGATGAGGAAACTGGCCGGATTCCGAATTATGAGCAGATATTAAAACGCAGACCTCTGGATCCTGATGCCAACACCAACCTTGGTTATAATTTTTTAAATTCCGGCAACCATGCAGAAGCGGAGAAATTTCTGAAAAATGCCCTGAAAGGAGATCCCGACAGAATAATGGCGAAAGAAAATCTTGCCCGCTGCTATATTGAAACAGGCAAATTCGAAGAAGCCAGAAAGATATTGAACAGACTTTCTGTTGAAAATCCTGCTGAAAACAGGTACAAGGAAGCACTAAAAAGCCTTCCCTGACTCAATTATGGAATGGCGATAAAACTCTTTTCTTCGCCGTAACCAATGCCGGCTTCATTCCGGGCATAGGCGCGATAATAGTAGCGAAGACCCGGCACGAGACCGATAATTTTCACATCAACATTCGGATTGAATGGAGAAGAAGGATCATCAGTCCTTGAACCATAATATCCCGGATTGCGGCTGGTGCCATAGCAAAAGCCTTTTGAAAGCACAGAAAAATCTCCATTAGAAAATACAAATCCATTTGCTTTGGCGGTAACAGAATCCAGAGAGGAAGCCGCAGTATCAATCATTAATGTATCTGTAAAAACCACAGGAAAGGGATCAGGCAAATTGCCATTTGTAAAGAAAAAACGGGATTCCCCGTAACGAAAAGATGTGAAATCTGTGTTTCTGGCGTAGGCCTTTACCTCGTAAGTTGTATTGCTTTGAAGGCCTGGCATAATAGTATCAAAACTGGCATCCAATGAATCCGGGTTCAGAATTGGAACCTGAACTTTCTGGGTAAATTGGGTTGTAGTATTGGTGAGAATAAAACCACGCTCCACCAAATTGGCGCCGCCATCCGTTACAATTTTACCCGACAAAAGAGCGGAAGTTTTCCTGGCATCGGTCACAGGATTTGTTTGAACTGAAGGTGGACTGGTCTGAATTTTGACACGATAACCTTCTGCCTGGCCATAAAAAGTGCCAATGCCTGTTACCACATAAGACCGGACAATAATAGTATCCTGCGGAACCAAACTATCAATAATGCTGGACCAATCTGAATTTCCAGCGCCATCTATAGTCTTGAAATTATTGATGGTTGGTATTTGTTGAGTCCTGCTCCAACACACCCCTTTTGAAATGACCACATCACCGCCACGCTGTACAACAGATCCACCGGTATTGGCTTTGTAACCACTCAACTTGGTTACAGGGTTTGTTTTGATTGTCCATGGATTTGGCTGTGGCTGAACCTGTTCTGTTGTAGAACAGGACCAAAGGAGAACAGAACCAATGATGTAAAGGAGTATTAATCGGAGCATTAAGTAACCACTTTTCGAAGGTGGGGTTGCAAAATAAAGAAATATTTTTCGCTTGATGTCCTTATTTCATTGGATTGAATTTTTTGGAAGCATGATGGCCATTTTTCAAAAAAATTTCACTTTGTACAAATCAAATTGGACATTTAATTTGTATTGAGGATTTAATCAAAATGAAACAGTTGTTGAACAACTACAGGGAATCTCCCGAGACCGAGCATATCTACTTTTTGGGTGAAAACCAATGGGTTTATGCTTCCGCTGCGGGCACAAAACCGCCTTTCAATTGTGGGGATATTGTAGAAGTGCCATTCCCATTCACCGACCTGAGTGGTTTTAAAACCCGACCCGCGTTGGTGCTGGCGATTTCTAAAATGGACATTACCATTGTCTACATTTCAAGCCACCATTCATGGGCAGCATACGAAGATTTTTTACTTCAACCCACAGCGGAAAATGGACTGAGCGTCTTGTCGCTGGTGCGAATTGGAAAAATTTTCTCCGTTTCACCAAGCCTGGTTGTCCGCAAAACTGGAAAGATTTCAGAATTAGATCTTCAGGTGGCGAAATGGTGCCTGGATTGCTATTTTGGGATGAGGCCAGGAATGATTGAACAAAGCCAAGTGTCCGAAGAATTGGCCTGACAGAAATTCTATTCTTGAAATTTACCTGAAATGCAGATTACAGATTGGTCTTGAAGTAATCCGTCATTTTTCGCATTAGGTGCATGCGGTCCTTCCCTCCTACTCCATGTCCGTGACCAGGATAAATAAAATAGTCAAGCTGAACACCGGCTCCAATGGCTTTCTTCAAAAATGACTGGGTATTCTGCCAAACGACTACATCATCTGAAGTGCCATGGATAAGCATGAATTTACCTTTTACATTCCCCGCATGGTTTAAGAGGCTGGCAGTTTCGTAGCCCTTGGGATTTTCTTTTGGCGTATCCATGTAACGCTCGGTGTACATGATTTCATACATTTCCCAGTCAATCACCGGCGCACCAGCAATTCCAACTTTATACACGCCCGGAGCCCTGGACATCAAGGTTGTGGTCATAAATCCACCATAGCTCCAGCCATGAACGCCTATTCTGGAACCATCAACCCAAGGCAATGATTTTAAATAATCCACGCCCCGAAGCTGGTCTTCCATTTCAGGGGTTCCCAAATTCCGATATGGCGCTTTTTCAAATGCGGCGCTTCTGTTATGACTGCCACGGTTGTCAAGTGTAAAAACAGCAAATCCTTCCGAAGCCCATGCCGCCATCCATGTATTGGCGCCTGCAAGCCAGGAATTTGTAAGCATCTGGGCATGCGGTCCACCATACACATATACGATTACAGGATACTTTTTTGCAGGATCAAAACCTGTTGGAAGGATGAGGCGACAATTCAATTTTTGGCTATCTGAAGCCTTAAGGCTGAGCGTATCAATTTTTGGAAAATCAAAGGAATCGAATGGACTCGGGAATTTCTTAAGCACATTTGAATTGGAAGCAATGGCCACATAATCAATTTGTTTTGGCGTTGAAAGGTTGGACCAAACATCCAAAAATCCATTGCGGCCATCACACCAATTGAAATTGTGAACACCTCTTTGATTGGTCATAACCTTGATTTTACCACTTGACATGTCCACACTTTTTACAATTCTGTCCATGCCCGAAAAATCGGCCTGCGTAAAGACCAGTTTTTTTCCACTTCCATCTAGGCCATGAACTTCGGTAACCTTATCCGAACCGAAACTCAAATGCTTTTTCATCTTTCCATCCCAGGCATATTGAAAAAGATGATTGGTTCCGTTTCTGTCGGATTGCCAGACAAAATCCAAAGCAGGATTCAAAAAAAGAGGTCCTTGCTGAGGGTCGAGGTAAATCTCTGATTTTTCTTCCAAAAGTGTTTTCAGAAACTTGCCGGAGGCAGCCTCATATACATTCAATTTGAGGTGATTTGTTTCTCTGTTGAGAAGGGTAATTGTGATGTATCTGGAGTCTGGAGTCCAGGTTATTCCTGTAAGATACTGGTCTGCAGGACCCGCAACATCCATGTAAACCAATTTCCCGCTGGCAACATTAAAAACACCCAATTTGACAAGATGGCTTGTTTGCCCAGCCATTGGATATTTGATGTTCTTCACCTTCGCTGGCTTCTCTGTTATATCCACAATTGGATAATCCGTTACCATCGACTGATCCATGCGATAGAATGCCAGCTGACTTCCATCCGGCGACCAAAATGTGCCTTTGTTTATTCCATACTCACTGCGATGAACCGTCTGACCAAAAAGGATGTCCTTGTTCAACTCATTGCTGACGGTAAGGGTTTGGCTCCCTTTTTGGATAAAGAGGTTGTTTTCTTTGGTAAAAGCCACAGCCATGGATTTATCGTCCACATCCTGATTTTCGGCATCCTCCGAAAGTGTACAAACTGGACGGGAAATCTTTTCATTCAGCGACCACTCGAGCAAATCGGAACCCCAAAATGCCCAAAGCCGGTTTCCTTCCTTCCAGTTAATTTTTGGGAAATTCTTTTTGTCGGATTTCCAGTTCACAGCAAAAAGCAAAGTATCTGTCTTTTCTCCCTTACGCTTCACCAAAACATCCCCTTTGGCTCCTGCACCAACTACCTCGGCCCAGGCACCATCCGAAAATCCATGCAGCTGGCGAACAGCCATAGAAAAAGAAGGATTGGTCATGGATTCTTCCAGACTCAGTTTCTTTTTCTGGGCCTGCCCGTTGAAGATAATTCCTGCAATAAAAGGCAGGCTTAGGAGACAGCCAATGTGTTTTTTCATAAATGTAGAGAGGGCTTGAATTAATGCCCTCCAGAAATTTTCTTATCAAAATCGATACCCTGCGCTTTCAGGATTCCACTTACTTTCCAGGCATAAAAAGCCAGATAAGCAAAGCAGGCCACGCCCACGATGTAGCTTTGGTGTATGGAAGTACTGTCCGCAACAAAGCCCTGGAGCCAGCTCACAATTCCGCCTCCCATAATCATCATGATCAGGAAATTACTTCCCTGACTTGTTTTATTTCCAAGTCCGCTAACCGCAAGTGTAAAAATGCAAGGCCATAAAGTTGAACAAAACAGTCCAACACTTGTAAAGGCATACACGCTTGTCATGCCCGAAGTTGCCATTCCAATTCCAAGTGCCACCATACCCAGAGCAGAAAAAATCAAAAGCATTCTTGCTGGATTTCCTTTACTGGCAAGGTCGGCACCAATCAGCACCAAAATAATATAACCATATAAGTAAAAAGGAGTTAGGTCATGCTTGGCAATCGAGTTTACCATCAGAAATACACCAAAAGCAAGATATGGCGCAAAAAACTTGGCAATTTTCTCCATGCCAGAACTAAGATTAAAGGCTTCAACAGCACCAGTCCAGCGACCAATCATAAGGCTGGCCCAGTAAAGAGAAATATATGGGGCAATATCTCCAAGCGCAAAACCTAAATCCTTTTCCATGTATGCAGGGAGATTGCTGGCGGTTGAAACCTCAACCCCAACATAGACGAAAATCGCAATCATACCCATCAACAACTGGGGATAACTCAGCGCAGATTTCCGAGAATTTTCTCCTTTTTCATCTTCCAAACTATCAATAGACGGACGATCAGGAATGGGCGAAATTTTCAGAATGACAGCCACAATTAGGAAGGCAAGTCCAAGAACCAGATAAGGAATTTTGATGCTTTCAATATTGATGCTGGAATCTCCGGAACCAGCAGAACCGAAAATGGCAAAACTCACAATCAAGGGCCCGATGGTGGTGCCAAGATTGTTGATGCCACCTGCAAGTGTAAGCCGCTGTGAACCTGTTTGAATGGATCCCAGTGCAATGGCAAGCGGGTTGGCAACCGTTTGCTGAAGAGAAAAACCTAAGCCCACAATAAATAGCCCGGAAAGCATGAGCGGAAAAGATCCAGTATTGGCCGCAGGATAAAACAGCAAAGTGCCCAAGGCTGAAATTACAAGACCGAGAGAGAGCGCATTTTTATAGCCAATCTTGTTGGTAAGATCTTCGCCGATAAGTCCGGAAACGCCAAGATACAAAAGTGATCCGACTGTATAGGCCACATAAAAGGCCAAAGAAACCAGCTGACTTTCCCCCTGGCTAAGGTCAAATGCTTTTTTGAAAACAGGAATAAGAATGTCATTGCTTGCAGCCACAAAGCCCCAAAAAAAGAACACAGAAATGAGCACCGAAAATGCACCCCAGTTTGTTGATTGTTTTGTTTGATTGGTCATCAGAGAAGATAAAAAAATTGGTATGAAAGAAAATCGGGCAAATATTATTCGGATTTCCGAAATCCCGATGGAAAAAAATATTGCAGCAGCAACAATTAGGAAGTGGTGATATTAAAATGGCGAAGCAACATATCCTTCACAAGCGGAAGTCCTTCCACTGCTTTTGTTCTTATGACTTCAAGATTTTTTCCAACAGAAGGAATTGAGGGCGAAGGATCAACCAGAAAAATAGGCTTGCCAGAAGGAAGATAAGTCAATAAAGAGGCGGCAGGATAAACCTGAAGAGAAGTTCCCACAACCAAAAGCGCATCTGCAGACAAGACCTCTTCAATGGCAAAATCCATCATCGGAACAGACTCCCCGAACCAGACGATGTGAGGACGGAGTTGACTTCCATCACTGGCAAGATCTCCAATTTGAATGTCTTCTGAATGAAGCTCTACAAGCTCTTCATTTTTACCTGTTCCACGGGCATGGAAAATACTTCCATGGAGATGAATGATTCTACGGCTTCCAGCTCTTTCGTGGAGATTGTCAATATTTTGGGTCACAACCACCACATCAAACCATTGTTCCAGCTCGCAAATTGTTTCATGGGCAAGATTGGGCATTGCTTTCCTTGCCTGAGCGCGACGCATGTTGTAAAAATCCAGAACCAAAGAAGGGTCCTTCGCCCAGCCTTCCGGACTTGCCACATCTTCAATCCGATGGTTTTCCCAAAGTCCGTCTGATGCCCGGAAAGTTGCAATGCCGCTTTCTGCAGAAACCCCGGCGCCAGTAAAAACAACTAACTTTTTCATACAATCCTTTGGTTCTATTTCTCCAATGCTTCTCGCAAAAGGACATCCTTCCGAACCGGTACAACACCTGAATATTCACAGACCTGGCCACCAGCCAGATTGGCAAGAAAAAGGGTTGTTTCTGCGGAACAATTGGCCGCCATACAAAGTGTAGCAATCGAAATTACTGTATCACCGGCTCCGCTAACATCCGCAATATCACGCGGAACTGCAGGAATGTGCTGAAAAAACCCATCCATATAAATGGCCATTCCAAATTCAGAAAGTGTCAGCAAAACGCCCCTGGCATCCAAGGATTCAGCGAGTTTGCGACAAGCATTCAAAATATCTCCTTCCTTTCGTGGGTCAGCTTCTATTTTCAGACCCTCGCGAAGTTCCTTCAAGTTTGGTTTGAAAAGCGAAACGCCTTTGTAGTCCATGAAGTTCCTTTTTTTAGGATCTACTGTAACCGGAATTCCTTTGGCAAGTGCCTTTTGCGTTACAGCAGAAATCAACTCCGGGAAGATTGTTCCCTTGTCATAATCCTCAAAAATGATGGCATCCACAGAATCTGCAAGCGAAAGTGCCGCCGTCAACAATCCAGATTTTTCTGAATCCTTGGTTGGTCTGTCATCCTCCTCATCAATTCGAAGCAAATGCTGTCCACCAGCTATGATTCTGGTTTTTATAGTTGTTGGCCTTTCGCTTGATCGGACAATTCCGGAAATTCCGATTCCTTCAGCTTGAAGCAGCGAAACCAGATTTTCACCTTTTTCATCATTCCCAACAAGCGCACACATTTCTACTTCGGCGCCCATGGCCCTAAGGTTGAGTGCTACATTCGCAGCTCCGCCGGGTCTCATTTCGTTGTTTCGGATATGCAAAATTGGGACAGGTGCTTCCGGAGAAATCCGGTCAACCTTGCCCATTACATACGCATCAGCCATTACATCCCCAATTACGAGAACGCGTAGGCCAATCATTTTATCAAAAAGTTTTTCCACTTAGGTTTAAATCAATGTAGTACTTCCAAAGCTTTTTGGATTCGGTCGAAGGCCTCAGCAATTTTTTCATCTGCCGCTGCAAAAGAAATCCTTATGCATTGTGCAGCCCCGAATGCTTCACCCGGAACCACAGAAACATGGGCATGATTTAGCAGATACATACAAAGGTCTGTGGCATTGGAAATCAATTCTCCATCAGGACTTTTCTTTCCAAAATAAGAACTCACTTCAGGAAAAAGATAAAAGGCACCATCCGGAACCATGTTCCTGAATCCTGAAATTGATTTACATTTCTCCAGCACCATGTCGCGCCTTTCCTTAAATCTTCTGGTCATTTCCCGGCTTGGACCGAGATCCGACTCCAAAGCTGTAATCGCCGCTCTTTGTGTAATTGAATTGGTTCCCGAGGTAAACTGACCCTGAATTTTGTCGCAGGCATCTGCAATCCATTTGGGTGCGCCAAGGTAACCCAAGCGCCAGCCTGTCATGGCAAAGCCTTTTGAAAGTCCGTTTATGGTAACAACGCGATCCTTAACCCGTTCAATCGCCCCAAGACTTTCATGCTTGCCTACAAAGTTGATGTACTCATAAATTTCATCCGCAATGGCAATAACCTTGGGGTGACGAATCAAAACATCCGCAAGGTCTTCGAGTTCTTCTTTGGAAAAAACTGCGCCAGTTGGGTTTGAAGGAGAAGAATACAAAACCACTTTTGTTTTGTCAGAGATTGCCGCTTCAACATCTTTAATTGAAGGCTTGTAGCTATTCTCAATCTTACCGGAAACCACGACCGGGATTCCTTCAGCCAATTTTACGATTTCAAGGTAGCTCACCCAATACGGCCCGATGATGACAACTTCATCGCCCGAATCTACCAAACACAGAACTGCATTGGCAATGGATTGCTTCGCCCCGGTAGAAACCACAATGTTCTCTGGTGCAAAACTGATTCCGTTGTCTCTGCTGAACTTGGCACAAATTGCCTTTTTTAAATCTGGATAACCCGCTACTGGTGTATAAAATGTAAAACCCTCATCGATTGCCTTTTTTGCAGCTTCCCTAATGTGCAAAGGCGTAGGAAAATCCGGCTCACCAAAACTTAGGTTGATTACATCAATACCCTTCGAGGCAAGTTCTCTGGCTTTCTTGGCCATGCCAATTGTCTGAGATTCTTCCATCACCAGAATCCGGTGGCTGAGCAGGGATTTTGTTTCTGTCATATCAGGTGTACTAGTTTGCAAATGTAAGCCAAGGGTGTAATTGACATAGAAAGAAGATGAATTTGATTCAAAATCCTTGATTTTAACCCGGATTCCGCATTAGAGGTTCGTGATGAGAGGGGAAAGTGCAAAAAATCAGAGACTTATACTCGAAATTCGTAGCAGCGCTACGGATGCAGAGGATAAGGCTGCAAAGCTTCTGATTTGCAGCAATTTACCCTCGGAATAGAATTTCTAATGCGGATTCTGAGTTTAATCAAAAAAAAGGCCCTCCTGTCGGAAGGCCCTTCAATTGATTTTTCAATTTTCTAGCGTTTCAGTTCAACGAATCCAGAGAAAATCTGGCCATCAACTCCGCGCTTGATGTTGTAATAGTAGATGCCATCTTCGAGATTCTCACCAGACCAATCATTTTTATAATCATTGACCTCAGTCTCAACTTTACCCCAACGATTTACAATTCGAAGATAAGTTCCCGGGAATTTTTCCAAATCACGAATGATGAAAAGATCATTGTCTTCGTCTGTATTTGGCGTAAACAAATTTGGAATAAACCATCCAACCGGAGGTCCGATCAACAAACTACGGGAAGCAGTATCTGAACAACCTGCCTGATCGGTTACAACTAAGCTCACATCAACAAGGCCTTCAAAATTGTAAGTACGGTTTGGATTCTGGTCGGTACTCTGACCGGCGAAGCCCAAATTCCAATTCCACGAAGCAATCGGACTCAGTCCATTTACAGACTGATCGATGAACTTGATGTCTTTGTAAACTTCAAGCACACTATCTGGATTGGTAGTAAAGGCTGCCAGAGGTCCAGCATTTGAGATTAAGAAAGTATCTCTTACAGAACATCCGTTCAATGTGGCACTAACCCAATGCTGGCCAACACTTAGTTGATTTGCAGGGCCACTCACCAAATTAGACCACAAAATTAATGAGCCATCGCTTGCTGTAGCAGTTGCGGCCTTTTGGACACCTCTACAAACCTGAGCCGGATATTCAACACTCAGCGTAGGATTTGGCTTAATTCCAAGTGTTACACTCAATGGACTTCCTAAACAGCCATCACGATCCGCGGTTACTGTATAAGTTCCGCCGGAGGCTGTGCCACCCGCAAGCTGAATGGAATCACCCTGTTCGCTGAAATTGAATGGCCCGGTCCAGTTATACACTTCATTGTCCCTGGAAACAACAGAGAAAATCACCGTTTCATTAGAACATATTGATTTGGAACCAGATAAAATTTCAATTGGCTCTGGTGAAGGCTTGATGGTCACCCCGATGGAATCAGTAGCCGAACACAAACCAGCATTTGTAACTGTCAGGTAATAAGTACCGCTTCCAGAAACCGCAATCGTTGGAGTAGTTGCACCACCAGTCCATTGGTAATTTAGGCCAGAACCTGTAACAGCACTTAGAACTACAGGAACTCCTGAACATGTTGTAGTATCAGCACCAAGTTCAAGTGAAGGGCTACCTGAAACCTGAATGAGTACGCTGTCAGCTGCACCCACACAACCCGGCGAAAATGCAAGTACCTTGAAATATCCAGATTGTGAAAGGCTGATTCCAGGAATGTTAACCTGATTTCCAAGAGAGGAGAAACCATTTGGACCGGTCCATGAAACATTTACACCAGTTTGAAGACTTGCCGCAAACTGGGCGTTCTCACCTTCACAATAGATGAAATCACCCGAAATAACTGGCGTAGCTGGTTGAACAAAAAACTCAATATTGATTGTATCACGCGTTTTACAAATCGTTCCGTTGCTAACTTCAACTGAATACTGCCCGGTTGAGTTCACATTAATGCTGCTATCAGTTGATCCATTGTTCCAAAGGTAAATATATCCTTCTCCATTTTGGGTAGGATCCAGAGTAATTGTATTGCCTTGGCAAGACTGAATATCCTGACCCAGATTCACTTGTGGACTTTGATAAACTGTAATATCAAGGCTGGTTGGAGTTCCAAGACAAGCACCTTTAGAAGGAGTAACCTGATACGTTCCGGAATTTCCTAAGCTGGCCGAAGCAATGTTGATGCTGTCTCCAGTCTGGCTTAAACCAGCAGGACCAGTCCACAAATATTGAACCCCAGGTTCTGCTCCCTGAATGGAAAGATCAATCGCTGTTCCAAGACAATATGAAGCATTGCCACTAATTGTTACTGTTGAAGGAAGAGGAATAAAGGTAAGTTCTACTGAATCAGTCTTAACGCAACCTTGGTTCCTGACAGTAACCGAATAAACGCCGGACTGAGTAACCAGAATCACCGAATCGGTTGAACCAATATTCCATTGGTAAGTGTACCCGGCAGC
>CANETC010000067.1 GCA_947441055.1 Cytophagaceae bacterium | reverse complement strand
GATATCGTGTAGTTCCAGTTAGAAGCTTCTACAGCGGACAGACTGGTCAGTTCAAGTTTAATTTCCTCGAGCTTTCTACATTCCCAGCTAATGTTCATGTTTACTTGAAAGACAGGGTTCTTAACAGCATCGTAGATGTTCGTCAGTATCCTTCTTACACTTTCACTGTAGCTACTACAAACAATCTTAACTCTAATGATCGTTTTGAGTTGGTGTTCTCTCCAACTGCCATCACGGATGTTAAGCCAAGCATCAATGGTTCAGCTGTATTCTCTCTATATCCAAACCCAAGCAATGGTAGCAAAGTTGTTGCTTCTATGATTGGTTTCGAAAATGAGAGCAATGTTGCAGTAACCATTACCGATGTTCTTGGTAAAGTTGTTTACTCTGCCACCCAGACCATCGGTTCTGGAAACAGTGCTGAGCATGCCATCTCTGCTAAATTGGCAGCAGGTGTTTACAATGTATCTTGCATTGGTAAGAACCATAAGTTCACAACCAAATTGGTTGTTGAATAATAGGTTTTAAGTCTTAAAAAAAAGCCCCGTAGAAATACGGGGCTTTTTTTGTTTCTGGGATTTTACTGGTTAAATCTAAAAGTTGAGTAGGAATTCTTTCGTTGCCGATTGCTTATACAATTAGTTGCCTTGAGATAAATAAGTCAAGGCTTTCTGGGTTTTGTGGGGCGCCAGATTTTTGCAGAATTATGCCATCTGGTTTGCCAGAAATGCAAACTTCTGTGGGTTTTAATTTTCCCTTTTACCGATAAAATTATTGTTGCTCAATTTTTACCTCTGAAATTCATGTTCCTCTTTTATGAAGGAACGAGGCTTTCCAGCAAACTCAGCGCTGTTGCAACATCGGGGACATTTTCAAATCTTAGAATCAATTTTGTTCCCTTTTCTTTCATACTGCATTTGCCAGGATTTTTTGTGACAAACTGGATGATCTGTCCAAATATTTCGGATTGGTAAAATGGGGAATCTGGTTTTGAAATAAAGGTTCCGCGTAGGGCTTTTTCTTTCAATACCAGTTTTTCAAATCCCAGGTTTTCTGCTTTCCAGCGAAGCCTCACTGAATTAATCAATTGTTGCACACGCCCGGGAATTGGGCCAAATCTGTCCGCGAGATTCTTCGTAAATTCTTTCAGTGAATCTTCGTTCTCGAGGTCATCAAGTTGAGTGTAAAAGGCCAGTCTTTCTGTGATGCTTGTGATGTATTTTTCAGGAATCAACATCTCCAGATCTGTTTCCAAGATACAATCTTTCACCAAGGGTCCTGTATCGGGTTCGTTTTCAAACAGCGATTTGAATTCTGTTTCTTTCAATTCTTGAATCGCTTCATCCAGGATTTTATGGTAAGCCTCAAAACCGAGGTCTGTGATAAAGCCACTTTGCTCTGCGCCTAAGAGGTCGCCGGCTCCACGGATGTCAAGGTCGCGCATTGCTACTTTAAAGCCGTCACCAAGCTCTGAGAACTCTTCAAGGGTGTTCAATCTTTTGCGCGCATCTGAGGTTATCAGGTTCATGGGTGGCGTAAACAAAAAGCAGTACGCTTTTCGGTTGCTTCTGCCTACTCTGCCCCGCATTTGGTGCACATCGGACAAACCAAACATATGCGCCTGGTTGATGATGATTGTATTGGCATTTGGAATATCAAGCCCACTTTCTACAATGTTGGTGCTTACAAGCACATCGAAATCTCCGTCGATAAAACGCAGCATTACATCCTCAAGTTGACTTCCTTCCATTTGCCCGTGGGCGATGGCCACTTTGGCATCTGGCACCAGTTTTATAACGGTGTTTGCCAGCTGTACGAGGTCTCCGATTCGATTGTGGATGAAAAAAACCTGGCCTCCGCGGTCCACTTCATAACGGACGGCATCCCTCAGTATCGTTTCTGAAAAAGTGTGCACCTCAGTTGTAACCGGTTGTCTGTTTGGAGGTGGGGTTGCGATGATGCTCAAATCCCGGCTTCCCATCAGGGAGTGTTGCAGGGTTCTTGGAATGGGCGTTGCGGTAAGGGTGAGGTTGTCCACATTCACCTTCATTTCCTTAAGTTTCTCTTTTGCCTTAACCCCGAACTTTTGTTCCTCGTCTACAACCATTAGTCCTAGATCCTTGAACTCAATCTTTTTGCCTAGAAGCATGTGGGTTCCGATCAGGATGTCGGTTTCCCCCTTTTTAACCTTTTCCAGAATTTTGGTAATCTCTGACTGAGATTTAAACCTGCTGATATATTCAACATTGCAGGGCAAACCAGCCAAGCGGTCCCTGAAAGTTTTGTAATGCTGCATGGCCAGAATTGTGGTTGGCACCAAAACAGCAACTTGCTTGCTGTCGTTTACCGCCTTAAAAGCCGCTCTGATTGCTACTTCTGTTTTGCCGAAACCTACATCTCCACAAACCAGACGGTCCATAGGGCAAATTTTTTCCATGTCGTTTTTAACATCCTGGATGGCCTTTGCCTGGTCTGGTGTGTCTTCATATAAGAAGGAACTTTCCAGTTCCACTTGCAGATAACTATCTCGTGAAAACCCAAATCCTTTTGCATCTCTGCGTTTTGCATAAAGGCGGATAAGGTCTTTCGCTATATCCTTTACCCTTTTTTTGACCTTTTTCTTTTTGTTGTCCCATTCCTCGGAGCCCAATTTTGAAATGGCAGGAGGCTCCCCTTCCTTACCCGAATACCGGGAAATTTTGTGGAGTGAATGAATGGATACAAACAAATAATCATTGTCGCGGTACACAAGCCGAACGGCTTCTTGTTGCTTTCCGCTTACATCAATTTTTTCCAGACCGGCAAACCGGCCAATGCCATAATCGATATGGGTTACAAAATCGCCCGGCATCAGAGTTTTTAGCTCCCGGAGTGTTAGTGCTCTGGTTTTTGAAAATCGCTCTTTCCCTTTTGCGCGGTGGAATCGCTGGAATATTTCGTGGTCTGTGTAGCAAACAATTCTATTGTCTTTGTCTTCAAATCCAGCTCTCAGGTTCAGGTAAAGACTTTCGAATTGAAGGCCATGGCTGGTTTCATCAAAAATGGATTGCAGGCGCTCGAGTTGTTTGGGTGAATCCGCACATATCAGGGTTTGGAAACCTTGGTTCGACAAATCGCGCAGAGTATTTCCAAGGAGTTCAAAATCTTTATTGAAAGCGGGTTGAGAAACTGTTTTGAACTCTATCACCGGTGATTTTCCCGGACCTTTTCCTCCGAAATACACCGTAGGCAAATTTGAAATTTGTTTTTCAAATCCAGCCGCATCGCAAAAAAGCCGGCCAGGTTCTGAAAGGAGATTTCCTGATCCGGTAAATCCGGATAGTTTTTCTCTTTCCAGATGTACTTTATCAAAAACCTTTTGAATGGATGCCAAGGTTTGTGCTGGATTTTTTATCCAAACCCGGCTTCCTGCAGGTAGAAAAATCGGCAGGCCTTCTCTTTCCTCCACCGTCATTTTGGTCTGCACATTGGGCATAATGGTGGCCTTGTCCAGGTTGCGAATCGAAAGCTGGGTTTCAGGGTGCACCATCCGAATGGATTCAATTTCATCATCCAGAAGTTCCAGTCGGAATGGAAATTCAGAAGAGTAAGAGAAGATGTCTACTATAAATCCCCGAACAGCAAATTGCCCGGGTTCAAAGACGAAGTCTGTTTTTTCAAAACCAAAACTGTGCATGGTTTCATGCAAGGCATCAAAATCTATTTTTTCGCCAATCTGAAGAATCCTGGAACCAGACACCAAGGATTTTTTGTTGAGAACCAGCTCTGAAAGAGCCTCCCCATAACTTACGATCAATAGTTTCTTACCCGATTTGTCTGCCTCGATGATGGCAGAAAGCACTTCTGAACGCTGCAAGACATTGGCATTGTCTATTTCTTCGAAATGAAATGGCTTTTTGCAACTCGCTGGAAAAAGGAGAATGCCGTCTTCCTTTTCAAGCAATTTTCTCAAATCATCATGAAAATAGGCAGCTTCCTCTTTGTCGTTCAATACAAAAAGGCTGTTTGCAGGCGAGGAAATATAGGATGCAGCTGCGGCTATGGCGTCCATAGACCCGGCAAGCCCTTTTAAGACTACCGATGCCTGCTTGCTTTCTAAATGCTTGAGCATCATCCCAATGTTGGGATCATCCAGGTAGATTTGCAGGAAATTTCTGATTTTCATGACTGGGGGTAAAATTAGTCATTAAGGGTGGGGTCGGCAGGAATACACCATAAAGTTTTTGAAACTTTGCCTTCTGAGGGATTTTTCCTTCAGACTCTAGGATTGATTTCCCAATTTTACGGGTCTAATTTTAACTATGATCGTTCCAAGAATTCTATCCCTCTTTTTGTTTCTCCTTTTGGCGGCTTCCTGCGCTCGAAAGCCATTTCTTGCCTTGGCTCCCGCGGCCAGTTATTCAGCCACGGTACCCGGCGTAAAGGAAATTTCCACCTTAAATCTCCCCATTGAAATTCCGCTTCAGGACATTGAGCGGAAGATTAACGACCAGCTTGGCAAAACACTTTTTGAAGACAATTCTCTTGAAGACAATGGCGGCGACAATCTTATGCTGAAAGTTTCAAAGAGGCAGCCACTATCCATTGAGGCAAAAGGAGGAAATCTGTTTAACATAAAAGTGCCGGTAAACATCTGGGCAAAAGCCGGCTATAAAATTGAAAAACTCGGCCTCAGTGTTTCCAAATACGAAGACACGGAGTTCGACATTGATTTGAATTTCTTAACCAGAATTAATCTTGGTCAGGACTGGAGGATTTCTACTTCCACAACACCCAATGGTTATAAATGGGTAAGTGAGCCAAAGGTGAAAATCGGATTCTTTGAAATTCCGATTACCAACATCATCGAGAAAATTATGGACCGGGAATTGCCCAATGTGGTGAAAACGGTTGATGGAGAAATTGCCAAAATCAACCTGAAACCACAAGCCGAGTTTGCATGGAAGTCTGTTCAGCAACCATTTCTGATGAATGAAGCCTATCAAGCCTGGCTCAAAGTAACGCCACAGTCGGTGATGATGACCCAGATTGGCGTGAAGGGAAAAAATGTTCGGATAGGTCTTGGAATAACCGCTGTTGCTGAAACTTTTCTGGGAGCAAAACCAGCAGTTTCTGTGATGCCTACAGTGCCGGCACTAAAGATTGTGGATAAGATGGATGAGAAATTTGAGGTGGGGATGGTGACCGACATTCCGTATTCTCAGCTTCGCAAAATTGCCATGGAACAGGCCGGTGGAAAAACCTACGAATTCAATGATGGAAAGCAAAAGGTTACGGTTCTGGATATTGAAGTTTATGGGCACGGCAACGATGTGGTTGTTGCCACGACCATGTCGGGTGCGCTCAATGGCAAGGTTTATATAAAAGGAAAGCCTTGGTATGATGCTGCAAGTACCAGCTTGAAAATAAAGGACCTTGATTTTGATCTGGATACCAAAGACAAGTTATTGAAAACGGCGAATTGGATGGCCCACGGGAAATTCCTGAAAATGATGGAGCCTTATTTTTCTGTGTCGGTGGCTTCCCAGCTCGATGAGGCAAGAAAAATGATTAAAGAAAACCTCACCGGAAATTCCCTGAATAAAAATGTCAGGCTCAATGGAAACCTTTCAGAGCTGAGTCCGGGTCCAATTTATGTAACGCCAAATGGTCTGCAGGCGGTAATTCTGGCAAAGGGAAAACTCGATATTCAGGTTTCCGGATTGTAATTTGGATGGATATCGCTGGTTTCAATGAAATCCAGTGCCGTGTAAATTTCTTCCGGGTTGTGGTTTGAGATGCAGGTTTCCAGATAGGCTTTGATGGAATTGGCCGGGAGAATCATCAAAATTTGGATGACCTCGTCGAGTTGGCCAGAAATTGCTTCTTGGTTGAATTTTGGATGAACTTTCATCTCATAAAAGATTTTTGAAAGTCCTTCGAAGTCAGAATTCTCCTCAGAGAACCTCTTGTAAAGGAAAAAATAAATTTAAGGTGAATTTTCCATGGCCTTAATGTTTTGTGTTTCACTTGATTTCATTTCTCTGAATTAATTTTGGTTCATCCTCCATTTATTTTGGATAAAATGCAGTTGAAATCCGGCTGTTTTTTGATGTTGCCGGAAAACAAACGGGAAGAAGAAAACACTCTTGAAAGGTTTCGAAAGAATTAAAGATTTTTTTTGGAGGGCAGGAAGCTCCTTTCCGGCAAGGTTGCTGCTTAATCATCTGAAGAAGAACCAGGTAATTCTCTTCTTCTGGCTTTTGCTTTTTGGGGTGATTTTGTGGGATTGGGCCAGGCTTTATGGGGTTCCCTATCTATTTCTGGACCCTGAGTATTTGGGTAGTGTGAATGCCCTGAGCCTGTTTATACTCGGAATTGCATTCGGCATTTTCAACAGCTCATATCAAATTACAACCTATATTCTTGATTCCGGTCGGTTTCGCTTTTTGGCTGGGATGCAAAATGCCATCATCCGGTTTTCCTTGAACAATGCTGTTTTGCCGCTGTTGTATTGGTTGCTTTTTTCGTGGCGCTTCTGGAATTTTCAAGTGGAGCGAGGACTTGAAAAACCCTGGGAAGCTTTTTTAGAAGCACTTTCTTTCGGAGCAGGTTTTGTACTTGTGTCTTTGTTGGCGGTACTATATTTCAGGATTGCCAGAAGTCGATTGATTCTCAAACTTGCCATTTGGCTGGATGAACGCTTGCGCAGTCTCAGCTTATATCGATTGTCTATCAAGAAAAGGCAAGCCGATTTGCGCAATTCTGCCGGGCGTACAGCTTTTTTTCTCGACATGAATTTCAGTGTTGCCCGGGTGCGGGAAACGAGCCCTCAGCGACTGAAGGATGACCTCGCGGTTTTTGGCACAAGCCATCTGGCGGCTGTTTTGCTCGAGTTGTTTACCATTCTGTTTTTATTGCTGGCTGGTTTTTTTAGTTCGTCCACCTGGTTGCAAATCCCGGCAGGAGCCAGCATTTTCATTCTGTTTGGTTTAATTCTGATGGTTATCGGCGCTGTATCGTATTGGCTGCGGGGCTGGAGCATTACCATTTTTCTGGGCATTGCCCTGCTCATTAATTTTCTCCACACCGCAGGAATTATTGACAAAGAATACCAGGCTTTTGGCATTAATTATGAACACAAGGTTCGATACAGTAACCCCAAAATAGCAGCCTTTGCCAATCCGGATCTGGTGCGAAGAGATTCTTTACAAACAATTCGGATTCTATCCCGCTGGAAAAAAAAGACAGGACAGGAAAAACCCCGCATGGTGCTTGTTTGCTGTAGTGGTGGTGGCGTTCGGGCTGCAACCTGGACAATTCGTGTGCTCCAATATTCCGATAGTAGTCTTGGTACTAAGCTGATGAAACATACTACGCTTATGACCGGGGCTTCTGGTGGTTTAATTGGCGCAGCCTATTTCAGGGATCTGTGCCTTCGAAATTTTACGGGTGAAAAGCTGGATTATTATGAAAGGAAATATGTTGGACAGATGTCCCGCGATTTGCTAAACCCGCTCGTTTTTTCCTTGGTTTCCAACGACATGCTTGTCCGGTTCAGGAACTTTGATGATGGCCGATATGTGTACAAAGCCGATAGGGGACTGGCTTTTGAGCAAAGTTTGCACAAGAATCTGAATGGCGTTTTGGCCAGGCCCCTTGCCCATTACCGGAATCCTGAGCGTGAAGCCTTAATTCCGATGATGTTTGTGGTTCCAGCCATCGTAAATGACGGTCGCCGACTTTACATTTCTCCTCAGGATATTTCCTACATGACTTGCGACAACAATGCCGGCCACATTGTTCCCAACGACAGGATTATCCGGGGCGTGGAATGGTCCCGGTTTTTTGCCGGTGCCGATGCCGGAAGACTGGCATTTTCTTCAGCCCTTAGAATGAATGCTACTTTTCCTTATGTGATGCCCAATGTTTCACTTCCCACCGAACCTGCTATTCAGGTAATGGACGGTGGTTTGAATGATAATTTTGGAGTTGCGGATGCGCTCAAGTTTGCCTCTACTTTCAGAAACTGGATTGAGCGGGAAACTTCAGGTGTGGTTCTGATGTGCATAAGAGATACGCCGCGCGAAAGGCCTTTTCGTATGCAAAGCAGGGATTCCTGGTTTTCGAGGTTGCTGAATCCTGTTGGCTCTATTTATTCAAACTGGGCCCGGAATCAGGACTACAACAATGACCATCAGGCCTCTTATTTTGGAAAAAGTCTGAAGGTTCCTTTTGAGGTGCTCAACTTCCAATATCTGGCCGACACAGATCTGGAAAAAAATCCAGAGGATGGCAAAACGGAAAACAGGGCTTCCCTTTCCTGGCATCTAACCACTTTTGAAAAGGCGGGCATAGAAAAAGCCATTCTGAAAGCACCCAATCAAAAGGCACTTATCCGTCTTCGGACTTTGCTCGCAGACAGTTCCATTCATGGAAAAATTCCTTAGCACCGATGGAACCTTGGAAGCCGGATGCGATGAAGCCGGTCGCGGTCCACTTGCTGGTCCTGTGTTGGCGGCCGCTGTGATTTTGCCCCCAGATTTTGATTTGCCAGGGCTTGATGATTCCAAGAAACTTCGTGAAAGCACGAGACTGAAACTGGAATCTGGGATAAAAGAACAGGCAATTTCATGGGCGGTGGCCGAATGCAGTCCGGCAGAAATTGACCAGTTTAATATACTCAACGCCAGCATTTTGGCCATGCATCGTGCCTTAGATCAATTGGAAGTAAGGCCCGGTCTTATTTTGGTGGATGGAAATCGGTTCAAAAATTATCCATTCGTTCCCCACAGGTGCTTTGTAAAAGGGGATTCCCGCTTTGCTTCCATTGCGGCAGCGTCTATTCTGGCCAAGAATGAACGGGATCGGTTGATGAAACAACTGGCAAACCAGTATCCCGGTTATGGCTGGGAAAGGAATATGGCTTATCCCACAGAAGAGCATCGCCTGGCCATTCGGCGCCTTGGCTTAAGTGCGGAACATAGGCGCACTTTCAAACTCCGAAATCCTTGAATTTTGGCTTAGCAAGGCCAGCATTTTTTATTTGATTTGCTTTATGAAATCGCCTGTTATTCTCACCATTTTAATTTTGATTTTTGCTTCCACTGGTTTTGCCCAGAATCGGGAACATCCTTGCGCAGCCACCAAAGCTTCGCACGCCCAAGCAAAAAGTAACACACTTTCTCGCGCACAGATTGCCCGCACAGAATTGTATGATGTGGGCTTTTACAGGCTAAATCTGGAAATGACCAACCTGTCCAAAGTGATCAGCGGCACTGTAACAATGCAGGCCAATTCCCGTCAGGCAATCGATTCTGTGATTTTCGAACTTCATCCAAACCTGAATATTTCCAGAATTTTGCTGAACGGCGATAGTGTTGGATTTATCAGAAAGGCTACCGCTGTGTATGTTCCGGCGAATATTCCTGCCGGCCTTGGTTTTACCATTGAAACAAAGTACGCTGGTACACCTCCGGATGGCAGTAGCAATCCATTTGGTGATGCAGGTATGAGCAATGCCAGTTCGCCTACTTGGGGAGGCCAGATTACCTGGACCCTGAGTCAGCCATTTTCGGCCTACGAGTGGTGGCCCTGCAAACAATCTCTTCGCGACAAAATCGACAGTTTGGATGTGAACATTACCGTTCCATCTGAATGCAAGGCGGGTTCAAATGGGCTTTTGAAAAATATTGTAACAGGTTTGCCCGGCGGGAAATCGCGGTATGAATGGAAGCACCGTCATCCCATTGATTATTATCTCGTGTCCGTCGCGGTGGGCAAATATGTAGATTACAGTTTCTATGCCTATCCTGCGGGACAGGATTCAATCCTGATTCAGAACTACATCTACGACAATCCCCAGACCCTGATTAATTTTAAATCAGACATTGATGAGACGGCATCTTTTATGGAGCTATTCTCAGAATTGTTTGGGCCATATCCGTTCCACAATGAAAAATATGGCCATTGCATGGCGCCTTTTGGGGGTGGAATGGAACATCAGACCATGACAACCCAAGGTACTTTTAATGCCAGCCTTACCGCCCATGAACTTGGGCACCAATGGTTTGGAGACCATGTTACCTGTGGCTCCTGGGCTGATATCTGGGTAAATGAAGGATTTGCAACGTATTCTGAGTATCTCATGACTGAGCGCTTATATCCCATGCAGGCAGCAACTGAAATGAATTCCAACCATACAGCTGCTATGCAACAAGCCAATGGTGCCATCTGGATTTTGGATAGCCTAAACAGTACCCGGATTTTTTCGAGCAGACTTAGTTATTCAAAAGGTGCTGCATTTGTTCATACCCTTCGTTACCTTGTAAACAATGATAGCCTGTTTTTTAAGGCCTTGAGAGAATATCAAATTCGATTTGCAGACAGCACGGCCATAGGCACAGATGTGAAAAAAGTGTTGGAAGAAATTGGTGGTGTAAACCTGGATGAAGCGTTTGAGCAATGGTATTATGGGGAAGGTTATCCCACATACAGCCTCAGATGGAACACGGGCAACAATAATCTTTATCTGAAACTCAGCCAGACAGTTTCTGCTCCGGGTGTGACGCCTTTGTTTACTACTCCTCTGGCAATTAAGTTCGCAAGAACAGGCATGCCAGATACCACAATCCGGTTCCCGGTAAATTCTAACACGGAATTTATCCTAGTGTCTGGTATCTCCAATATAAGCGGAACTCCGGTATTGGATCCTTCCAATCACATCATCAATAAAGCTACTACGGTGCTGAAAGATCCAACATTGGTGGTCACAAAAAACGAGGCATTGGAGATTCCAAAGCAGGGTGTTAGCATTCTTTCCACTTCGGTAGATGGCCGCTTTTTGCTGCAATCGAATAGCCAAGAATCGTGGGAATATGCCCTTCTTGATACGCGTGGCAGACTTGTGGTCTCGGGTTGTCTGGAGAAAAGCCAGGAATTGAACTTGAGTAAATGTCTTTCGGGCGTTTACTTGATTCGCTTGGTTTCTACAACAGGGAACCAGGTTACCCATCGTCTTATCCGACGCTGATGGAATTCAACCCAAAATCCCCTCGCATTTTGGTTGTCGGCAGTTCCAATGTAGACCACATTGTGTTTACTGAGAAATTGCCAGTTCCGGGAGAAACCATCGGCGGTGGTGATTACAAGATGGTGTTTGGTGGAAAGGGCGCAAATCAGGCTGTTGCCGCTTCCCGTGCCGGGGTAAATGTGACAATGGTTTGCTGCCTAGGCTTGGATTCTTTAGGAAATGACAGTCTTGAAAATCTTAAATCATGTGGAATTGATACGCGATTTGTCAGACAAGTGCCGGGGCTTGCCACTGGTGTGGCCCTCATTTTAGTGGATAAGCAGGGCGAAAACTGTATTTCTGTGGCTCCTGGAGCAAACGGAGCTTTACTTGCCTCTGATGTTTCCCGGGTGTTTGAAGGTTCAGATTCAGATTTTGACCTTGGCATTCTCCAGATGGAAATCAATGTGGAAACAGTGAAGTCCACGATTGACCTGCTTTCAGAAAGAAACATACCAATCCTGCTGAACCTTGCGCCGTATCAACATCTTGCTGATGCTCTGCTCAAAAAACTTTCTATTCTGGTAATGAATGCAGGCGAGGCTTCCGCTCAAACGGGTATGTCTGTTTCGGATCAGAAAAGTGCAAATGAGGCGGCGAAAGCCATTGCCGAAAGAACAGGAATTCCCCTTATCTTAATCACACTTGGTTCTGAAGGTGTGCTGGCTTTTCAGAATGAAGCATCGTATTTTTTTCCTTCTTTTAAAGTCAAGCCTGTAGATACAACCGGAGCCGGTGATGTTTTCTGCGCGTATGCTGGAACTGCTATTGCCGAGGGAATGATACTTTCAGAATCCATTAGATTGGCTCAGGCCGCATCCGCAATTTGCGTGACGAGGGAAGGGGCGCAGCCCTCGATTCCATTCAGGAATGAGGTCTTGGTTTTTCTTTCCGAACAGGAAGATTAAAGGGTTCTCCTTCTTACTTAATTTCTGGAACTCTTTCCGGAGGAAAGGAAATCTATCAGTTTTCTAAGTCCGTCAAACCAAAGCAGGAGGTAAAGAAATCCTGTCATGAGCCATAAGACGATGATGTTGAAAACCGGTGTATCCAAACGAATATCAAACAGGTATTTGAATGGGGAGAAAAAATGCGCCCTTGAGAAAATGTGGTTTCCATCCGGCGCCCTGAAAACAGGATCCGCCATTTGCACAATCCGGCCATCGGTTTCGATGATTTTCTTTTCATCATCGGTGTTTTTCAGGTAGCGTTCTATCGACCGGTTATGGCTGGCAAGCCGCAAATTATTGAGTCCCTTGTTTCCGCCTTGGCTTTTTTCCATTTCCCTAATAAGATCGGATTCTCTGTCTGAGGCATTTTTAGAAAGTCCTGAATAATAAAGCCTTAACCTGGAAATATAATCCATAGCGGCCTGCATGGTTTTGCCATCACAAGCTGGTTTTAAATCATCTACGCGGTTAAATGTAAGCGCAGGATGAAGTGAATTTTCGAGATTCATTTCATTTCGGAGGACTTCAAAATCACTGGCTATTTTCTCCTTGTGTTTGAAAAGCCCGCTGTTTGAATACTCCATGGCATACTGCAATTTGGCTTCCAGTTCCGGAAAAACATAGATGTAGCGGTTGTCGGCCGAATGCTTTGAAAAGTTCGTTTCAAATAGGGTTTTATTGTATTTATTGTCTTTGAAAAAGGAAATCATAATCCCCTCGTAAGCCCATCTGGAGGCCATAATTTCAGAAATGATGGGCACATCGGTGTTGTCTTTCAGCTCTGGATTAATCTTGTTAAACTGAATTACAATTCCACCCAGTACAAGTTGCGGAATTAGTAAAATCGGAATCAGAATGTAAATGGTAACGGCCTGATTAAATGCCGATGAAATATTGAGTCCCAGCATGTTGGCAAAAGCGCTGGCTGAAAAAAGCAGTCCGAGTTGAATCCAGGAAAACTCATTTATTTCCAGAATCAGGCATGAAATAAACCAAAATGCCAGCGTTTGGAAGGCGGAAAGCGAAAACAGAATCAGCACCTTTGAAAGCAGGTAACTGCTTCTTGAAAGATTAAGGAATTTCTCCCGCTTTAGAATTTTCCGGTCGTGGAAAATCTCTTCTGCACTCACCGTAAGACCAAGAAAAAGGCAAACGATGATGGAAATGAAAATGAATACGGGGATGTTGTCGTTTTCGGCGAAACTGTACTGGCCTCCAGTAAGTTTGTCGATGTTGTAATACCGGTTGATATAGGCCAGGAGAAATGCGAGCAGGGGCGCTTGCAAGAGGTTGATGGCCATGTACTGTTTGTTATTCAGCTTAGAAAGGAGGTCTCTTTTGATGAAGACATTGAATTGCCTGAGCCAGTCGGCTGCCCTGATTGCCTGAATGCTGGCACCTGAAACTACGTCCATTTTTTGGGCGCTGAAGTTTTTCCGGAATTCCTCGTACCATTCCTGCGGTTGAATTTTTCTTTCCCGCGTGTATTTTCCGAATTCAGTCACCCTGCGGGCTTCGATCAGGTCGAATATGGTTTCGGGGTTTACATGCCCGCATTCATAACAATAGGCGTGTTCCTTGTTGAGTTGGTTTGTTTTCCCTTTGAAATAAACGATGGCCTCGATGGGGTTTCCATAATAAATCGGGTATCCGCCGGTATCCATGATCAGCAGGCGGTCAAACATTTTGAAGATATCAGAAGACGGCTGGTGAATGACCACAAATACCAGTTTTCCTTGAAGGCTTAGTTCCTTTAAAAGTTCGATGATGCTTTGAGAATCTCTCGAAGATAGTCCGGAGGTAGGCTCATCCAGAAAGAGGATTCCCGGTGCCCGCAAAAGCTCAAGACCGATGTTTACTCTTTTCCTTTCCCCACCTGAAATTATCTTTTCGAGTGGACTTCCCACACGCAATCTTGAAATTTCGGAAAGGCCCAGGTCGTTTACTGTTTTTTGGACGAGGGCTTTCAGTTCCTCTTTTGATTTATCAGCAAAACTGAGTTTGGCGGCGTAGAAGAGGTTCTGAAAAACGGTGATGTCTTCGATAAGAAGATCGTCTTGTGGAACATATCCGATAACGCCTTCCAGCTTTTTTTTATCCGCCTGCAAGTCCAGGCCGTTGATTTTTATGTGTCCGGCCGAGGGCTTCAGGTTTCCATTCAGAACTTCCAGCAAGGTGCTTTTTCCTGCGCCGGATGCACCCATTAGGCCCACCATCTTTCCGGAAGTTTCCGAAAAATCAAGTGTATGAAGGCCCTTTTTTCCATTTGGAAATTGATATTCCAAATCCTTCACATCGAAAATAATCTGATTTTCCTGCCGGTCTTCCATAAACCGGGAAAGGATATCAGAGTAATAAATCGGGAAGCCATTATTGCTTTTAATTAGGTCTCCAGCTGTGAAGTCATAAACTTCATCTTCCAGCATCAATACCCCATTAAGGCTTACATTTTCACTTCCGGAAAACTTCACATGGAATGAGCCGGACTTTTCCAGCTTCATTATGGCTATATATCCCGCCAAATTTCCAATGAGCAGGTGTTTTCCGAATTTGGGTTTTCTATCGGGGTTGGAGGAAATAATCAGGACATTTTTGAAGTCTGGATCCTGGCCTTTTTTCTTTCTGCAGAAATGAATTATCTGGTGGAATTCTGAGTCGCGGATGTTGAAAACTTCCCCCACAGAATGAAGGAATTCCAATTCCTGCGGTTTCAGAGAATTGGCTTCGGATTCCAGCAGGGAAATCAGGATGATGATGATGTTTAGTTTTTGGCCTTGGTTAAGTTCTTCGTTGAGTTGTGTGCATAAAAGCACCATTCTTGAGGATTC
>CANETC010000066.1 GCA_947441055.1 Cytophagaceae bacterium | reverse complement strand
GGTAAATAGAAAATTCTTAGGATAGCAAATAGAAACTCCTGACGGGTCTATTCCAAGCAAGGCTGAATAAATGTGCAGGCATCAAGGATAAACGGAAACATTGGAACGAAGGGAGGAATCTTCATTTTATAATTCAATGTCGAATCAGATATTGTGGGATTCTTTTTATTCTTGCCCTCAATCTAACGGTTTTGCTATTAACGCTCATTTTTTGGACCATTTTATCCTTTGCCTTTTGGGGCACAGGCAGGCTTTTAGCCAATAGTTTTGGTCCAGCTACCATGCGGGAAGATTATCCCGAAACAAGTTATTTTTTCCTTGGACTTTCCATTACAGGCCTGCTCAGCGGACTGGCCTGGATTTTTGTCCCAGTCAACTTTTACTTCTCCTCAATTCTTACTGGAATTGGAATTGGGTATGGCTTGGCATGTCTCCCAGTATTTCCGGACATCAACTTCAAAAGGCCTTTATTTCTTCTGACAGCTGCCATTTTTGGAGTTGCCTTATTGATTAAATCCTCTGCGCCCACATCCTTTTACGATTGTGGTTTGTATTATGTGCAAACCATGAGATGGGTTCAGAATTATACACTGGTACCCGGATTGGCCAATGTACACATCCGATTTGGCAACGCCTCCCTTTGGCATATTTTCTCTGCCGCTTATGAATTGCCGGGGATTTTTAAGGGAAGTCTCGATTCCATTGGGGAACTAATGCTATTCTGGTTCCTTTGTTTTCACGCATGGCAGGTTTATTCCTTGGAAGGATTTGAACGGTATCTCAGCCTCGGACTTGTCATTGCCGGCTTGTTTTTCACCTTTCCAATGCTGGGCGCACCAAGTCCGGACCTGGCATGCGGGGTTTTAGGCATGCACACTTTCTGGCAATTCCGGAAGTTCCTGCGATTCTGGAATCCAAAACAGGATAATAAACTAAATACCAGAGGATTAACCCTATTTATTCAAAGTTGCTTCCTTGCAGGAATTAAGCTTTCAGCGCTGCCCTTTCTCCTTATTGCGGCCGTCGTTTGCTTTCTGGTGATTAGGGAGGGCAGGTATAAACAAGTGATTAAACTACTCGTTCTTGGAATGGCCGCCGGACTGGCAATGGTTTGGCGCAGCTACATCCTTTCAGGCTTTCTCTTCTTTCCTGTTTTCTCAGGAAATATGAATCCTGATTGGAAAATTCCGGATGCAGAGGTAGCAGAATATCTGGCAGGAGTGAAAGGTTTTGCAAGGCACATTCCGTCTGCAGCAGAACTTTCAAACGGACTTACTTACGAATTAATTGCGTCGATGAAATTCAGCGAGTGGTTTCCACTTTGGGCAGCCGCCAGAAACATGTCGGAATGGATATTCATGCTGGGCGGGGTTTTTGGCTGGTTATTGCTCGTAAAATATGCCGGCAACAAAATCAGAAAACAATTTTCATCGCAATGGCCTCTGTTTTTTTATACATGGCTTTCGGGAATGATGCTACTATTTTGGTTTAGCAATGCACCGGATCCAAGGTTTGGCATTGCAGCTATTGGAAGTGGCTTTTCTTATTTTACCGCGAGCATTCTGTTTCTGATAGAAAGTCGATTTGGGTTTATAACAAAAAACTCGATCATGCATCTCACACTTGTTTGCCTCGCCCTGGCAGGCCTTTTTCTTTACAGGGATATTCGATCAGTTAGGACTTATTTTATGAGCCCTGCATCTTACCACAAACCAGAATTGGAGGAATACAAACTTCAGAATGGAGTCTCAGGGTTTACTCCAGAAATCCAGCAAACAAACTGGCACCTTGATGGTGATATGTGTTGGGATTCGCCTTTGCCCTGCTCGCCAAATCCGTTGCCCAATCTTCAACTCAGAGGCAAAACTTTTGCGGAAGGATTTAGAAAAGTATCAACGCACAAATAAGCCATCGTACAGGCGCAACAATTCTTTTTCCTCTTCCTGCCAGTTCCACACCAAAGCTGCTTTGGCCGTTTCCTCAATAGGATGAAGCCTGTTTTCAGGGATGGCGATATAGTCCAGTGCAGAGTTCAAATCCTTCGGATTTAGATTGCATGTAATGCCAACCTTGAATTGTTTCATCAGGATTTCATATTCAGGAAAAGCGATGCACACCTGCGGAATTCCTGCTTGCACATAATCGAAAAACTTATTGGCGAGAGAATAACGATACGAAAGGCCTTCGTCGGTCAAAAGGTTTAGCCCAGCACGGGCTTGTTTCAAAATAACCGCCGCCATTTCGGGAGAAACTTTCCCTGGCAAAAAAACCCTGTCCTCGAGACCCAGCTCAATCACCAATTTTCTGACTGCAGGCATGCGGTCGCCGTCACCCAGCACGACAAGGCTTTCAGTCCTATTAACAAGGATGGGCAACAATTCCTCAAGTCCGCGGCCCATGTTAACAGCGCCTAGGAAAACAAGAAAGTCCGACTTAGGAAGGCCATCCGGATAGGGGATTTCATTTTGCCCAAGGCGTCTTTTTGAAATATTTCTGATCAGTTGAAAATCAACATGGTAAACCTTTCGAAACTCCTCCACCAAGCTGGCGCTCACAGTGTAATTCAGGTCGCAGGAAGGCAAAAACAATTTGGCGACTTGATGCCACATCCAGCGTGTTAAAGGTCTTGAAGCGACTTCCGGAACTTCGGCCATGTATTCATGCGAATCCTGAATTAATTGAAAGTCACGAAGCCTTGAAGCGAGCCAGCAGGCTGGCAGTGTATCAAGATCTACACTACAAATGGCATCATATTTCCTGAAAATCAACCAGAAGAAAATCCGGAAATTAAGTTCAAGGTAAGCAAGCTTTCCTTTTTGAAACCACATTGTCAAATGCGCATCCTGCCTTGGCTTTTCCAATCTTCCTTTTGTGAACAATCGGCCCAATAAATCAATCGCATATCCATTATCGCGAAGAGAACTTGAAATCCGCTGAAGCCGCTGGTCGTACAGCAGATCTGAATTTGCCACAATGCAGATGCTTGCTTTTACCATCTTAAAACAAAATTCTCTTTGCTTGACATCGGCCGAAAAAATACGATTCCAAATCCGTATAAATCCAGGCTAACCGTTACAGCAGGATCAGAAATAATTTCCTTCCATGCCTTGGCCATTTCGGAAGACCAGTAAATGTCATCAAAAACCAGACAGCCCTGTTCTTTCATTGAATCCCGAAGTAGATAGAAATTTTTCATTGTGGGGGCATATCTGTGGTTGGCATCAATCAGCACAAAATCTGGTGGAGATTCAACTTGCGCCAGGTAATTGGGCAAAGTATTTTCTATCTTACCTTCCACAAGATGAATGTTGTCCAAACCAAGGACCTCCCAAAGTTTTCGGGCCCTTTGCGCAAGTGGCAATGCAGCTTCGAATGTATGAACCTTTGAGTTGGTGGCGCTGGCCAAAAAGGCAGTTGTAAGTCCAAGGCAAGTACCCAGTTCCAGAACGGACTCCGGCTTAAGCCATCGGCAAAGTTTAAACAGCAATGAAGCTTTTGAAAATGGCATCAGGCTTCCGGAAGCAATTGCCGAAATGCGTTTATCCACCCAGCCTTTTCCTGCGCCTGCGTCTTCAAAACGAACCTTTGATTGGTCAAGTAAAAATTCCTGCCGGGCCATTTCCAGTTTTTCAAAAATGCTGAATTGGTAGGGGTAATTCAGAACCTCTGAATAAAAACTGAAAACAAAAGGAGAATGAATGGAATCCGGGCCAGAAGCCTTCCATTGGTACTGGAGATAGGTTCCAATTCGAAATAACAGCCCGGAATTCGCTAGCATTTTGTCAATCATCAGGAATGCAAAGCAAGGGAATTTCAAACGGCAATTGAAAACCCAGGAGAAAAACAGGAAAATCAAAGGACAAAAAAAATCCCCGAAGCCGGGGATTTGAAATCAAAAAACTAAAATCAATTGAGAGAATTCCAATTGGCCGGAGCCAGAGGCTTTTTAATACTGGCAGTGATGTCTTCCACCTCAAACTTCCATGTGATGTTGCTTGGAGGAATGCTTGAATTGGTTTCTTTTTTTTCCGGCATTCCAATTACAAAATGACTTTCCTGTCCTGTAATCTCTTCAAATTTGGTATTAAACTCGTTGGAATAGTAGGTAATAATTTCCCTTAGACGAATCTCCAATTCTGGACAAAGTTCACCTTTAATAAAGTACTCCATTTTGGCAGGTTCAGATTTTTCAAGAATTACAACCAGATCGTCCAACCAAACCTGAAGCATTCCACTTGTTAGGTTGTAGCTTTTTTGAATGGATGCAAGATCTGTTTCCGAAATATCATTCCTATCCTTCACCGAAGCGGCCTTATTTTCCAAATCAACTTTTAAAACCTTATACTTGGAAATCCATTGATTGCCCAGAACCGTTTTAATATTTTCCTTGCTTTGGCACTTACCAATCACCGGTAGAATTGAAATAAAAAGAAAGGTAAAAAAGAATGGCGTAAACTTTTTGAGCATTTTTATGGTTACTTTGGATTAGAATACGGATTCAATTTTGGATCTAAAATTTGAAAAATCCAAGTAAAAGGCCTTAAAAGGCGTTTTTTATTAAAATAATGCAATTTAATTCATCGGTCAATCCAAGTTTGAATCAACGAAACACACTTCAGCATTTAGTACGACGGGCTTATATTATTTGGGCGGGCTTTTGGTGGCTATTCGGATTTTTAATACTGCTACCTTTCTTTACGGTTTGTATTTTAGTTCCAATCACGAGACCTGCCATGCAGTTTTTGAACACAATTTGGTGCTGGCTTTTTTTCCCAATGGCTTTTCTTAAAGTTCGAACAGTCGGAAAAAATAATTTCCCAAAAGAAAGCTGCATTTACATATCCAATCATGGTTCATTTCTGGATATCCCCTTGCTAACTTATGTTTTGCCTGGCTTTCCGGCATTCATGGGAAAATCCTCGCTTGGCAAAATCCCTGTCTTCGGGTTTATGTTCCGAAATTTACACATCGTGGTGGACAGGCACTCTGTAAAGGGAAGAGCAAAAGCGATGAAGGACACCTTGGATATGCTGAAAGCCGGAAGAAGTGTCATAATTTTCCCTGAAGGCAGCATTCATCATTCCATTCAACCCGGCCTTGCCCCATTCAAAGACGGAGCATTTTCGATGGCAATTCAAACCGGACTTCCAGTTGTTCCCATCACCATTTGCCATAACTGGTTTATTCTACCGGATGATGGCCATTGGCTACCACGAAACGGTTTGTGCAAAACAGTTGTACACGAAGCAATTCCGACACAAAACCTCAGCGAAAACGACATTTCGGCCTTGAAGGAAAAATGTCATGGCATTATCCGCGAGACTTTGATTCGTGAAAATGAACATGGAAATCCAAAGTACCGAACAGGCCGTATTTTAGCGCAGGTCTGAAACCAAGCTTGAAACCATCTTCTTTAAAATTGAAGAAATCTGGTTTAAAACTAAAAAACGGAATCTATACATTTGGCCCGAGGAGGAATCAGAAGAGTCCATATTTGTCAGGCTATTGCCAATTCAAAAAAGGCATGAAATGCCTAGTGGGTTTTCAAATTCTTCAAACTAACTAAAGAAATAACAAACTAAACTAGTAGAATTATGAGTGATTCAAATGATGTGCTTCAGGCGCTAAACAATGAAAAAAAGTGGGTATTTCCCGAACACAATCTGGCTGAAATCCCAGCTGAGGTTCTTGAAACTCAAAACCTTTCTCCTGTTTTGGCAGGTTTGCTATTTCGGCGTGGATTGAAAAATACCCAAGAACTAAAATCCTTTTTCAAACCAAGCTTGGAAATGCTTCATGACCCATTTCTAATGAAGGACATGGACCTTGCTGTAAGCCGGATAACCCGGGCCTTGGAGGATGGTGAAAAAATTATGGTTTTGGGGGATTATGATGTAGATGGCACAACTGCAACTGCGCTGGTTTTTAAAATTTTATCTACCCATTCACCCAATATTTCATACTATATTCCAGATCGTTACAAAGAAGGATATGGAATTTCATTCGCAGGAATTGACCATGCCGCCAGCATTGGCGCAAGTTTGATTATTGCCCTTGATTGCGGCGTAAAGGCCTTGGATAAGGTTGAATACGCCAAGGATAAAAATATTGGGTTTATCATTTGCGACCACCATTTACCCGGACCTAAACTACCCCTTGCCGATGCAATTCTCGACCCAAAAAGGGCCGATTGCCCCTACCCTTTTAAAGAGCTTTCCGGCTGCGGAGTTGGCTTTAAATTGATGCAGGCACTAAGCTTTAGCCTTGGCTGGGATGAAAATTTTTTGATGGAAAGTCTGGATCTGGTGGCTGTCAGCATTGCATCCGACATTGTGCCGGTAAGCGGTGAAAATCGAGTTCTCCTGCATGCTGGACTTGAAAAAATCAATACTGCCGCTTCGCCAGGTTTGCAGGCTTTGATGGACATTGCCGGATTGAAACGAGAAGGAAATGGCCAATACAACTTAAAAGTAGAACGACTCGTTTTTGGAATTGGCCCCAGAATAAATGCTGCAGGAAGAATTGGGCATGGTACTGGAGCAGTCAAACTTCTTCTCGCCAAAAATGAAGAAGAAGCCAATGAATTTGCCAAGGCAGTTGATACTCAAAATACTGAAAGAAAGGAACTTGACCGGAATATTACACTGGAAGCACTGGAGCTGATTGAAAGTTCCGAAGAATCCAGAAACGCTTTTTCAACTGTCCTTTTTAAAGATACCTGGCATAAAGGTGTTATTGGAATTGTGGCTTCCCGCTGCATAGAAAAATTCCATCGCCCCACCGTTATCCTTACCCTATCGGATGGAAAACTTGTGGGCTCCGCTCGATCTGTTCATGGCTTTGATTTGTACACAGCAATCGATGCATGCAGCGAGCACCTGATCCAATTTGGTGGTCATTATCATGCGGCAGGACTTACCATGCTACCAGAAAAACTGGATTCTTTCCGACTCGCATTTGAACAACAGGTCCGCAGCCGAATGAGTCGCGAAGATCTTCAACCAAGGTTGGAAGTGGATGCTTTGATGGAACCTTCCGATTTAAACGGGACATTTTTTCGTTGGGTGGATAGAATGGGTCCCTTTGGCCCGGGGAATATGAACCCGGTTTTTGTAATGAAAGGCTTGCGAAATAGCGGACAAAGCCGATTACTCGAAAACAAATCTGGGGGTCCGGGCCATATTAAATTCAGCATCACCCACGAAAGTTTGCAGCACGAAGGGCAGAATTATGTTTTAGAAGGAATCGGTTTCAGCATGGGTGAATCCTGGCATTTACTGGAGTCTGGCAGCAAATTCGATCTGGCCTTTCATCTGGAGGAAAACAATTTCCGGGATAAAAAAAGCATTCAACTTACCGTGAAGGAAATACGACCTTCAGATTCCTGATTTCTGTGAAAGGATAAATTCCCGAATCCGACTTACATTTGAGCCATGGAGACTCTGGTTTTCATCCTGATTATCGCAGCCGGCAATACCATTTTGCCCATTTTTCTACCTTGGTGGATCATGGTTCCATTTAACCTTCTCGCAGTTTTGCCATTCAGAATTTCCGGAAAAGCCGCATTTTGGCTTGGTGGTTTTGCCACAGGAATGGTCTGGCTTTCAGGAAGTTTATGGATGAGCTACTCAAATCAGCATATTCTGGCTGGAAGAATTACCCAGGTTTTGGGCTTCGGACACAATGCTGTCCTTTTTCTGGCAGAATTCCTATTACCTTTCCTGCTCGGTGGAATCGCCTGTATGACAGGAACATTATTTAAGAAATTCAAGCAAACAAATGGATAAAAATCAAGGACTCGAACCGGAGGTAATCCGGAATTTTCGTGAAGAATTAAGCGCATCTGGCCGATCATTTCGCTACATAGAAGAAGACGAAGTTTCGACTGACATGGCAGAATTTATGTTTATCGGAATGCACAAAGGCAAAGAAGTAATCTTCGATTGTCTTCTTGGAACACTTCGACTGGCTTATGAATCCAACCTCCATGAATTGGCAGAAGCTAAAACCAAGGAGAAATACCCAGATTACAAGGGATTTGAATTTGAAGTGGATGAAGACGGCAATGCAATTTCAGATGGTGAAGAATCAGAGGAAGTTGAGGAATATAAGGCCTATGCCATGTTTGAAATTGAGGAGGCTGGTCTGGCAAATGTGGCCGAATCTGTCGAATCCGATGAGAGTTTTGAATTCGGAATTGGAATGGAGGCTTACTTGAATGTGGCTGAAATCACCGAAGAAACCATCGAAAAATTCATTCTGGATTTTAACGCTGGCAACCTGAAACTTGATCCAGTTCAATATTCTTTCGAATCGGAAGACGATGAACTCGATTAAAACACAAAATCCTGCCAACGGCAGGATTTTGTAAATAATTCAGAACTCAAAACAACTAAAAACAAACACCTGCCACCCAACGGAAACTCCAATGGGTGGTTTCGGTGTAGGAGAATAAAAATGGAAAATATTTTTCCGGAAGGCATCGACCTTGCCGGTCTCAATGCAATGACCCTCGGCAACATGGGTGAAAACCTGGGGATTCGCTTTACTGAAATTGGACCTGGCCATCTTTCGGCCAGCATGCCGGTGGATAAACGGACAAAGCAACCGTATGGTCTTTTACATGGCGGCGCCTCGGTTGCACTGGCCGAAACCTTGGCCTCGGTGGCTGCAAATCTGGCACTCAAACCTGAAGACAATGCCTACGCAGTGGGTCTGGAAATCAATGCCAACCATATAAAATCCGTCACCGGCGGATTGGTAATTGGCACTTGTAAAGCACTTCAGCTCGGTAAAAAAATCTCAGTTTGGGAAGTTCGTATCTGCAATGAAGCCGGCACCCTTGTTTGTATTAGTCGAATGACAGCCGCCATCCTTAACAGGAAATCTGCCTAAATTATGAGCACGCCGGATTCGGCCTATTTCCAAAAAAAGCTGCTTCAATTGCGCAAAGCTGGTATCACCTTTGATGAACTGGCTCTCGAACTATTCGAATTTCAATCCAGAAAAAACCCTGTTTACGCCGAGTATTTAAAACTAACCGGACAGAATACCATCAAGCCAATAGACTTGAATGAAATTCCTTTTCTGCCAATCTGCTTTTTCAAAACACACAAAATCATTTGCTCTGGTTTCGAAACAGAATTTGCGTTCACCAGCAGTGGAACCGGAGGCAAGTCGAGTAAACACTTCATTTACGACCCTGAATTTTACGATGAAAACAGCCTGTATATTTTTGAAAGGCAGGTTGGGGAACTGAAAAACCACGAAATCATTGCCCCATTACCTGGGTATGAGGAAAACCCTGGTTCAAGTTTAATTCGAATGGTGCGGGCACTTGCAAAGGCTTCAGGTACCGAAGCAAGGTTTTCTGGACTTGATTTTCAATCTTTTCTCAAGGCCCTAAGTGATTGCAGAAGCAGGTATAAACAGCCTTTGATTTTTGGAGTGAGTCATGCCTTACTTGAACTAATTGAATCAGGCTTGAATCCAGACCTCAGCGATTGTGTGCTTCTGGAAACTGGCGGAATGAAGGGACTCAGAAAGGAAATGGGAAAATTTGAACTATTGCAAATTCTTCAGGCTGGGCTAAAACCTAAAATTCTGATTTCAGAATTTGGCATGTGTGAGCTTATGTCGCAGGCATATGGATTTCCCGAAAAGTATCAACCCGCCTATTGCTTGAAAGCCCTCGTTCGAAATCCGGAAGCTCCTCTTGAATTCTCAAATAAAACAGGACGAGGCGCACTCAATTTTATTGACCTGGCCAACTATGGTAGTTGCTGCTTTCTTGCCTCAGAAGACCTGGGCGAAGTAGCAAATGATGGAAGTTTTCAGGTTTTTGGAAGGCTTGATCAGGCCGAAATTCGTGGCTGCAACCTTTTATTTGCCTGACAACAGCCAAGATTATTTTTCAATTTTTCCAATCAAGCACTTTGGCTTATCCTTGCCTAAGGAAATGGCCAAGTCAATTCCATTAATTTCATCATCCAGAAATGAAAAAAGCATATGTTTTCCCCGGTCAGGGGGCACAATTTCCCGGAATGGGAAAAGACCTTTTCGAACAACACGATTCTGTTAAAACCCTCTTTTCCATGGCCAATGAAATCGTGGGTTACGACCTTCAGAAAACCATGTTTGAAGGGACGGAAGAAGAGTTAAAACAAACCAAGGTAACCCAACCCGCCATTTTTCTTCACTCTGTTTCCAGGGCAAAAAGTCTGGGTGCTGATTTTAAACCAGACATGGTTGCGGGTCATAGCCTCGGAGAATTTTCAGCGCTTGTAGCTGCCGGCGCAATGGATTTTCGGGATGGTATGACACTCGTTTTAAAAAGAGCCTTGGCCATGCAAAAGGCATGCGAAATGCAGCCATCCACCATGGCTGCGGTACTTGGTTTAGAAGACCACATTGTAGAAGAAATTTGTGCATCCATTCAGGATGGAGTGGTGGTTCCGGCCAATTACAATTGCCCTGGCCAACTGGTTATTTCTGGTTCAGTTACGGCGGTTGAAGCAGCCTGCGAAAAACTCAAGGCAGCTGGCGCAAAAAGGGCTTTGCTTTTGCCAGTTGGAGGTGCATTCCATTCACCTTTGATGGAACCTGCCCGCCAGGACCTGGAAAAAGCCATCATGGAAACCAACATTTCAGCGCCAATCTGTCCCATTTACCAGAATTTCATCGCGCTACCTTCCATGGATGTGGCAGTTATCCGGAAGAACCTTGCGCTTCAACTCACCAGGCCAGTGCGCTGGACGCAAACTGTTCAAAATATGGTGGCCGATGGTGCCGGAATTTTCACTGAACTCGGACCAGGAAAAGTATTGCAGGGCCTCGTTCAGAAAATTCATAGAGACGCCCAGATTGAACCTGCCTAAACGGACAAGCAAAAAACGATGCGGACTCAAATTTTCAGCAAAGCAGATAGGCCATTCGAATGGTTTGACATTCATTCGCCAGACGAAGCGGAACTGGAATTACTTGCCGCCGAACTCCATATTCCGGGAATTTATATCCAAGATATTCTGCAAGCCGAACATTTGCCAAAAACTGAAACCATTGGAGAAGATGACACAGTTTTTTTAATCGCAAGGGCCATCGATCCGGGAAATGGCAAATTGGAGTTCAACTCAATCAAGGAAATCTCCAACAAAATTGCGATTTATTACAGCCCCGACCGGATTATTACCATCCACCGAAGGCATTTTCCATGGCTGGAAGAACTGATCAGAAAAAGCCATTCTTATCCACTTGATACGAGTCCATTCCGGATAGTTTCCAGCATACTGAAACAAAGCTTCCGTTCGTTTGAACCTGCCTTGTTTCGCATGAATGCAGACTTGGAATATTATGAAAGCAAGCTGCTTGAATCAGAACACACACCTCCGCTTGCAAGAAGTTTATATGGTGTAAAAAGGAAATCCTCCGTTCTTCAGCAATTGTTTACTGTATCCGGATCGCTGGCAGAATTCCTAAAAAGTCCGGAAAATCCAGATCCGATTGCGCAAGATGCCTACGACATGTTTCAGCGGATTAATACCCTTGCTGAAGATGTAAATGAAAGGGCTGCCAGTCTCATCAATTTAAACCTTGCCATTTCCGGACAGAGAAACAACGATGTAATGCGTTTCCTAACGGTTTATTCCGCTTTTTTTCTACCCTTAACTTTCTTAGTTGGAATTTACGGAATGAATTTTGAGTTCATGCCCGAATTGAAACATCCGATGGGCTATGCCGCCACCTGGATTTTAATTATTCTGACCACAGTATTTCACTTGTGGTGGTTCCGCCGGAAAAAGTGGCTTTGATGTAATCAGGCTGGTTCTTGCTGACTCAGGCAATGAAAGCTGCCCAATCCCCAGATTAAATCTGTAGAATTAATGCCATAAATGACCCGGTCGGAAAAGCACTTGTGGATAATTTGCAGTGCCTTCGAATCGTTTTTCCGATCGCCGAAAACCGGCACATAAACCGCGCCATTCCCGATATAGAAATTCGCATAACTGGCTGGAAGTCTTTGCTCTTCCCAGATTACTGGCGCTGGCATCGGAATCTCCACAATGTTAATTGGTTTGCCATTGGGCAATCTGAAACTCCGAAGCATTTTCAAATTTTCCTGCAGAATTTCATAATTCTCGTCCTGCGGATCCTCCTCTACTGCGGCAAGCACCGTATCCGGCTTCACAAATCGAACGATGTCATCAATGTGTCCGTCGGTGTCGTCGCCTACAATTCCATCCCCGAGCCAAAGAACCTGATCAGCACCGTAAAACTCTTTCAAATACCATTCAATGTCATCCTGAGACAAATCCGGATTGCGGTTTTTGTTGAGCAAGCATGCCGTGGTCGTCATGATGGTTCCAGCGCCGTTAAATTCAACAGCACCTCCTTCCATCACAATGCCCGGATGAAAACAAGGAATCCCACGATGTTCGGCCACTTTCGTAGGAATAACATCATCCAGATCAAATGGAGGATATTTTCCTCCCCAGGCATTGTAGCCCCAGTCTACAATTGCGCGTTTGTCAGGACTATTTTTATGCAATAAAAAAGCGGGGCCATGGTCGCGGCACCAAGCGTCATTGCTTGGAAAATGATGAAAATGAATGTTGTGCCGGTTGTGGTCCAAATCTTTCAGGCGACGAATGGCATCTGCTTCCATTTCAGGTCCAGCCACATTGATGTTGACTGATTCATGAAAACTAAGCTTCGAAATAAACTCACAGTAGGCCGGATAGGCCGATTCCAGTTTTCCAGGCCAGGATTCCTCCTTGTGAATCCAGCTTAGCCATGTACCAAGATGGCGCGCCCATTCAGGCGGAAAATAATATCCTTGAGCCTTTGGGGTCGGTCCTTCAAAACGGGTTTTATTAATCACAATTCCAAACTCACCCTTAATCCTTAGGTTTGCGGTGCAAAACAAGCAAAAGAAGTCGGATATGCAGTTCCAAGTTTTCGCCAAAGACAAACAATCTTCTGCCAGGGCAGGATTGATAAACACGGACCACGGTGCAATTGAAACACCAATTTTCATGCCCGTGGGAACTGCAGGCAGTGTTAAGGCTGTGCATCCCAGAGAATTAAAGGCTGACATCCAAGCGCAAATAATTCTAGGAAATACTTACCACCTTTACCTCAGGCCTGGCACAGATGTGCTGGAAAATGCAGGTGGTCTACATAAATTTAATGGTTGGGACAGACCAATTCTCACCGACAGCGGTGGCTATCAAGTTTTCAGCCTGGCTGCACAAAGAAAGATTACGGAGAAGGGAGTTACCTTTAAATCCCATATTGACGGAAGCAGCCATCTTTTTTCACCTGAAAAATCGATGGAAATTCAGCGCAGCATTGGTGCCGATATTGTAATGGCATTTGATGAATGTCCTCCTTATCCAAGCACCTACAAGTATGCCAAAGATTCCATGGAAATGACCCACAGATGGCTCGATCGTTGCATTGAATGGATGAAAGAAAACCCACCCATTTACGGGCATGCCCAGTACTTATTTCCCATCGTACAAGGCTCTGTTTTTCCTGATTTAAGAAAAGAAAGTGCCGCTTTTATCGCTTCCAGAAATATGCCTGGCAATGCCATAGGCGGACTTTCCGTAGGCGAACCTGCTGAAATGATGTACGAGCACACGGCCATCGTTACAGAAATTCTGCCCGCAACGAAACCACGCTATCTCATGGGAGTTGGCACGCCAGCCAATATTCTCGAGTGCATTGCCTTGGGCGTGGATATGTTTGATTGCGTAATGCCAACCCGAAATGGCCGAAACGGAATGCTGTTCACATCAGAGGGTATAATCAACATCAAAAACGAAAAGTGGAAATTCGATAATTCGCCGATTGATGCCGGAATTGACTGCTTTGCGTCTCAGGAATACAGCAAATCTTACTTGCGACATTTGTTTGTTTCCAAAGAAATTCTTGCTCTTCAAATTGCCTCTATACACAACCTGGCTTTTTATATCAATCTTGTAAAGCAAGCAAGGGAAAAAATTATTGCTCAATGCTTTGCATCTTGGAAGGAGGAAGCAATTGCCCGCTATATGAAGCGGCTTTAGCACTTGCAGGCCGTTAGTTTGACTGATAGGTATTCTTGATTTCCAGAACATAAGTTACCAGCGTCTTGTCTGGGGTCATAGGAAATTTAACCTTTACAAAATCAGGAAAGTCGCTGTTTCCTGTTAAATGTCCTGAACCCTAAAAAGATTGCGGATGTGAAAACGTTTACCAACCAGCCAGGTCTTGCCATTGATATCCTAACAAGTTTCGGCCAAATGGTCTGGAGCAGGGATGTGGTAGAAGGAGTAACCGTTTTCATCACCGAAAATTTTTCTCGGGTATATGAGGTTCCGATGGACCTCTTGCGAATGAACCCGGAGATTTTGAGAAGCAGTATCCATCCGGAAGATTCTGCAGCAGCAGATGTTTATTCCAAAAACCTTCTTTCAAATAATTTTGAAGAAATAGAATACAGGATAATAACACCCTCCGGGGTCGTAAAATGGCTGCATGAAAAAAAACAAATTGTAAAAAATGCCAGCGGTGAAATCATCCGACTGGACTTTCTGGCGCTGGAAATTACGGGAAATAAACTTGAGGAAATCAGACTTTCAGAATCTGAGGCTACATTCCGTTCCCTGTTTTTGCGCAACCCCAATGCCATGTGGGTGTATGATTTGGAAAGCCTCAACTTTTTAATGGTGAACGAATCAGCCATAAAATTCTACGGCTACACGCAGTCGGAATTTGAAAAAATGACCATTCGCCAGATCCGGCCAAAGGAAGATGTGAAAGACTTATTGGAGGCCATTCGGAGCAATCGACTCGAAGAACGCAGCGGGAAAATCTGGCGGCATGTGAAGAAAGATGGCAGCATTGTTTTTGTTCAACTATCCTCAGGAAACATTCAATTTCGTGGAAAGCAAGCAAGGGTGGTACTGGCCAATGATGTGAGTTTGCAGGTAATGGCTGAAAAAGAAACCGAAGCAGCCAACCAAT
>CANETC010000065.1 GCA_947441055.1 Cytophagaceae bacterium | reverse complement strand
TCCTGACAAGCATGTAAGCTGGCAGATTTATCTTGAAAAAGACAATTCATCATGGTTTGATATTCGAAAAACCAAAGAGTCAGAAACTGGCTCTATTCTGATCCAAAAGGCACTTAAAATGGCAAATGATTCATTGATAGCCAAGTATGGCCCTTTATTAGATAATAGAAAAGCGTATCAATGGGGCAATGTAAAGGCTACCAGAGTGGACCACTTGGCTCGTATGAGTGGATTGGGCAGTGGGATTTTGTTCACCGGTGGCGGAAAAGACATTGTCAATGCAACCTCTACACAGGTTGGTCAATCCTGGAAAATGCTTGTGCAACTTGGTCCAATGCCTGAAGCACTTGGCATTTATCCAGGTGGCCAGTCTGGAAATCCGGCATCAGTTTATTACGATAATTTCACTGAAACATGGCGCAAGGGTCAGTACAGGAAACTGAAATTCAGACTTTAGATTCAGGTATTTACCCAGTACTTGACCTTTTGCCACCGCAATTAAATTTGAGGAGGAAAGGCGATTTTATAGAAGTACAAGACAGTTTGCGGAAGAAATGGTTGCTTCTTACGCCAGAGGAATGGGTGAGGCAGCATGTGGTTCACTGGTTGCTTACTCAAACTAATTTTCCGGAAAAATTGATCTCCATTGAGCGTGGTCTCAGGGGCAGGAGAGGGGGGCGAACCGATGTGCTTGGTCATGACCGTGAAGGTCGTGTTTTACTTTTGGTTGAATGCAAGGCTGCAGCAGAATCCATCTCAGAAAGAACAGTGTTGCAGGCGCTTCGGTACAATTCTGAACTTGCTGCCCGTTTTATTTGGCTCACAAACGGCAGAATTCACAAAGTTTTAGAGTTCAGTAATGATGGAAGTCTGCACCATGAGCATGCAATTCTGCCTGGTTTTGAAACCATGTTGTTGAATCAGTAGGGGAGAATTCATCCAGAAGGATTGAAAATTTGGATTAGACCATGGTTTGCAAGACCCTTCCGTTCCATGTATTTCGAACTGGCTTTTCTTCTGTTGGTGCATTGCGGAATCTGTTACGGGCATTTGATGCCGGCTTTCTTCCTGTAACCAGATAAACTCTTTCCAGTCCGCCATCGTTACTGAAGTTTGTGATGATGCTTAGTAATGGCATTTCATTGAAGATTGCTGAATTTTCCATGTGTATTTTATTGTTTTTTATTTTGATAAATTATTGAACCAGAGCGGCAGAACTTACTGACTGAATACCATGGCGTTTTCTGATTTTATCCATTGCAGCATAAAGCGGCGCCATAGAGGACGACTCATCAAAAAGCATAAGCTGTGTTCCGCCGTTGGCCAACTTGCTCAGCTTTATTCCGATCAGTCTGATCATTAGACGCCGGCTGTAAAGTCTGGTAAAAAGATCAATCGCCATTTTTCTCAGTACACGATCGGACGCAGTGTAGGGGAGGGAGGCCTGTTTTGTTTGGGTGTCGAAATCAGCATATCTGATTTTAACCGTAATACAGCCGCAAGTCTGGCCCATATTACGAAGTTCAAAGCCTAGTTCGTCCACCATACGGATAATCTCATGTCTGAGAAAAACCATGTCTGCGGAATCGCGGCTGTAGGTACTTTCTTTAGAAATGGATTTTTGTGCACTATAAGGAACGATGTCTGAACTATCTATCCCGTTGGCTTTTTCCCACATCCAACTACCATTTTTCCCAAATACTCTTTCCAAAACCTTTCTGGGAACCTGTGCCAGTGTTCCGACTGTATCTACGCCCATTCTGCGCAAAAGCAATCCAGTTTTTTCACCAATCATCGGAATTTTCTCAACCCGAAGAGGCTGCAGAAAACTTTTTTCGAGCCCGTGCGGCACATAGATATGTCCATTGGGTTTGGCTTCTGCAACGGCAACTTTTGAAAGCGTTTTACTTCCGGAAAGGGCAATAGAAATGGGAAGACCAAATTCTTTGAATACTTTTTTACGCATTTCAATCGCCCATTGGTAGCAGCCCATGAAGCGATCCATACCTGTAAAATCGATATAGAACTCATCAACGGATGCCTTTTCCAGCAGTGGGGATTTTTCTTGTACCAATTCGGTAACCATATCCGAATACCGGCCATAAGAATCAAAATCTCCTCTTATAAAAATCGCATCCGGGCACAATTGACGGGCCATTCTTCCCGGCATGGCTGAGTGTACGCCGAAACGACGGGCCTCATAACTACAAGCTGCTACAACGCCACGGTCTCCGGATCCTCCCACAACTACCGGACGACCACGCAAACGCTGATCCCTAAGGCACTCCACTGCTACGAAGAAGGAGTCAAGGTCCATATGAAGGATTGCGCGTTGCATTGTTTTCTGATCCTGATTGCGAAATTATTTGGCAAATCTAGAAAGCGCTTTTATATTTGCCAAAAATAACGGCAATAAAAACCAAAAAATATGGGAATAATTTACTTGTCGCAAAACCTCAGGCACTTACGCAAAATCGACTCCAGAAAGCCCACTCAGTCGGATATGGCGGTATTGTTAGGGGTGAGCATTTCTACATATGGCGCATATGAAGAAGGTCGGGCAGAGCCAAAGCTCGAAAACCTCAGAAAAATTACCGGTTTTTTTGGTATTGAAATCGATGAATTGCTGTCAGTGGATTTGAAGTCGGCAGTTACAACAGGAGGGGAGTCGAAGCGAAAAGTTGCAAAAACGCCAGAACAGACGGAAAATCCATCAAGGGTGTTGACTGTTACGGTGGATTCTAATGGAACTGACAACATTGAATGGGTGCCGGTTAAGGCTGCTGCGGGATATACGGCAGGATTTGGAGATCCGGAGTTTGTGTCTTCATTGCCGGCATTTCAGTTGCCGTTTCTTGACAAGCGCCGGAAATACCGTGCATTTGCCATCCAGGGAGACAGTATGCTGCCGATTTCTTCGGGTTCAATGATCTTCGCAGAATATGTAGATGACTGGAAGTTAATTAAAGATAATACTGCCTGTATTTTGGTGACAGCATCAGAAGGAATTGTATTTAAAAAGGTATTCAATTATCTGAGTTCTCAGAATTGTTTCCTGCTTGTTTCGACAAACCGGCAGTATGATCCATATCTTCTGGGTGCTGCAGATGTCCTGGAAATATGGAAGTTCTCGGGTTATTACTCTGCCGAATTTCCAGAGGAAATTAGAAATTGATTTGCCTATTGTGCGAATAGGTAGGTCCCGGAAGGAGTAATCGAATAGCGAAGTGGTATTTTCTTTTCCTGAAACATCCGGTATCCGATTGCCAGATTTTTCCAGAAACTTTGAAGTTCTGGACTTGCTTCATTTTCCTGAAGCAAATTTTGAAACAATTTTTTATCGGGCCATGCAGGGAAGATATAAACTGGAATGTTGATTTGACCGTTGTTGCAAGCTTTTACAGCATACAGATAAATTTCTTCAATGCCTTCATTGGTCATGGGTAGACATCCAATGGTCACGCAAGAGCCGTGAATCATGATTTCACCACCAGGTTTTTTGCTCTTACTACGCTTTAGGTCGGCCTCATTGGGATAAGAAACTTGGAGAGCCAGGTGATAATGACTTTCAGGATTAAAACGATTGATGTGGTAAAAACCTTCTGGAACTTGATCGTCGCCTTCCATATTTTTAGGTCCGGGCTCGCCAGATCCAGCACAAATATCAAAGCTGCGAATCTGCTCCATTTTCGAATTCGCATCGTTTGGTCCGGCAAAGATTATCAGTTCACCTTCCTGTTTTGAAGCCATTATCAGCATCCGGAATTTTTTTTCGTCCAGGTTGTGTGCTTTGAGGTTCCTGATAATTTCGGTATCCCTAATTTTTGAGGCATTTCTAATTCTTGGGAATTTCATTTGCTTCGATTCAAATCCCGGTTGCGCCAATCCATTTAAAATTGACGCATAAAGCATTAAGGAGTATATAATTAAGAATTTCATTCTGCGAGATTACTGATGTGAATCAACGAAATTTGAGTAATAGTATTACGCAGTAAATGAAATATAAATGTTTTATAATTTATATTATGTTAATTAAATAGGTAGGATATTCCCGCATTGGTTTCTCGTCAATGATGATTGACTTCGATTGACCAAATTTTGGAATGCGCAAAAAATGACCATGAAAAAAAATGGCGGAATCCGTCCGAGAAAAAAACGGATGTTCTAAACTCAAAGCAGGCCGATTCGGATTCTAGGTTCAATCCGTGGAAAAGCGATTGTGCCTTTTACCGGCTTCCAAAAAAATATTTGAGTTTCTGTTAGTTCAGAATCAAAGGTCATTTGGTTATGCACCAGCTCTGGGATCTGCTTTGCGTGGCAGCTTCTCCATTGATGAGACTTCCAGACTCATAAATCCGACTTCTTCCACTATGCGACCTTGAAGCCGGTAAACAGCCCGGCCACGAAAAGGAAATTTTCGTGCTGTTTCGGGAAAATGTACGGTGTCCAGAAAATTTCCTTCGCAATCCACAAAGCTTCCGAAGTACATCATTTCCCCTTTAATTGTTCGCACGGGCTTGGTGGTAACCAGATAGCCATATATACAAACTTGACGGCCTTTTTGCGCTGCCATGTTTCGCACAAGGCACGAATGCGCAAGTGCTGCTTTGGCATTGGTTTCCAGCAAGAGATCTTCAGGTACCTGTAGATCGAGAGGTTCTGTTTTATCTGAGTTCACTCGTAGTTTCTGGGTTTGAGCCTGTGATTAATTTGACTTTTATTAACTCGATAGGCTTACGGCTGAAAACTTCCGGAAGACCCTCTCCTATTTCCTTATTTAACTGTAACACTTCGCAGTCTTGCTGTATTTCTTTCGGAAGCCTCGCAAATTCCTGACTCCAGTCGCATAATAAAAATGGCGAGGACAAGGAAAATCCCAAGAGTTCTAGCTCGTCGTATGCATCTTCTAATATGGAATTGGGTGAAAGTTCTGGTAGGAATATTTCCTGGGTATATCCTTCTTCTGTTGTTTCATTTCCGTTGAACAGATCGTCTGATGGAATTTCCCGCCTGCTTTGTCCATTGTACCACACATGAACTTCCCAAAGCAATTCCTTTTTGTTCCGTTTTGTGAAACGCAATGCCCCTATTCGTACCAAAATAATGGCCTGCTCCAAGCCCGGACGCACCCGCTTCAAAAACTGCTCGAGATTACGGAAGCTTCCGTTTTCTTTTCGCTCATTTTCAATTGCTTCGGATACTTTTGATTCAAGTCCTTGTATGTGGATAAGGCCCAGATAAATGCATTCTCCCTTGATGCGGGTTAGCACCCGGGAGTTATTCACGCATGGCGCTTCCACCCGGGCACCAGATCGCCTAGCTTCATGTACATAAATTTCCGTGCGGTAGAAGCCTCCAAAATTGTTGATTACTGCCACCATAAACTCCATTGGGTAGTATGTTTTCAGAAAAAGGCTTTGATAGCTTTCCACTGCGAAACTGGCCGAATGTGCCTTGCTGAAGGAATAGCCTGAGAAACTCTCCATTTGCCTCCATACTTCTGTTGTTACATCGACACTGTAGCCTTTTCTCGCACAGGAATCGAAAAACTTCTCCCTTATTTTTGCAAACTCAGCCTTCGATCGAAATTTTCCGCTCATTCCCCGGCGCAGGGTATCTGCATCCGCCAGGTCAAGGCCGGCGAAATGGTGTGCTACTTTAATTACATCCTCCTGATAAACCATCACTCCGTAGGTTTCCTTTAACAGCGGCTCCAGGTCGGGGTGTGTGTAGCGAAAACTCCCCGGTCGGTGAAAGCGGTTGATGTATTCCCGCATCATGCCACTTTTTGATACACCCGGCCGGATAATAGAAGATGCCGCAACCAAGGTGATGTAATCCTCGCACCGAAGCTTATGGAGCAGTTGCCGCATCGCAGGTGATTCAATGTAAAAACAGCCAATTGTTTCTGCACTGCGGATTTGCTTTCGGATGCGTTCGTCCTGTTTGAAGCGCTGAACAGCATGCACATCTACATGAAGCCCTTTGTTTTCGTAAATTATGTCCACAGAATCCTTGATGTGGCCCAGTCCGCGCTGACTCAGAATGTCAAACTTGGCAAAGCCTATTTCCTCTGCGATGTACATGTCAAATTGTGTGGTGGCAAAGCCTTTTGGCGGGAAATGAAGGGCTGTGTAGCGAAACAGGCTTTCCTCCGAAATCAGAATCCCACCTGCATGGATGGAAATATGTCCGGGCATGTCTTTCATCAGTCCTCCGAAGCGTTCAATCCACTGCATCACCTGACTGCCGGAAAAAGCGGCTGGGTTCTCCCCCATCCTGTCAATTTCTTCAGCAGGCAAACCAAAAACTTTACCCAGTTCCCGAACAATTGAATTCCGCTGGTAGGTTACATAGGCGCCCAGCATCGCTACATGCTCCCGGCCGTAACGGCGGAAGATGTAGGTCTGAATATCCTCTCGTTCATCCCAACTGAAATCAATGTCAAAATCCGGTGGCGATGTGCGGTGTGGGTTGATAAAACGCTCAAAGTAAAGATCTAACTCAATAGGGTCAACATCTGTAATTCCCAGGCAGTAAGCTACAGTTGAATTTGCGCCAGATCCCCTGCCTACATGAAAAAATCCTCTACTTCTGGCATACCGGATAATGTCCCATGTGATGAGAAAATAGGCTGTGAAATCAAGCTGATGTACAATCTCCAGCTCCTTTTCTACGCGCTTTCTGGCCTCCGCATTGCGTCGGCCGTATCTAGATTCAAGGCCGTCTTCCGCCAGCTTGCGTAGTAACTCTAGGTCATCGCTTCGGTCGGCTGAAAAGAGTCGCTTGTTTTTTGGCTTCTCAAAGTCAAATGGGAAACTGCATTTTTCCAGCAGGGCTTCCGCCCGAAAAATCAGTTCCGGTGCTTCCTTGAACCAGGTCAACATTTCCTCCGGATTGGGAAAAAATTCATCCTGACTTGCATGCATTTCCGGACGAAGCCGACCTAGTAATTCATTCATCGCAATGCAGCGCATAAGCCGGTGGAGATCAAAGCCCTGGCGGTCTGGAAAGCTAACGGCCTGCCAGGCAAGGCTTTTTAAATTCCAGTCTGGTCGCGATTTTCGGAATGTCCACTGCCTTAATTCAGTATATCGAACGCCCAGCCACTCCCCTGCCAGAGGTGCGCGTTTGGGTAAATTTATTAATGGGTAAATCCATTGTATTTCAGGGATTTCTGGTGCTTCATCCGGAAAGGGGCGCGACTCTTTCAGGTGCCCGGTAAGAAAACGATTCAGGCCTTCAAAGCCCGCTGGACTCTCAGCTACGCCTATGTAGCAAAGCTGAAATCCATTCCGAAATTCAATGCCTGCCACCGGTTGAATATGCGCCTTCTGGCAAAAAACCACAAAATCAAAAATGCCGGATGTATTGTTAATATCCGTAAGTGCAAGCCGGCTTACACCCCGCGCCACGGCGGCCGTAACCAAATCCTCCGGAGAGAAAACCCCGTAATTAAAGCTGAAATGCGTATGACAGTTGATGTACAATGTATATTACCAAAAATATTGGAATTCAAAATTGCTGTAATTTTTGGTAAAAGCCAAAAATATTGGTTTTTTTGTTTCAAATAGGCAATGACTCGCATTGCTAAATAGGCAGGCCTTTGTTTTGAATCAGACTTTGTGTGGCTACTGATGCAGTCAATAGCTTCAGGGCAAAAGTGTAATGACTCCTGGCTATTTACACTGATAAACCGGAGCTGTCAGAGTTCCAAAAGCAAATGAGAAGAGAATAAGGAATTAAGCTGAACTATTTTTGGCAAGTAATGGCCTGTCTCCATTTTTCCTGCAGACGCAGGTTAAGCAAATGGGCGATAATTAATAAGCCACTTCCGGTGTAGGAAATTTCCTTTCCCAGACCTGCAAAATTTTCGATGCCAAGTCCAAGCGTAAAAACACCAAGAGAAATCCAAAGCAAGGCTGAAATGGCCGGATATACTGAATTGCGGGCTGATACCCTTACAGCAAAAAGACAGGTAAACCAAAATACCAGGGCCCAGATTTCGCCGGAAAAAAAATTACCGACACCGACTCCCAGTAAACCAAGAGAAATTAACTGCGGGGCAAGGCAGTGAATAAGGCAAAGGAAACTACCACTCAGCCCCAAAAAGTCCGAACCTTTGCTTTCTGAACCATTTTCAGAAACCGCGTTGGTATCTTCAAAAGAAGCATTTTGATCTTTTTGAGTTTTTTGTGGGGCAGTGGACGCCAAAACTTCTTCTTGCAACATTGTCGCAAAAATAACGGATTTATCGATTTGGTCAAAAAACAAAAGCACAGATTTTTCTACCTGGGTTTAAATTGAATGATTCAATTTAACTTTCTTAAAACCTTTTTAACGCGCTCAAGTTTTAATACTAAGAAGTGGCTAATAATTTTATCCTCACACCAAATTAGGAAAAATAAAACCACTCCCGCATTTTTGGCCTGCTTTTGCTCGAAATGGCTTCAGCAGGTTTTAATCTAACCAAAACAAAAAAAACAAAAACAACGTGACTATCATCATTCTCGTCTTCGTACTTCACTGGTACCTGTCATTATTCTCTCAAACTTTTTTTCTGCACCGGTATGCAGCACATGGAATGTTTGCGATGAATAAGTTTTGGGAAAAATTCTTTTTTGCTTTCACCTATGTAACCCAAGGTTCTTCGTACTTGAGTCCAAGGGCTTATGCAGTACTTCATCGCATGCACCACGCGTATTCTGACACGGAAAAAGATCCGCATACTCCACACCATGCCTCTAATGTTTTCACTATGATGTGGAAGACAAAGGACATCTATAACAACATCCTTAATTACAGGGAAGAAGCAGACAAGCGCTTCACTGGAAATTTGCCAGATTGGAAATTGATCGAAAATATGGGAGATAGCTGGATAAGCCGTCTTTTTTGGGGAACTTCTTATGTACTTTTCTACATATTTTTTGTTCCGGCAGACATGTGGTACTTGTATTTGCTCCTGCCGATTCACTTTTTAATGGGTCCTGTGCATGGAGCAATCGTAAACTGGAGTGGACACATGTATGGCTATCAGAATTTTGATAACAACGATAAAAGCCGCAATTCTTTGGCAATGGATTTCCTCATGATGGGGGAATTATACCAGAATAACCACCACAAATTGCCTAATCGTGTAAACTTTGGTGTGAAATGGTTTGAATTCGATCCTACCTATCCTGTAATCAGAATGCTTGACCTTGTAGGCATCATCAAACTTAAATCAGCAAAGATTTCATAAGAATTTTCAGATAGATTTTTTTTCCGGATGGCTTTGTTTACTTTTGCCCTCCGTTAGCGGATGTGGCGAAATTGGTAGACGCACTAGACTTAGGATCTAGCGCCGCGAGGTATGGGGGTTCGAGTCCCTTCATCCGCACCACGACGAAAGGTGCCCCATTTATGATGGGGCATCTTTGTTTTAATTTTATCAGCCATTTACAGAATCAATAACAAGTGGAAATCCATTTCGAAAAGAAAGAAAATTCATCGGCACTTCTAACTGTGTCAATGGCATCGGCAGATTATCAAGCCGATTATCAATCAAAAATCAAGGATTATTCAAAGCGGGCTCAGATGAAAGGCTTTCGTCCAGGTAAAGTTCCACCTGCCTTGGTTGAAAAAATGTATGGACAAGCACTTCGCAGTGATGCCATCAGCAATGTACTTAATAAGTCTGTAGATAAGTATCTACGCGACAATGGCATTGACATTCTTGGGGACCTTATTTCGGAAGAAAATGTGGTTGGAGAGACGATGGATGAAAACAACCTTAAGTTTGCTTTTCGTATGGCAATCCGACCAGAAATCACAATTCCAGCATTGACATCCATTCAAATTGGTTTTCCGGAAATTGAAGTAGAAGGTGCCCGGATGGATGAATTTATTGCCGATCTTAGAAAGCGCTTCGGAAAAATGGTGGATTCTGAGAAAATTAATGAAGGTGACCTTATAAAAGGTAATCTAAAGGCAGCCGATGGAAGTTTTGAAACTGAAGCTGCGTTTCCATTTGGCCGCATTCGCGATGGGTATCACAGCCAGTTTCTTGGAAAATCAGTAGGCGAAACAATCGAGTTTCCAATCGAAGAAGCATTCGAAAAGGATGAAATAAAGTATGTCACCAATACTTACCGCGAAAAGGACAGACACTTTTCTGGCATGTTTACTTTGGAAATAACCAATGTAAGCACCACGGAACCTGCAACTTTGGATACTGAGTTTTTCGACAAGGCAGTTGGTCAGGGGAATGCAGAAAATGAAGATCAGTTCAAGGATAAGATTCGTGAAATGTTCATGAATACTTATGAAGGTGAATCCAATGCCTATTTTGAAATGGCAGTGGAGAAATATCTGATGGAAAATTGTCCGGTTGTTTTGGCTGACGATGTTATTACCGAGGTGATTACCCGCAGAAGTGAAGGTAAAATGACGGATACCGAGCGTGACGATTTTATCCCGCGTTACATTAAATCCATGAAGCTTAGCCTGATTAAAAGCAGGGTTGCTGAGGACAACAACCTGGTTATTTCCGAAGAAGATATTCTCAATTCTGCCCGGAAACAGGTAGCAGCCGATTTTCAACATATGGGATATGGAAATCTGGGTGAAGAATTTATGGAAAAGTATGTGGTAAACTATCTTCAGGACAAAGAAAAAAACAATCGTGACCGAATGGCAGAGAAGTCTCTTACAGTCAAGATTGCAGGTTTAATCCTGGAAAAAGGAAATGTTGTCAGAAATTCGGTAACTATCGAAAAATTCAACCAGTTGGTAGAAGAATTGAATTAGTGTTTTAGAATCTAATCATCAAGCCATGAACCTTCATAACGAATTCAGAAAATATGCGGTGCATCATCAAGGCATCAGCGGTCACACTTTTGACGATTATTCCAACCATATCGGTGATATGGCAAGGCCAATGGTAGAAAATACCACGCAATATATTATTGAAGAAAGGCCGGTTCGATTTGCCCAGATTGATGTTTTTTCTCGGTTAATCATGGACAGAATTATCTTCTTTGGAACTCCTGTAGATGATCAGATTGCCAATATTGTAATTGCTCAAATGTTGTTTCTCGAGTCTTCAGACCCTAAGAAAGACATTATGATGTACATCAATTCTCCGGGCGGATCTGTATATGCTGGAATGGGTATCTATGATACAATGCAATTTATCCGTCCAGAAGTTGCAACCATTTGTACTTCACTTGCAGCTTCTATGGGCGCGGTGCTCTTGGCAGGTGGTGCCAAAGGTAAAAGAACAGCTCTCCCCCACGCTCGGGTAATGATTCACCAGCCTTCTGGCGGTGCTCAAGGAAAATCAACTGATATCGAGATTACAGCAAAAGAAATTGTAAAGCTTCGTGGAGAACTTTATGAAATTCTTGCAAGCCACACAGGCCAAACAGTCGAGCAAATTGAAATTGATTCTGAGCGTGACAAATGGTTCCGCGCTTCAGAAGCCAAAGAATACGGCCTCATTGATGAGGTACTTTCAAAGGCTTAAGTTTTTTTGGCCCGGCAGCATTTACTACCGGGCCTTTTTTATTTCCCCTATCCTACTGTAAAGAATTGGCTAAAAATATTCACTGCTCCTTTTGTGGACGCAGCAAGAAAGATGTAATACTGATGGTTTCCGGACCTGAGGTTCATATTTGTAATTTCTGTATTGAGAAAGCAAATGAAATTCTCGACGAGGAAATCCGCTCTCAAGAGAAAACCAATTTATCAAGCCAGCCTGGTGGATTCAATCTTATCCGACCTGCTGAAATGAAGAAGTTTTTGGATGAGTTTGTAATTGGTCAGGATGAAGCCAAAAAAGTGCTTTCTGTAGCCGTTTACAACCATTATAAGCGTCTGGAGCAAGGAAAAGGTAAGGATGATGATGTTCAGATTGAAAAATCCAACATCATTATGGTCGGAGAAACAGGTACTGGTAAAACGTATCTAGCCAGAACTTTGGCTAAAAAATTGAATGTCCCATTTTGCATCGCGGATGCCACAGTGATTACAGAAGCGGGTTATGTGGGTGAAGATGTGGAAACCATTCTTACAAGACTACTTCAATCTGCCAATTATGATGCCAAGGCTGCAGAGCGTGGCATCGTTTATATTGATGAAATTGATAAAATTGCCCGAAAGGGAGATAATGCTTCCATCACCCGGGATGTAAGTGGTGAAGGTGTGCAACAGGCTTTGCTAAAGTTGCTTGAAGGATCAATAGTAAATGTTCCGCCTCAAGGTGGCCGTAAGCATCCAGAACAGAAAATGGTTTCAATCAATACAGAGAATATTCTATTTATCTGTGGAGGCGCTTTTGATGGCATTTCCAGAATGATTGCCAACCGCTTAAATGCAAGGCCTATTGGGTTTTCTAACGCAGGTAATCCTGAAGAAGAAGTTCAGAAAGATGAACTTCTCTCCTTTATCACTTCCACGGATCTTCGCTCATTCGGACTTATTCCTGAATTGATAGGTCGCCTGCCAGTTATTTCATACCTCAATCCGCTTGATGCGGAGGCCTTAAAGCGGATCCTTACTGAACCGCGTAATGCTTTGGTAAAGCAATATCAAAAGCTCTTTAAAATGGAAGGTGTTGAACTTGAATTTACAGAATCGGGTCTTGATTTTATAGTTGAAAAGGCAATTGAATTTCAATTGGGCGCAAGGGGATTACGATCTATTTGTGAGACAATTCTCACCGACTCAATGTTTGATATTCCGACTCAGGCAGATGCGTTCAACCTCACAGTGGACAAGGCATTTGCTGAAGCGCGAATCAACAAATCGAAATTTTCAAAGCGCATGATGGCTGCTTGATTTTATCACAAGCAAACAGATTAAAGTATTTTCGATACGTATGAAAATTAAGCTCTTTCTCACCGATGTAGACGGTGTCCTTACCGACGCCGGAATGTATTACACCGAAGCCGGAGATGAACTAAAAAAATTCAACACCCGTGATGGGATGGGTCTGAAATTGCTCCGGGAAGCCGGCATAAAAACAGGAATCATTACCACCGAAAATACCAAACTTGTTGAGCGTAGGGCGGCCAAATTAAAAGTAGACCACCTTGTTCAGGGTGCATACCCCAAAGTGAATGCAGCAATGGAAATTTGTAGCAAAGAGGGTATTTCAATTACAGAAACAGCTTATATTGGAGATGATGTAAACTGCATTGAGTTGCTTCAGGTGGTTGGTCTTGCTGCATGTCCGGCAGATGCAGTAAAAAAGGTGAAAGAAATTCCAGGTATTTTAATTTTGGAAAAAAAAGGTGGAGAAGGAGTCGTTCGGGAATTTGCCGATCTTATAATGGAGAAATTCCTTTAATCAATTCCATCAAAGTCGGAATCTGACTTTCTTTGTGCCAAAGCAAACAAAGATGGCACCAGAAATTGAACTTCGTTCCGACACTTTTACAAAGCCCACTCCAGCCATGATGGAAGCCATTATGGAGGCCAAAGTTGGAGATGATGTTTTTGGAGAAGATGAAACTACAAATCAATTACAAAATCATTGTGCCAGACTATTTGGATACGAGGCGGCTCTCTTTTGTACTTCGGGCACCATGGCAAACCAAATTGCCATTTCTTGTTGGACGAGGCCAGGTGACGAACTAATTTGTGATGCTTTGTCGCATGTGCACTTGTATGAAGGCGGAGGTATAGCTTCCAATTCTGGAGTTGCGGTTCAAGTGCTGCATGGCGATCGTGGCAGAATTAGTGCAGATCAGGTCAAATCAGTTATTAAGGAAGATAATCCCCATTTTCCGGCAAGCAAAATTGTATCATTAGAAAACACCGTTAATAAGGGTGGTGGCAGTTGCTATGAAGTGGCTGAAATAGAAAAAATCAAAACGCTTTGTACCAATCGAAAATTGACCTTGCACCTCGATGGAGCAAGACTCTTTAACGCTATGGTCTTTCAGAATGAAAAACCAGAAACATTCGGAAAGCTATTTGACTCAATCTCAATTTGCCTTTCAAAAGGACTTGGTGCTCCAATGGGTTCTGTTTTGTTGGGAAATAAGGACCTTATCCATCAGGCAACCAGAGTAAGAAAGCGTTGGGGCGGCGGCTGGAGGCAGTCTGGATACATGGCAGCAGCCGGACTTTTTGCCTTAAAAAACCATATGGCTAGACTTGAAGATGACCATGAAAGAGCCGCAACCATTGCATCTATTCTCCAAAGCAGGACCGAAGTTTCTAAAATAATGCCGGTTGAAACGAATATCGTAATCTTCCATGTGGATCCCTCATGGGGAAACTCCTCTGAATGGGTATCTGCTGCAGCAAAACTTGGAATTGGCTGTGCCACTTTTGGTCCAAACGCGGTGAGGATGGTCACCCACCTGGACTTTGGGGACGATGAACTCAATAAATTTTCAAATAAAATTGCTGGATTTTCAAAATAGGTTTTATACATTGTAATCCAGAATACCCAATTGAATTATTCAACTGTAAATCGTTCATCCAATAAGCCCAATTGCCTATGGAAAAGCAATTACACTTTAAGAGGTGCTTTGTTTTCCTCTCTTTTGCCGTATTTATTTTCATATCGGTACCTGGATTTTCCCAGCTGATACCTGATATCAATTTTAACCCGCTTGATACAGGCAATGGGTATGGAGATGGCCCGAATGGTTCTATCAATTCGATTGTTACCCAGACAGATTCTAAAATTATTCTGTTTGGAAATTTTACCCGTTACAATGGCAAGGTCCGAAAAAATGCAGTAAGACTTTTTGGAACAAGCCCTGGTCCGGCCGCACCAGTGGATCATTCATTTAATGCTTCATTTGGTGGTGGCGTTCCCTTAAAAGCGGCAATTCAACCTGATGGAAAAATAATAGTTGTTGGCTCCTTTACAGATTGTAATACGGTTCCGACGAAAAGAATTGTAAGGCTCAACTCAAATGGTAGTGTAGACCTTGCATTCAATGCCAATATTGCCAATGGACCAGATGCAGTGGTAAGTGATGTGAAATTAATGGTTGACGGCAGTATTTACATTGCC
>CANETC010000064.1 GCA_947441055.1 Cytophagaceae bacterium | reverse complement strand
TCCTTCCGAGCCTCAGCCAAAAGCTTTTCATTGTCAGCTTTAAGTCCAGCCATCTCATCTTTTGCCTTTCTGGCTTCAGATAGTGCATTCTCAATACTTTCTTCTCTTTCTTTCAAGCCACTCATTATTGGCTTCCATGCAAATTTGGAAAGCACAAATAATACGGTGAGGAAGGTTAAAACCTGCCAGAAGAGTAATCCAAAATCGGGGGTAACTAATTCCATTGCTTTGATTTCTTAAAATAGCCCCGGCACAAAGTCCGGGGCATTTTTTTTTACTTGTTCATGATAAGGAAGCAAATAACGGCTGCAAAGAGGGCTACCCCCTCGATAAGTGCCGCTGCCACGATCATGGCACCCTGGATTTTGCCGGAAGCTTCTGGCTGACGGGCAATGCCTTCTACAGCAGAACCACCGATTTTACCGATACCAAGACCTGCACCCAATGTGACAAGACCAGCACCGATACCTGCACCCATAATATCAAAACGGGCAACTTCCATTAACAGAGCGAAAACTGAATTAAGCATGGTATATAAATAAAGAAAATGGTGACTAAATTAATGATGGCCGTCGGCATGGTCATGTTCGTGCTCTGCCGTTGCCTGGCCAAAATACATGGCAGAGAGAAGTGTAAATACATAAGCCTGAAGCAGCGCTACGAACAACTCCAGAAGGCTCATTACTGTCGAAAACAATGTAGCAGCAACTCCAACCGCTGCACTCTTGAAAATAAATGTCAATCCAAGAAGGGAAAGAATGATTACGTGCCCCGCAGTGATGTTGGCAAACAATCGAACCATCAGGGAAAATGGCTTCGATAAAATACCTACCAATTCAACTGGCAGCATTATCGGACGAAGCCACATTGGAATTCCTGGTGTCCAAAGGATGTGCATCCAATAATCTTTGTTTCCTGAGAAAATTGTAATGATTAGCGTAAAAAAAGCAAGACTAAAAGTGACAGCAATATTTCCAGTCAAGTTGGCTCCTCCTGGAATGAGGCCCAAAAGATTGTTGAACCAGATGAAAAAGAATACTGTTAAAAGGAAAGGCATGAATTTGTCTGATTTCTTGCCAATGTTCGGAACAGCGATTTCATCACGGATAAAAACAACAATTGGCTCAAAAAAGGACTGGATACCTTTTGGTGCTGCGCCTTGACGCTTTTTGTATCCGGAGGCAACCGGAATGAAAATCAAAAATAAAATCGCGACACTGAGAAGCATTGAAGCGATGTTTTTGGTAATCGAAATATTGTAAACCTGAACAGCTCCTTCCTGATGTGCAGCATGCGGATCTTTCATGAAGGCAAAAATTTCACGACCTGGTTCCGCAGAAATTATTTTGCCGTGGTGATTGGTGGTGTAACCCTGGAATACAAGCGGATGGTGGGGATCATGAGATTTTAGTTGAGAAAAAGAGAAAGTCTCGATTCCTCTATCAGATGAATAAAGAATTACTGGAAGATTTAAACCAATATGGGTTTCTCCAAAAGTTGCGAAATGCCATTCATGCGAATCACCAATATGGTGAAAAATCATGGTAGAAATGTCAAACTTTTCATCCCCTTCATGTGCTGAGTCGGAGGCTTTTACCTCAAAACCCATTGAAAGGCTGATTGCAAGTACTATACTTAAAAATTTGATTCCCAAAGAGTTGCTCGTCATTCTCACTTGATATTCTCCGAATTGGGGCGCAATATAGAGACAAACCTTCTTATTTCCTGAAATTCAAAAATCAGATATAGACAAATGAATAAAATTGCCCCCTCATTATCGGGTCCGATTTTCTTTACAAGGTACACTAACAGAAGACTCAGGGCTGCCAGCATTTTCACCACCATCCCTAAAATAAAAATCATGAGCGGTGGCTGATCAATCACTTTCAAGAACCATTCCGTCAGAAAAAATGAAATCAGGAAAACTGAGATAATGCCAGGAAGGAAATAGCTTATTGCCAAACCCGCATAAGGGGAAGCCCACGATTGGCTTGAAATCATATTAAAAAATCCGACAAGTATCAGAGACAATGCCAGAATTCGAATCAGGGCTGGTTTCAGCAGTCTGCCGGTCATTAGATGTCGATCCTTGCATAGCGCGCATTGCGCTCAATAAAATCTCTGCGAGGCGCAACCTCATCACCCATGAGCATTGAGAAGAGGTGATCTGCTTCAACTGCAGATTCCACACTTACACGCTTTAGAGTACGGTTCTCAGGATTCATGGTCGTTTCCCAAAGCTGTTCTGGGTTCATTTCTCCAAGACCTTTATAACGCTGGATGTTTACAGAATCCTCTTTACCTTCTTTTGCAATTTCTTTTACGGCCCTTTCACGCTGCTCTTCTGTCCAGCAGTAGCGTTCTTCCTTACCTTTTTTTACAAGGTATAAAGGCGGTTGAGCGATGTACACATATCCACTGTCAATCAAATCGCGCATGTAGCGGAAGAAGAAGGTGAGAATGAGTGTTCGGATGTGACTTCCATCCACATCAGCATCGGTCATGATGATTACTTTATGGTAACGAAGCTTTACCATGTTAAGGGCTTTTTCATCTTCAGGTGTTCCGAAGGTTACGCCCAAGGCAGTGATGATGTTCCGAATTTCTTCGTTGTCGTAAATCCTGTGTTCCTGCGCTTTCTCAACATTCAGAATTTTACCCCTGAGTGGAAGAATTGCCTGAAATGCCCGGTTCCTGCCTTGTTTTGCAGATCCACCTGCAGAATCTCCTTCTACAAGATAAATTTCACATGCTTCTGGATCATTGTCGGAGCAGTCAGCCAGTTTTCCGGGAAGTCCAGAACCCGAAAGTACATTTTTACGCTGCACCATTTCCCTTGCTTTTCGGGCAGCAATTCTTGCTTTGGCAGCGAGGATAACTTTTGAGACAATGGTTCTGGCTTCTTTTGGATGCTCTTCTAAATAGGTGGAAAGAATGTCTGCAACGCAGGTTTCAACCGCACCCATCACATCACTATTTCCGAGCTTGGTTTTGGTTTGGCCTTCAAATTGCGGCTCCTGAACCTTCACTGAAATTACGGCTGTCAATCCTTCACGGAAATCGTCACCGGAAATCTCAATCTTTTCTTTTTCTAAAATGCCGGACTTGTCGGCATAATTTTTCAAAGTACGGGTAAGGGCCCTGCGGAAACCGGAAACGTGGGTTCCGCCTTCGATTGTGTTGATGTTGTTTACATACGAAAAGACATTCTCATTGTAGCTGTTGTTGTAAGTCATTGCGACTTCAACAGGAATGCCTCCTTTATCACCTTCCATATAGACAGGCTCCGGAAGAAGTTGTTCTCTGGTCGAATCCAAATACGAAACGAATTCCTTCAGTCCGCCTTCTGAATAAAAATCTTCTTCCTTAATCTGATCGTCTTCTGTTTCTCTTACATCTGTGAGCTTGATGCGAATACCCCTATTCAGGTAGGAAAGTTCCCGCATCCTGTTGGCTACGGTTTCATATTTGAATTCGCTTACAGTAAAAATGGAATCATCGGGTAGAAACACGACCGTAGTTCCTGTTCTGTCGCTTTCACCAACCACTTTGACTGGGTAAAGCGGAGCGCCCTTGCTGTATTCCTGTTTGAAAATTTTACCTTCTCTTTCAACTGTAACTTCCAGGTGGGAACTTAGCGCATTTACACAAGATACCCCGACACCGTGAAGTCCTCCCGAAACCTTGTAAGTATCCTTATCAAACTTTCCACCTGCGTGGAGAACAGTCATAACTACCTCAAGAGCGGAACGGCCTTCCTTTGTATGCATCCCGGTTGGAATGCCTCGACCGTTGTCTGTAACGGTAACGGAATTGTTTTTGTTGATCGTAACCGTGATATCCGTGCAATATCCGGCAAGTGCTTCATCAATTGAATTGTCTACTACTTCCCAGATCAGGTGGTGGAGACCTTTAAAACCGATGTCTCCGATGTACATCGCCGGTCTCTTGCGTACTGCTTCGAGTCCTTCCAGTACCTGAATATTGTCTGCTGAGTAATTGTCCTTATTTTCTGCCACGGTTGTGTTATGGTGAATTTAATTTATCTGGCCCCAAACTTACAAAAAATTGGCCGCATTACGGCCTCAGAAGGCTTGTCAATTTAAGTCGATTTTCAATGGTTAAGCCATTGGATCTTTACTTCTGGAAAGAACTGAATGAGGATACCATCGTCTAAAACATACCTAAAAATGAACATTGAAGCAGCCAGAATGATTACCCAGCTCCAGTTAATTTTCACTGCCTTATCAAAACGGAGAATCGAAACCTCATAAAAAAAGCGCTGTGCGATATAAACAGGAACCACTGAAGTAAACATCATTAAGAAGATCAGGGCTTCGTTGTACGTGATGTTTGGCGACTTCAATAAAATGATGCTTCCTGCTCCAAAAAACCAAGGAAAAAATACAACCGCGGTAATAAAACGATTGCGTTTATGGTTTACCAGCAAGGATTGTGAAACGGCCATCTGAAGAAAAAACTTAACAGACAGGAAACCCACCAAAAACATGCAAATCAGGGCACCAATCGCTATGAAGTATTCAATCTCTGTAGGAATTGCCGCCCAGTTGGAAGCATTCCGGAAACCAGACCTTGAAATCACCCCGGCCACATAAGCACCAAAAAACAAATTGAAACCATGGTGATAACCCCATAGAAAAAACAGCCTCAGCCAGTTTTTGGTTTTCCTGAAATAAAAGAAGAGTCTAAGGCATATGGTGCCCATGACGGCACATGATATTGGCCCAGAGGAGAATGTAAAAATCACATTTGGCTGGTTCCACCACCAAAGCGGAATATTGAAAATGGTTTTCCAATAGTGGATTTCAGTAGGAATTTGAAAAGTGGCGGCCACACATGCAGTAATTGTCATGTAGGCAATGTTGTAAAGCAGGTAGCATCCAACAAACATGATGTAGGAGTAAACTGCCATAACCACCAGCTTCTGATTTTCAGATTGATTGGTTTGTATTGTTCCTGAATGTTCTTTCATTTTCCGGTTGGTGAAAAAAGGTAAGTTTTCAATTGCATAGGGCGAATAAAGTTTTTTCCTTCAAACTGCGCAAAGAAAATCCACTTTAAGATTTTGAAGCAGAGATTCAGTTTCTTATTTGAAATTCACCAGTCGATAGCAAAATTGAAAAAACGATATGCCTTTGTAATATTGCACTGATCGATTTCAGCCAAAAACATCAAATGAAAACCATCAAAGGCCCTGCAATTTTTCTGGCTCAGTTTATGGATGATAATCCACAGTTCCATTCTCTGGGTTCTGCTTGTTCATGGATGAAGAATGCCGGTTATAAAGGAGTTCAGTTGCCGGGTTGGGACCAGCGGTGTTTTGACTTGGAAAAACTCGCAAGCAATAAAGACTATGCCGCAGAAATTTTAGGTATTGTCAAGGAAATTGGGCTTGAAATCACTGAGCTTTCAGCGCATCTTCAGGGTCAGTTGGTGGCTGTAAACCCAGCTTATGACCAGCTTTTTGATGGATTTGCGCCAGCGGAATTGCATGGAAATTCTTCAGCAAGAACAGCATGGGCGAAAAAGCAGTTAGAAAACACAATTAAAGCATCGGCCAATCTTGGATTAGACCGTATTGCTGCATTTTCTGGTGCATTGCTTTGGCCGTTCGTTTATCCATGGCCTCAACGGCCGGAAGGTCTTGTGCAGCAAGGATTTGAGGAACTTGGAAAAAGGTGGAAGCCAATTCTGGATTTCGCAGATTCTTATGGAATTGACATTTGCTTTGAACTTCATCCGGGCGAAGACTTGCATGATGGAGTTAGTTTCGAGAGATTCCTCGACGCCGTTAATCAGCATCCACGCGCCAATATTTTGTATGACCCTTCACACATGGTTCTTCAATGCATGGATTACCTTGAATTTATTTCCATCTACCACCAGCGCATTCGCATGTTTCATGTGAAAGATGCGGAATTCAGGTCATCGGGTAAGGCGGGTGTTTATGGCAGCTATTCTCCCTGGATTGAAAGGCCAGGTAGATTTAGAAGTTTGGGAGATGGGCAGGTGGACTTTAGGAGGATATTTTCGCTGCTGGCCCAATACGATTTTGATGGCTGGGCTGTTGTGGAATGGGAATGTACCCTGAAAGATTCCCAAACTGGTGCCAGGGAAGGCGCAGAATTTGTTTGTAAACACATTATTCCGGCCAGTGAAAAAGCCTTCGATGATTTCGCCGGAGGCAATCAACTCGATCAAGTTTCTATCAATAAAAGAATCCTTGGAATCTGAATTTAAAAACCTTCTAACAAAATGATTTCTATTCTATTAATCCCAATTCTTCTGCAGGGCGATGGTGCCCATAATACCATTTCTAAACTTGAAATCAAGCAAGGCTGGCAGCTTTTATTTGATGGAAAAACCAACAATGGCTGGCATAACTTCCGTAAAACCGGCAGTATAAGTCCGAAATGGGTCATCGAAGATGGCACCCTGAGTTTGGCAGAGAGTGGGGGAGGTGATATTGTGACCGATAGCAGCTGGATTGATTTTGAGTTTACCATTGATTGGAAAATTGCAGAAAAGGGCAATTCCGGAATTTTCTTCGGAGTTTCGGAAGACCCAAAATTTGATGCAGTTTGGAGAACTGGCTCTGAAATGCAAATACTTGATGATGACGGTCACCCTGATGGCAAATACCCAAGCCACCGTGCAGGCGCAAATTATGATTTGTCAACAGCACAAAATCCACTTGACAAAAAGCCAGGGGAATGGAACACAGCGGTAATTCGTGTAAAACATCGGCATGTTACTTACACGCTAAATGGAAAGGCAACCGCAGATTTTGTGCTCGATAGCCCTGAATGGGAAGAATCGGTGAAGAAAAGTAAGTTTAAAGACATGCCTTTTTATGGCCGGATCAAAAAAGGCCATATCGCCTTGCAGGACCATGGTGACAGGGTGTGGTTCCGGAACATCAAAATCAGAAAGCTTTGATGGATTAAATTGTTGTTGGCAAGGCACCGACAACAATTTAAAAGGCCCTTTTTTACTGATTCGGGATTTCCCCCAAACAACCGGTTAAAGCAACATTGGCCTTTTTCTGCCAAATGGCTTCGCCCTTATCATTCCAGTGGGTATCACCTCGGCGATAAACCTTTTCTTTCAATTTCGAAAATTCGCTGAAAACGGAAACAAAACCGGTTTTGCTCGCTTTCATTTGGGTTTCAAGTCTGGGAATAAGCTGGTTGTAGGTTCTTCCTCTGTAATTTGCTGCAATGGCCGAAACAGGATTGGGTATGCAGGCAAAAATTACGGTATCAATTCCAGCCTTTCGAAAATACGCTTGGAGGCGTTTCATCACATCGAATGTTTCATTTTCTCTGCTTGAAGAAATGGGTCTGAAACTGCTCATATACAAGTAATCAAGGTCAGTTGTCATGCGTTGGAGCAGCATATTTTTTGCCGGATATTCTTCCACCTCAGCGGCAATTCGTCCAAATACACTGCGGTTGAAATCTGCCTTGGTTTCCTTTATCCGTAAAACGGCTTCATTTGAAAATAATAGGATGTTCAGGTTTTGGTCGGCAACTGCGGGACGACCAGCATATTTTTCAAGGGTTCCAGTAAATCCAGTTTCTTTTTCAGTGAGATGAAAGCCAGGTTTTCCCGTATCTGAAAGAAGCGGCATAAATCGTTTGACCTGTCCTTGTGAAAACCGAAGCAGAATGTGCTTTTCGGAGCTTTCAATAATCAAGACATTTCGAACGCTGCTGTCTGTCTTCAATTTGACTTTAAAGCCGTCGAATTGGTTCCAGTTTACAAAGCTGAAGTTTCTGACACCGGGAAAATTGAGTTTGCCGAATGGTGCAGCGAAACTATCTCCAAGCACAAACAGGTCGGTTCGGGTTTCCGGCTTGGCCGTTGGAGGCAAACAATGGGGAGAACTTTCCTTGTATTCTTTTAAAAAACTGAATCTGTAAAGGTCACCGTATTTGTAAAGGTCAGGCCAGAAAGGCCGAATTCTCCAATTAGAGTGGTTGCGCAAAATTTGGATTGCCCCTGGAATTTTCACGAGTCCATAGGCAAAAAGGAAAATAAGCAGCAATGAAAAGTGTAAAAGCCGCATCAGAATTGAAAATATAAAAAAGATGAAGCTTTGAAATTTCCTAGGAAATAAGAGAAAACCAACAAGCCAATGACGCTAATCCATGGAAACTTCCGAAAGCAATTTTCCTGGAATTTCAGGCTTTCTGAAATTGGAATCAGAATTAAAAGTGCCAATCCATATGCTATTTCTGCTAGATAGAATTCTGGTGAAAGGGTGCCGCTGCCAAATCCCAAAGCACCTTTAAAAACAGCCAAGGCATTGTCCATTGAGGTGGCCCTGAAAAATACCCAGCAAAGCATTACCCAAATTTGGGTGCGAATAAGTTTGAACCAATGTGGACCAAACTCTTTTGCCTTTTTGCCAAGAAGATTTTCAATCACAAGGCCAAGCCCATGGAGCAAGCCCCAAAGCAGAAAATTCCAGCCAGCGCCATGCCAGAGGCCGCTTACCAGAAAAACAATCAGCAGATTTCCAGAAGCCGCTATTGCACCATTCCGGTTTCCACCAAGTGGAATGTAGAGATAATCACGAAACCAGGTGCTTAATGAAATATGCCATCTGCGCCAAAAATCGGATAAGCTGGATGCCAGATAGGGCTGCTGAAAATTGACCATCAATCGAATGCCCAGCATTCGGGCAGAACCGAGTGCCATGTTGCTGTAGCCTGAAAAATCAGCATAAATCTGAATGGTGAAAAATAAAATTGCCAGAACAGATTGTGTCGAACTTGCTTGTTCTGGATGTTCAAAAATGGGGTTCACAAAAAGCGAAAGTCGGTCTGCCACCGCGGCTTTCATGAATAGTCCTCTTGCCAGCTGGAAAAGTCCTTCTCTGAAATCTTCCAGACTAAATCCTTTAAAATGAAGGAATTGTGGCAAAATGTTTTGAGGTCTTTCGATTGGACCTGCCACCATTTGAGGAAAAAACAGAATGTAAAGACTGTACCGCAGAAGATTTTTTTCAGCGGGCCAGGCCTTTCTATAGACTTCAATGGCATAGCTCATGCTTTGAAAAGTGTGGAAAGAAAGTCCAACCGGTAAGGCCCAATCGTGCAGTGGAAGATTACAGCCCAGAATGTTGATATTTCCTGCCATGAAATTCCAGTATTTGAATGATGCCAGAAGCAGAATGTTGCTTAGCAGGCAAAACCAAAGCCAGAGTTTTCTTTTGAGACCTTCGGATTTGTCCATCCAAATTGCTGCCACATAATCCACTGCAATAAGGCCCAGCAGTATGAAAATATACACTGGAAATGCCGCCATATAAAACCAGGCACTGAGAATCACCAGACCTGCCATGCGCAGGGTGTTTCCCCTCAGGAAATAATGAAGCAAAAGGCAGAAGGGCAGAAATAGAAAAAGGTATTCTGCCGAATTGAATAACATGGCGGCAAAGTTAGAAGGGACAAGGAAAATTCATGAGAGAAATCAGATTGCCTCAGGCCACCATGGCTTTTTCTCTATTCGCTGAATCTAATGCGTGAAGGATCGTAGCCCCGCATTGCCGGGGCGAAGAGCCTGACCACGCCAGAGGCGTGGACACGCCCACAAAAAAAAAACAAACTCCTTAAAATCGAATCAGCGCTACCTTAGTCCGGTTATCCGTTGAAATTGCCAATCCTGAAAAAATCACAAGGCCTTTATGCTCGAAGGTCTTAGTTTGCAAACCAATTTTAAACATCATGAACTTAAGACTTATTGCATTGGCCGCAGCCGGTTTTGGATTGAATGTCGAAGCATTTTCCCAGCCCCTTTGGTTGCGTTATCCTGTTATTTCTCCAGATGGTGCGCAAATAGTTTTTGCCTACAAGGGCGATTTATACCGGGTTGCTTCTTCAGGCGGTGATGCAACCGCGCTCACAACCCATGAGGCCCATGAAACAATGCCTGTCTGGAGTCCGGATGGGAAAAGCATTGCTTTCGCTTCCGACCGATACGGGAATTTTGATGTTTTTACGATGCCAGCCACAGGAGGTGAACCGCGCAGACTTACCCAGGCTTCTTACGCAGATTATCCTACTGGTTTTAGTCCAGATGGAAAATCTGTTCTTTTTCAGTCTGCACGCCAGGATCCACATACTTCAGTTCAGTTTCCCTCTAGAATTTTGGGGGAAGTTTATTCTGTTCCATCCGAAGGCGGAAAGCCAAAGCAAGTTTTTGCAGCCTCTGCTGAACTTGCGGTATATTCTCCTTCAGGGAATATCATCGCGTATCAGGATCAGAAAGGATATGAAGACAATTACAGAAAGCACCATACCTCCAGCATAGCCCGGGACATCTGGACTTTTGACACCCGTTCCAATAAGTACAAGAAAATCACATCGTTTAAAGGGGAAGATCGCAATCCAGTTTTTGCCGGGGAAAAGGACATTTTCTATCTATCTGAGCAGCCAAATTCCTTTAATATTTTCAAGCTGAACCTCGACAATCCTGCGCAATCAAAAGCCATTACAAATTTAAGTGACCACCCCGTTCGGCATCTAAGTGCATCTTCCAATAGATTGCTTTGCTTTTCCTGGAATGGGGAACTTTATACTGTAAAAGAAGGCGCACAGCCGGTGAAAGTTCAGATTCGGATTTTCAGCGATGCCAGAAGCAATGCCTACAAAAATGTACCAGTTGGAGGCGGTGTAAGTGAAATGGCGGTGAGTCCAAATGGCAAAGAGATTGCCTGTATTGTTCGCGGTGAGGTTTTTGTGACTTCTGTAGAAGGCGGCATCACAAAAAGAATTACAAACACAGCGCAGCAGGAGCGCTCGGTTTCGTTTTCTCCGGATGGAAAAAAGCTGATGTATTCTGCTGAGAGAAATGGAAACTGGGATATTTTCACTACTTCGATTGTCCGCAAGGATGAACCATATTTTTATGCGGCAACAGTATTGAAAGAGGAACCACTTATTGCAACTGCAGCCGATGAATTTCAGTCAACTTTTTCACCAGATGGCAAGGAAGTGGCATATTACGAAGAGCGAACGACCTTGAAAGTTTTCAACATTCAAACCAAATCAGCCAGAACCATTGTTCCGGCTGGCACAAATTATTCGTATTCGGATGGCGATCAGTGGTTTGACTGGAGTCCGGATGGCAAGTGGCTTTTATTCAACTACCTCCAATCCAATCACTGGATGGACGAGGTCGGAATGGCATCGGCTGATGGCAAAGGACCCATTCGTAACATTTCAGAAAGTGGATATGATGAAGGCAGTCCGCGCTGGATGGCCGGAGGCAAAATGATCATTTTCAACTCCTGGAGGGATGGAATGAAGAGCCATGGAAGCTGGGGTGCAGAAAGTGATATTTATGCAATTTTCCCGACCCGGGAAGCCCTTGACCGATTTCAATTGAGCAAAGCAGAATTTACTTTGTTGAAGGAAAAGGAGGAAAAAGAAAAGAAAGACAAGGAAGTTGCCGACAAAGGAAAGGATGACAAAAAGAAAAAGACCCCCGCTGAAATTGCTAAGGCAAAATCGGATAGCATAGAAAAGGCTTCAGTTAAAATTGAATGGGACGATATTTCTGAGAGAAAGGTTAGGCTGACTTTGCACTCCTCTTTTTTGAGCGATGCGGTATTGAGTCCGGATGGGGAAAAGCTTTACTATATCTGCAAGTTCGAAAAAGGCTACAACCTTTGGGTGACCAACCTCAGAGAGAAAAGCACCAAAATTCTGGCTCCGCTTGATGCAGGAATGGCAGGCAATCTGGTTTTTGATAAAGAAGGCAAAAGTTTGTTCCTCTGGTCTGATGGCCGCATGATGAAACTGGATGCTGAAAGTGGAAAAATCGACAACATCAGCCTGAACGGTGAAATGCAATTGAATCCTTCGGCTGAAAGGGCCTACATGTTCGAGCATGCTTGGAGGCAGGTTGTAAAGAAATTTTACCGCACTGATCTTCAAGGAGTAAAATGGGATTTCTACAAAAAGGAATATGAAAAATTCCTTCCATTCATCGGCAACAACTATGATTTCGAAGAAATGCTCAGCGAGCTTTTGGGTGAGTTGAATGCCTCACACACCGGAGCCGGTTACCGTGCATTAATGGCGGATGGGGATCGTTCTCCATCACTCGGATTGTTATATGATTTGACTTATGAAGGACCAGGTTTGAAAGTGGCCGAAGTGCTTAAAAAAGGACCATTGGATAAGGCCGGATTGAATGTGAAAGCTGGAATGATTCTTCAGAAAATTGATGGTCAGGTAATCCCTGAAAACGAAGATTGGCAAAGCCTGATTCGTAACCGTTCCGGACAAAGCGTTCTTCTTACTTTCAAGGATGAAAATGGAGCAGATAAAGAATTGGTAATGAAGCCGGTATCGGCTGGACTTGAAAGCGAACTATTGTACCACCGTTGGTGTGAGGCCCGCAGGTCAGAGGTTGAAAAGTTGAGTGGAGGTCGCCTGGGATATGTGCATGTTCGTGGCATGGATGATGCCAGTTACCGTGTGGTTTATGAAGAAGTGCTGGGCCGAAATGCCAACAAGGAAGCCTTAATCGTGGATACCCGATTTAATGGTGGAGGCTGGTTGCACGATGACCTGGCTACTTTCTTAAGTGGTAAAAAATATGTAGACATGCAGCCAAGAGGCCAGAAAATTGGTTTTGATCCTCAGAGAAAGTGGACAAAACCCAGTGTAGTTCTGGTAGGAGAGAGCAATTATTCGGATGCGCATTTCTTTCCATTTGTGTACAAGGAACTTGGCATCGGAAAATTGATTGGAATGCCGGTACCTGGAACTGCCACAGCAGTTTGGTGGGAGCCACAAATTGATCAGTCGCTTTACTTTGGAATTCCGCAGGTTGGCATTGTAGATAAATCCGGCAAGTATCTTGAGAACCAGCAGCTCGAAGTGGATGTGGAAGTTGCCCAAGATCCGGATGTTATGATTTCTGGTCGCGACCAGCAAATTGAAAAAGCAGTAGAAGTGTTGCTTAAAGACCTGGGTAAAAAATAATTCAATCGAAAACCAACTGAGAATGTCAAAATCAAAACGGGATTTTGGACCTTATGCGATGCCTGTGTTGAGGATAGGCGTGAGTGCTTTGATGTTGATTCATGGCATTTCCAAACTTGAAAAACTGCTGACAGCCGAGCCCATAAAGTTTTACAACTTCCTTGGGCTTGGGGCTGAACTATCTCTGATTCTTGCTGTTATCGGCGAGCTTTTGGCGCCAATTATGATTATCATTGGATTTCAAACGCGTTTTTCAGCTTTGATTGCGGCAGTTACCATGGCGGTAGCTGCCTTTGGCGCCCACGCCGGGGATCCACTTGAAGACCGTGAGCACTCGCTTCTTTACTTGGTGGCATTCATCGCGCTAACACTTGCGGGCGCTGGTCGCTGGAGTTTGGACAACTATTTTTCAGGGAGAAAACCTTTGAAAAAGTAGCAAAGGCATCAGATTTTTTTTTCGACTGAGTTTTACTTCGAGAGGATGTATTAAAGAATGTAAAAACCTTTTTTATCCTATATAATAATATGCTTATTTTTGTAAAAATTCCAATTGTGTATGAATATTCAAAAACTCATTTTTTCAACCCTAGTTTTGGCCAGTCTTAATGCCTCAGCCAATTCAATATACAATCGAAATATTTCAATTTTATCGACAACAAATATCTCGGAGAATCCGACAATATCCCCTGATAAAGAACCTTTTGTATTGTCAATTCGCCAATCGAGACTACACCTAGAAGTTTCCGAGGATTACAATTCCGGAACCATTACCATGTTTGATATTTTGGGCAACAAGGTTTTTGAAGCACCTGCCAATGAGCATTTCGAATACTCACTTGCTAGCATCAAAACCGGGCTTTACTTCATCGTTTTAAAAGGACCAAAAGGACATTATACCCGTAAGTTCCTCCACAAACAGGAAGGATAATCAGACTGGTTTTTATCGATATGTCGAGGAACTTAAATTTCCTCGTTGATGATGTAGTCCTCTTTGCGGCCCTGATTGGCAAGGATTTCGCCCAGAAATCCAGCCAAAAATAATTGAACGCCGACAACAATTGCCACAAGCGACAAAAAGAAAAGTGGTTGATCTACCACATCCCGCACCCGAAGGTGGTGCTGTTGGTTGTAGAGTTTCTCGTAAATGAGCCAGATGGTAATGGCAAAGCCGAGGAAAAAGGATAAGGTTCCCAAACTTCCAAAGAAGTGCATAGGCCTTCTTTTAAACTTTGATACAAAGGAAATTGTAAGCAGGTCGAGAAAACCGAAGATAAAGCGCTCGAGACCAAATTTGGTAACACCGTATTTTCTGGCACGGTGTTCAACCACCACTTCCCCGATTTTGCGAAAGCCATTCTGCTTGGCAATCATGGGAATGTAACGGTGCATTTCTCCGTACAAGTGAATGGTTTTTACAACCTTTCCATTGTATGCTTTAAGTCCACAATTGAAATCGTGAAGTTTGATGCCTGAGAAAATGCTGGTTACCTTATTGAATAATTTGCTGGGAATGGTTTTCGAAATTGGATCATAGCGTTTTTGCTTCCATCCCGAAATAAGGTCGTATCCATCATCCACAATTTTCTTGTAGAGTTTCGGAATCTCATCAGGACTGTCCTGCAAATCTGCATCCATCGTAATCACGACCTTTCCATGGCAATTGCTAAAGGCCAGGTCCAATGCTGCGGATTTGCCATAATTGCGTCCAAACCTGTAGGCACGGATCACAGAATATTGTTCCCAAAGGGCCTGAATTGTTTTCCAGCTTCCATCTGTACTTCCGTCATCCACCATGAGAATTTCATATTGGATGCCCATGCCGCGCACAACCTTGTCAATCCAGGCACAGAGCTCTGGAAGAGATTCTTCTTCGTTATAAAGTGGAATCAGAATGGAAAGGTCCTTAGTCAATTTTCTTGGTTTAAAATGGTTGTGAACTACTTAGGCAAAAGGGTCTTGTTCTTTTCGAAGAATGAAGCTCAAAATAAATCCTTCTATCAATGCAATGAACAATGAACTTATAAAACCCATCAAGGACAAAAATCCAGGACTCATGAACATGGTGGCCATTTCCATTGCTTTGTCATATTGTTCTCCCTCAAGGTTCTGTTTCTCAAATTGCATTTCCATCAATGCATACATTTTTTCCATAATCGATGGGTCGAGTTTCAGTTGAATCAACATCACAATTACCGAAACAATGCCTGAAAAAAATCCAATCCAAAGTGA
>CANETC010000063.1 GCA_947441055.1 Cytophagaceae bacterium | reverse complement strand
CGTCAGTACTTCATCGGTAGGATGAAGAAGTTTTTCCAGGATAGATTCTTCATCGCGGATGGATTGTTCTACAATTTCATGGAGTTTGCCTATTTGCCCTACCTCCTTTTCAAAAAGGTCATCTATTCGCTTGTTTTCGAGATTTTGGTCTTTAAGTGTTTGTTGCATAGTGGGTTTTCTTAATCACTTAAAAATAAAAAAACCGACTTAAAAGCCGGTTTGATATTCGTCAGTAAAAAAAATCACTTCGCAGCTTCGAAGCGAACGCTTACTTCCTCCCAGTTCACAAGATTCCAGAAAGCAGCGATATAATCAGGGCGCTTATTCTGATATTTCAGGTAATAGGCATGTTCCCAAACATCCAAAGCAAGAATTGGAGTGCCTTTTACATCGGCTACATCCATCAAAGGATTGTCCTGATTTGGTGTGGAAGAAATAACCAGTTTTCCAGAGGCCACTACGAGCCATGCCCAACCTGATCCAAAACGGGTTGTTCCAGCCCTGGAAAATTCATCTTTAAATTTTTCGAAGCTTCCAAAGTAAGTGTCAATGGCTTCTGCAAGCGCACCTTTTGGTTCTCCACCACCATGTGGACTAAGCAACTTCCAAAACATGGAGTGATTATAGTGACCACCACCATTATTGCGGATTGCGGTGCTGTGTTCGCTGATGTTTGCCATCAGTTCTTCAATGCTTAAACTCTGTAAATCAGCATGATTTTCAAGGGCTGCATTGAGGTTGTTTACATAAGCCGCATGGTGCCTATCATGGTGAATTTCCATGGTCTGGGCATCAAAATGAGGCTCAAGCGCATTGTTTGCGTAGGGGAGGGCGGGGAGTTGAAATGCCATAGTTGTTTTGTTCTGCGTGTTTAGAATTTATTTAATCAACAGGCCATCCTTGGCCTTTTTGTTTTCAGGGTCGAGTTCAAGCACTTTTCTCCAGGCACTGTGTGCCTGAGGAACATCTTTCTGCACAGCATAATATCCGCCCAGATACAAATACGATTCAAGTAAAGGCTTTTTGTATTTTTCCAAAGTCTCGGGGGTAATCAGGATCGTGCACTTTTCATAATAAGGCTTTGCAAGTCCCTTGCTTTGGTCTGGATCGAGTTTTTGGTAATTGATGCAGCGCGCTTTAAAAATGTTGGCCATGATGGATTTAGGCTGAATGCGTAGAAGGCGGGAAAAAATTGTATCTGCCTTCACATAGTCTTTGCCGAAGAAAAACGCATTTCCAAGGTTGAAATAATCTTGGTTGTTTTTGCTTCCACGGTCAACAGGAATTTGATAAGCTTCGGCTGCGCGGGCAAATCGTTTTGCTTCAAAAAAGCGCTTGCCCATTTCGGTGATGTTGATCAAACGGCTTGTGTCGGAAAGGGATGCTTTCTTCATCATCGCAAGACCCAGACTTGTGTCTTTTCCTGCTTCAATTAAAAGTTTGCCATAATAGTAATTGTCGTTGGCCATGATTTTTGAAGTGTCAATCATAGAACGGAATTGTTCCATTCGGGCAAGGCCTTCCACCGATTGTTGCTTTTCTGCCATGCAATAGGCAAGCAGGCGGTAACGGTATGCGTTTTTATAGGATTCCGGAAGCGCATTTAAAACTTCCAAGGCCTTGTCGTTGTCTTTGGCCAAGAACAAAAATGCGCCAAAGCAGTATTGACTCGCAGGACGCTGGTCTGTTAAACTCACATACCTGGAATAGGCTTTCACTGCTTTGGCAAACTCGCCGGCTTTGAAATACAGTTCTCCAAGTTGGCGGTAACCTGTTGCGTACATAGAATCTTTTGACATGCCTTCGAGGTATGCCTCAAGTGCTTTCTGATAGCTCTTGGCACGAATCAGGATGTGGCCATAATTGATGTAACCCTTCGCTGAATTCGGGGCAATTCGCTTTGCCTGATCGTAATTGTTTGCGGCAGAGGAGCCATCGTTTTTCAGCATGAAAGCATCACCCTTCAGGTTGTAGTAATCGGCATTGTTTTTATTGGCTTTGATTGCCATGTCGAGCAAACGATTGGCTTCAAGCGCGTCATTATTTGGGTAAATAACCCAAGCTTCTGCGGCACGGTAGAGCAGTTCGGCATCCTTTCCGCGGGAAGATTGCACAGCTTTGTCAATCAGGATTTTTCCCTGACCAGGCCTTTCTTTGAAAATTTCCCAGGTGCCCAATCCAACATAATTGAGGTTGAACTTAGGGTCTTTCACTGTACCGTTTTCAAACATCATTTTCGCGGAATCGGCATAAATTCCCTGAGCAGAATCGGTTCTTTCCAGATTCATGTAATAGTTGCCCAAATAATAATAATTGGCGGCAACCGGCTGTTTCGCGACAAGGTCTCTAAAAACCTGGCCCGCTTTTACATATTGCTCATTGTCGAGAAAACGGAGGCCATCGCTGATGGACTGGGCTGAGGCAGAAAACATACTTGCTGCCGCAAATGCCAAACTGAGATAAATGCTATTCTTATTCATACAAACCGGTGGAATTTAACCGAATCGGGGCGCAAAAATAGGGATCTTTACGCAGAAGGTGAAACGGAAAAATTCGGCTTTTGTTTTTCAATTCGTGAGGTCGTTGTCTTTTTTTATTTTAACAATGCGCACAGGCATTGTTGCAGGCAGTAATCCTGCTTTTAATACCACGCGCTGACCCTTGTCTGAAGCCAGCCAGGCGATAAATCCAGTGCCCAATCCGCTTTTGGCTTCTCGACTGCAAACCATCATATCCCGTGAAAGTGGATAAAACCCTTTGGCCAGATAGGCTTGCAAAGGCTGGAAATAATCATCCTTGTGTTCTTCTGGTTTTACCTTCAATAACTCTTCTACCGAATCGGGCATGAGTCCAGCCACGCGAATCCCGTTTTTAAAACGCATTTGGGTTGGGTCGTCCGAATCGCTGATCCAGTTTACACCCATAAATCCGATGGACTCAGGGTGAGAATTTACATAGTTGATTACTTCGCGATCTCCTCCGGCAAAAACGGTTTCAACTTTGATGTCTTGTGTATTGAGTCCAAGTTTTTGCAACAAGGTTATCTGGTTGCTGCTCCCCTCTTTATCCAAAACCAAAACAGGTCTGGATTTTTTCCCCTTTCCAGAAAGGTCTGACCATTTTAAAGCGCTGGAAGTTAAAATATTGCGAAGGGTGCTCATGGGGAGCAATGTGTCGGGATTTTCAGGATGCAGGATTACCCCCACAGCATCCACTGCGATTTTCAAGCTTCTGGGCGTGATGGTCAGTTTTTTGAAATGCGCTTTTTCGGATTCCAGAAAATCCCTTCCACTTACAACCAACCTTACCGAATCGGCAAGCAAAAGTTCAAAAGCTTTTTTCTCGCTCACATAATGCGGAATTACAAAAGCCCGGTTGTACAAGCCTTGAAAAGCATTGATTTCTGCCGCAATTATTGGTGCAAATGCTTCATCTACTGCAATGTGAATTTTTCCCTGGGTCGGCGTGTCCTGCTTGTCGCTTTTTCCATTTTGAATGCATGCATTCAGACCCAGAGCCAGGAATAGAGAAGGAAGTATTTTTTTCATAACGGTCTGATTTTGTTTGGTTTTAATTGGTTCCAGGCGCGAAAAGCCCTGAAACCTCCATACGCAACGAGCGCAAGACATACATAAGGCAACATTTCTATTGGAACGATTTTAGTTCCTTGGGGAGAGCGGAAAAGAAAAATTCCACTGCCCATATAAAGGAAAGACATCGCGGCATTTATACCTCCTGCGAGCCTTTGCCCGGTTTTCCATTGCTTAATTCTATTCATAGCTCGTTTCGGGCTGCAATTTCTACAATGCAACGGGATTTTTTGTCTGACATTTTTCAATTAGAACTAATTTTATCTTTCTAGGAAATGACAAAATATTGCTGAGGTTTTTTATACTTTTGCACCGTTTTTTTGACACCATTTTGAAGCATGACTACAATGGACCCACAACTTCGCTACAGCGAGGATGATATGAAGGAATTCGAAACCATCATCTCTGAAAAATTAACAAACTCAAAGAAAGAACTCGCTTACATCCGGGAAAGTCTTAGCAGGAAAAATGACCATGGTACCGACCTAACTGGAAGTGGTTATCTATCTCTTGAAGATGGTGCTGAAACAGCAGAAAAGGAGCATCTGAATCAAATGGCTTCCAGACTGCAGAAATTTACAGCCCAGTTGGAACTTGCCATGATTCGAATAAAGAACGGTACTTATGGCGTTTGCATAGAAACTGGAAAGCTCATTCCGAAAGAAAGATTGCGGGCAGTTCCCCATACACAGCATACCATCGAGGCTAAACTCGGCAAATAAATTGGCAGAAGCTTTTTCAGATCCGCTGCTTCTCCATACAGAAGCCGTGATTTTTTGTGCAACTGAGCCAGTCAGTCTGGAGGAAATTCGCCTTGGACTTTCAGAAAATTTTCAGTCTGAAATTCTAGTGGAAACCATTGCAACCGTAATAGACACCATTCGAATTCGGTATGAAGGTCCGGGTTTTGCATTTTCCCTTGCCGAAACAGCCGGCGGTTATCATTTTCTTTCAAAACCGGCTTATCAGTCTTCTGTGGCCCAGGTTTGGAAACAGAAAGTAAAGAAACGCCTTTCCCCTTCCGCCCTTGAAACCTTAAGCATTATCGCCTACAAACAACCTGTTAGTAAGCCCGATATAGAAAAAATTAGGGGCGTCAATTGCGATTATGCGGTTCAGAAACTTTTGGAAAAGGAATTGATTGTCATCACCGGAAAGTCAAGTCTTCCTGGTCGGCCAGTGCTTTACGGAACCAGCAGGAAATTCCTGGATTATTTTGGAATCAATTCTATGGATGAACTACCCGAGCTGAAGGAAATTGCTTCCTCAGAAAACAGCATCGGCGAGGCCAGTGAATAAGCATTCTTGACGCTTTTATTAATGCCATCTATTTTTTTCTTTGTCATTCCTCTATTTGGAATTTCACTTCTTATATTGCACCGTCAATTGTTTAACACCATGAAAAGAAATTTTTACTTACTCTTAATCATTAGCTTTTGCATTCTGACCAGTCGAGGTTTGTTTGCACAGGTTACCAACACCGGAACAGATGCATTCGGTTATGGCTTCTCTACCAATCTTGCGGCTACCAATCCTGCCGTTTATAGTTGGATCGACATTTCTTCCACAGGCACCCGCGTTACTGGCTTGGGTGATGACAATGTGGTAAGTTCGATTCCCTTGGGAATTGATTTTAAATATTATTGGAATACCTATAATTCTGTGAATGTGGGCTCTAATGGATATATCATGTTTGGAGACAATTCTCTCATCGCACAGGGAGCAAGTGGAATGCCTACAATTCCACTTCAAACAGACGGAAAAGGCAATTTCATTGCGCCATTGCTGGCTGATTTAACTTTTGTGAGTTCAGCTGATGGTTCTCCACTAAAGGGTGCAAAAGTTTTGTACCAGACGGTTGGCGATAAGTTTGTAATAACCTATGACAGTGTTCGCTTCTGGAACAACGGGGCAACTGGAGATCCGGTATCTCAAACCAGTGGATTGAACACATTTCAAATTGTCCTTGATGCATCCACCAATAACATCCAAGTGAATTACAAATCCTGTACAGGTCCAGCATTCACTGGAAGCACAGGCGTTGTTTCCATGGGTATGGAAAACCTGACAGGAGGTTTGGGCCTTCGCTGGCGCAGGCTTACCTCAGGAACTTTCAATAATTTTGGACTTCCTGCGGCCAATTCTGCTACCGTGGTTCGTTATCCTGCTGCATCCACTTATTCATTTATCGATGTTCAGGCCAAGGCAGTTTTCTATCCAGATAATAAGGGTGGTGCTGCATTCACTTCAATTCCAAAAACAATTGAGGCTTATGTAAAAAATGCTGGTACGGTTAAAATTTCAACACCTTGTACTGCCCGTGTTTTGGTGTCTGATATCAACGACAATGCCATTTACAACCAAAGTGTAATTTTGGATTCCCTCGCTCAGGGTGAACAAAGATTGGTAAGTTTCAGTGTGCCTCTTGAGCCTGGTGATACTGCTGGTAATTTTAAAGTCCGTTTAAGTACTTCCATGTCTGGCGATCAATATGCAAACAACAACCAGATTTTTACCAAGCTTATTGTTCTTGATTCTACCCAAGGTTCAGTTGATTTGAAGTTTACTGCAGCCAATCCTGGAACAGTTACAGATTCAAGGCAGTCGGCAGGTGGTATGATTTTCGATGCTCCTTACCAGCCAATGGTGGTTTCTCACATTACAGCAGATTTGATTTGGCCAGACATTGATGGATGGGCTGCTGCCAACATTCCAGGTGTTCAGGATTCCCTTACCAACACCCGCATTGAGGTTTATTTGGGTGATGGTCCGGGTGGAAGCCGTGGATCTCTCATTGATAGCTTCACCATTGCCAACGATACAGATTGGAATGCAGAAGTGATCGGGGAAGAAATGGGTGCCACTGGTAATTTGTTGAATAAAATAATTCGTTTCAAGCACAAGCTTCCAGTACCTTACTGGTGGGAAACCAATCAAAGAATTTATGTGGGAGCAATTCATAACCTGAAGACCAATTTTATCTGGAACGCTCCTTATGCTGAGGTTTACCCAGTAGGTACTCCTGCTTCAGGTCGTTGCCTTGAAATCACCGCAGGTGTTTGGGGTGAAAATCGTGGAAAGGATTCCTTAGACATTGCACTTGGTATCGTTGGAAATCCAATTGTGCCTGCTACAATGACCATCACAACATCCAACAATACCGTATGTGGTACAGAAGTTTTTGATGTTCCTTTTACCGTTACCGGTGGGCCTTTTGAATCAAGCAACATTTTCAAACTTGAACTTTCTCAGCCAAACGGATCCTTTGTAAATGCTACCACTTTAACAACACTTGCAGGCACAACTGGAGGAACTTTCAATGTATCGCTTCCAGTTGGAGTGCTTCCAGGAACAGGTTACAAATTACGGGTAGTTTCTTCCAGCCCTGTTTTTTCAGGTACTTCTTCAAATCTATTTGTAGGTCCGGCAGCTCAGCCAACAAGCATCTTGGGATTATCCCGAGTTTGTCCTTCCGACTCTGCTATTAGTTTCTCCGCCAATGGTTCGCCAAATGCAACAGCATTTACATGGACACTTCCTTCTGGTGCAAGTTTCTCTACAGCCGATTCACTTCGCGAAATCGGTGTTGATTTCGGTCCTACGGTTGCAGGTCAAATCACAGTCTCTGCCCGCAATAAGTGTGGAGCAAGTTCAGCAACTGCAAAAGACCTTTCTGCAAATTCAGTTAGTTTCACTTCTAACGGAAGTTTGCTTACTGCCACTGGTAGCACAGGGGTTGTTGCTTATGTCTGGTATTTCAATGGCAGCCTGATTCAGGGAGCAAATTCATCTACTTATGCATTGACAGAAAGTGGAGTTTATTGTGCAGAAGCAACCTTTCAGGGTGGATGTACAGTAAAATCTGAGTGCCAGACCATTACTTCAACAGCTTCTGCAATTGCGGCTGCTGATGGCATGACCGTATTCCCGAATCCTGCTGGTTCAAGCCTGAACATTCACCTTGGGGATGCAGCCATCTTCAATGGTCAGATTGTAATTCGCAATGTGCTTGGACAAACCCTTGAAAACATCAATCATACTTCAGGAATCACTGGAATTGATGTTTCATCATGGCCTTCAGGCATCTACTTTGTAACAGCCGGCCTCAAAAATGGTGGCAGCATCCAGAAAAAGGTGCGCATCGGAACTCGCTAATCATTGTAAACAATAATGGGGAAGGCCAAAAGCCTTCCCTTTTTTTATATGAAGAATTCAAACTTTTACCTGCCTGTATTTTTCTTTCTGCTCACAATGGTATCCTGCAGGGATGTGCGGGAAACCCGTGAATATCTCGAGGTGGCAATGGACAGAGATTCTCTGGCTGATGCATTGGAATCACGGGAGAAGGAAATAAAGGATTTTTCGGTTGAGTTTGAAAAAATCGAAAACAACCTGCTCGCCATTGACAGCAACAAGGCCAGAATCCTTCTGATGCATGATAGGAATGATTTTCTGGGCCGACGTGACAGGATTAATGCCTTGATTGCAGACATCTATATCGCACTTGACCAAAATGAATCTGCCATTCAAATTCTTGAAAAGCGTTTGGCAGCTGAAAAATCCAGAAATGATTTCGCCAAAGTTGTCGTGGTGCTTCGGAAATCCCTGAAGGAAAAAGTTGAAGAAATTCAAAAGCTGGAGAAAGAAATTTCCGACCTGAGGTTGCAGGTTAACAACCTGAAAGAGGCGATTGCCTATAAGGAAAGTTTACTTGCTTCTAAAGATACATTACTCGCACAAAATGAAGCGAAAATCCGCAAGCAACAGGCGCTTTTGAGCGAAAAAGAGCAGCAGCTAAACCGTGCTTATCTGATCAAAGGAACCACCAAAGAGCTGATCAAGGCTGGAATTGTGATCCGCAAAGGCGGCGTTCTCGGACTTGGAGCTGTGAAGGTAATGGGCCAAAAAGTGCCGGCCACCAACCTTCAGGTTGTCAATGCCAAAACTGATAAAATGGTTCTGATTGGACCGTATACAAAACGAAAAGTTATTTCCAATCATCCTGCAGATTCGTATTTCTTCGTTGCCAGAGATGGTCAGTTGTACATCAAGATTTCATATCCTGACCGTTTCTGGAGTTTGTCGAAATATCTGGTGATTGCGCTGGATTAGGCGGATGATCGCTTAAGTCCTGCTGAGAAATTTTCGGGGCCATTCTCAAGCAATTGCTTGAGAAAACGAATCTATCCAAACTTAGAAATCGCCGCCGATTTTATGAATTCCGGCAGAAGGCACTCAAAAGTGTCCAACAAGGATGGGTTTTTTCGGTTCAGAGAGTCTAAAATCTGAAGCATTTTTAAAGGGCCATATTTATCCAGTACTTCTTGTACTTTCTTTCCGCCAGAGTAGATCTTCCTCATTTCTGCCGGATTGGTTTCAGGATGGAATTGAGTGGCTACCCAAAACGGCGAAATACGCAAAGCCAGAAGGGCCGGTTCTGCCCCTGCTGGTTCAGGATTAAGTTCCTTTGCGAGAATCTTGATACCCAATGATTCCATTTTTTCAAGTTCAGGATGGACGCATTGCCAGTTCCGGTTTTCCACGATATAAAATGGATCAGGAAGTTTATTGAACAAGACATCTTCCTTGCCGGAATTTTCCAGGTTGCATTTAAAAGTTCCAAAACAGGTTTGGGGCCTCGGAACAACCTTTGCTATATCGAAAAACCGGCAAAGCAGCTGAAATGAATGGCAAATGGAAAAGAAGAATTTGGGCTGAATACCGGAGGCATTGTGTGCCTGGAAATTCTTGAGAAATTCGAAGTAATTGTTTTCCCAATCCTGGCCAATGCCATCATGCGGATCGCCGGGACCGCCAGTGGAAATAAACAGGTCGAAATCAGATAATTTTGGCAGTTCATTCGACTCTCGTGTTGCGAAAATCTGATATGAAATGCTCAGGCCTGGAATGGTATTTGATTCATTTTCTAAAAGAGATTTGAGGTATTTCATGCCCTGACTTTCCTGATCCCGGTACATGGAAAGGATGGATACATTCAAATGTTGTTCTGGCATAAATGGTTAATTTACTTTGTGTGTATTATTGTTTTTCAGCCAATTCAATCAGTCGGGCGGCTTCAATCGAGTCGGCATGCGACCAGTTTGGTGATTCAATCAATCCTGCGCTTACGCATCTGTCTACTTCGTCGGCCTCAAATTGAAAACCGAAGGAATCTGTTTTTCCGTCAAAAATCAAAACTTCTTTACCCGGAATCTCCAATGAAACTTCAACGGGCCGGAACCATTGCGGCGAAAATTGAATTCGGCCTTCGGTCCCGATGATGCTCGCCACCGATGGGGTTGCGCCAAGAAAGCTTACCATTCCCTGAAATGTTTGCTGGCCGGATGCGGATGTTACTTGAAAAACCTCCTGCGCATCAATCCCATTTTCCAATTGAATGCTCGATGACTGAATTTTCAATCCATGCCCGAAAACTTTCATAAACAGGGCAAGCGGATAAATGCCAATGTCTTTCATGGCACCACCGCCCAATTCCGGGTTGAAATGCCTCTGGCTAAAATCTCTGGCAGCAGGATGGCCGAAATCTGCACTCGCATGCAAAGGTTCCCCAATTTGGCCTTCTTTGATCCATTCAAGTGCTTTTTGGAAAGAAGGTAAGCAGCTTGTCCACAAGCCTTCCATCAGGAAAACTCCTTTCTCTTTGGATAGGTCAATTAGCTTCAGGCTGTCATTTAAATTTGTAGTAAGTGGTTTTTCACACAAAACCGGAATTCCATGTTGCAAACACAGTTCCGCGTCTTGCTTGTGAAAATTATGGGGACGCGCAACATAAACAGCATCGACTAGACCGGAATTGACCATTCCTTCGTAAGTCTCGAAGGCATTTTTTGTCCCGAATTCTGTTCCAAAACTCCCGGCCCTTTCCAAACTGGAACTTGCAACACCATTCAATATTCCATTTTGCGAAAACGGAAGGCTGCTGGCAAACTTCCGTGCTATTCTGCCCGGACCCAGAATTCCCCATCGGAATTCTCTCTTGCCCATGCGATTCTTATTTTAAGCTTTGAACATGCTTTACAATGGCTTGAACCTCGTTAGATTTCAGATTCTTGAAACCCGGCATAACGCCTTTACCATTTAAAATAATCGAGGCTTGCTCTTCAGCACTGAGCGCAGTTATTTTCAGATTTTTAGCCCCTGAAAGTCCGGCATCTCCTTCGGCTCCATGGCAATTTTGGCAATAATTTTCGTAGAGGGCTTTGCCTACTTCAGCCTCATTTGCCTGCTGGCTGATTTCGGGTTTTGGTTTATTTTTGGAAGCCCTTTTGCTATTCATTTCTGCCAGACCATAACTTAAAATCAGAAGCACAACTGAAACAATGGCGAGAATAGGCTTTTTGCGTTTGAAGCCAATTACAGCCAGAGGAATGGACGCAAATACCATGGCAATTTTGATGTAAACTAGGGAGGTAACATTGCCGGAGTTCATCAACAGATAAATACCCGTAGCCAGAAACAATACGCTAATCAGGCGTTCTGGATGCTTGGTTGCCTTGCTTACTTTATCCAATGCTTCTTGCTTGCCGCTTGCGAGCAGATAGGTTTTTACAATATAAAGCAGTAGAAAAAGTGCTACTGAAAGAACATGGGTATGGAGTATGCCGGTGTACATTTTGATAAAAGGAATTTACTCGTTTGCTTGCCACGGCAAGGATACAAACCAAACTTCAGAATTGGCAAAAAACATTCAGCTTTTGAAAGCCGAGAACATAGTTTTCGGCGTAAATGGAAGACGCGGAAAAATTCTCGACATTCCCACACTTAGCCTGGCTGTAGGGCGAATTATTTTCGTTCTTGGGAACAACGGCGCTGGCAAATCGAGTTTGCTTTCCTTTCTGGCAGGCAGGCAATATTTGCCCGGTGCTTCCATTTGGGTGAAGGGCCGATTGCTTCCACCACTTTCAGAAAAACTTATGCCTGGCTACAGGGGCATTGAGCTTATCCGCCAGGAACCCGATTTGAATCCGCATTTTTTGGTGGAGGAAGAACTGGAACGACATCTTCGGATTTTTGATCCAGGAACCACCGAACGAAAAAAGAAGCAATACATAAAAATGTTCCAGCTTCGCAGTTTGCTTCGGCAAAAAACCGGGAGCATCAGCGGAGGAGAGCGAAGGCGGCTTGCGCTTGCCTGTGCCATGGTGGGTGAACCTGAACTTATTTTGCTTGATGAGCCATTTTCGGATCTCGACCAGCCCGGTAGAAATCTACTGGCTAAATTGCTTTTAGAACTCGCTGCTGAAGGAATTGCCTTTATGATTGTAAGTCACCATGGTGGGGATGCCCATTGGCTTGCAGATGAAATCTGGACTTTGGATTCCGGGCGAATCATCGAGCGACTTCGCAGGGTAGAAGTTGGATTTGTTCCCTCTAAATTTCGTACCGCTTCTCTGCTTGGAATGAAAAATATTTTTTCCACCAAGGACTTTCCAGCAATTGAAAAAACTGGGTTTCGCAGAATTGCTTTTCCGGAGAATACAGTTTGTCCATTCATGGAAGGAATGCAGGATTTAGGCGATTTTCAACTCATTAGAAAAAGGCAGGATAATGGAATACTTAATTTGATGTGGAAAGGAAAAACGGGCATTTTGTTTTCTTCGGCGATAGAAACAGAAGTCATTCTGGAAGGTGCTTCGAAAAGGCTCGGAATAAAACATCAGGATATTTTGTTTTTGAAATGATATAATTTCCAATTCGCAGAATACTTTTACCCTGCACATCAGCGCAAAAAATTATTTAGATGAAAATCAACACCATTCGGAATCAATCCATCAGCATTTCGGTTGCTGCCAATGGTGCAGAGCTTCGAAGTTTACGGCGCAACGCCGATATGCACGAATGGATGTGGCAGGCAAATGCCGAATACTGGCCAAGAACTGCGCCTGTTTTGTTCCCAATTGTGGGAAAGCTCAACGAGAATATTTACAGGCATGGCAGTGATTTTTTTCCAATGTCTCAGCATGGTTTTGCTAGAGATATGGAGTTTAACCTGATCGACAGCGGGGATGATTTTCTGATTTATCGGCTGGATTCCAATGAGCAAACCCTTCGGATTTATCCTTTTCATTTTTCACTGGAAATTGAATATCGACTAATTGATTCCAGCCTTGAGGTTTTCTACCGCGTTGTCAATCAAGGCAAGCAGGATATGTATTTTTCCATCGGGGCTCATCCCGGTTTTTCTCTTGAAGGATGGCCGGCAAAAAAGTATTTCCTTGAATTTGAGAAAGACGAAAAATTATCCACCATGCGCTTGCAAGATGGATTGATAGCCGATGGCGGTGGAAATGACATTGAATTGCAAAACCGGCGCATAGAAATTACAAAAGACCTTTTCCTAAAAGATGCGCTCGTTTTTGAGGGTCTTCATTCGAGCTGGCTTGGAATTTTTCAGGAAGGCAATTCGAATGGACTTCGTTTCAATTTTTCGGGATTCCCATTTCTTGGTATATGGTCAAAACCGGGTGCGCCATTTGTTTGCATCGAGCCTTGGTATGGGCATGCAGATCCGTTTGGATTTGAGGCAGATATTTCCACAAAACCCGGTATTGTGAAACTACAGGAAGGAGCGTCCTTTTCCTGCGACTATTCCATCGAAGTTTTAAACTGAGGATGAAACACTTTTTAATTTTCTGCTTTTTACTGTCTACCAATCTGGCTTTTAGCCAGAAACAAGAACCACTGATTTTTCATACAGACAATGAAAAGGCGAAAAATTTATTTCGTGAAGCCATTGAAATGCAGCGAATTCGCCGCTTTGATCTGGCGATAAAAAATCTGGAATCAGCCATCCGAAAAGACGAAAAGTTTGAGGAAGCCTATGCCTTGTTGGTGAAGAATTACGAGATGTTTTTGTATAAACAGAAACTAAAAGAATTGTATCCGGAAATTCTGAAGCATTTGCCTGAAAGCAATCTGGCGGGCAAAGTGCACCTGGCTTTTGCAGAGGAGAATTTCGATTCTGGAAAAATGGAAGATGCTTTAACAGAGTCAAGCTTGGCCATAAAGCTATCCAGCCGAGACATTGCCATGAAAAGTCGGGCATTGCAGATTACACGCAATGCAGAATTTGTAATGGAGGAAATGAAAACTCCTGCTGAGGTCTTGGATTTACAGCCCTTGAGTGAAGAGGTAGACCGTTTTCCGCTTCAGTATTTTCCAGCGATGACAGCGGATGAAAACTTCATCATTTTTACAGCGCGAAAAGGTAACCATGCATCTTTTGATGAGAATATTTATGTGAGCCGCAAAATCAATGGCCACTGGATTGTGCCTCAGGGAATTTCGAACCTGATCAACACCACGGAAAACGAAGGAACCAGTTCGATAAACGCAGATGGAAGAATCCTTGTATTTACGCGGTGTGGATCACCAGAAGGGCAGGGGAGTTGCGACATTTTCATCACAGAAAGAGAGGGCAATATTTGGAAACAACCCCGTCCATTGAAGGAAATCAACTCGCCATATTGGGATTCTCATCCAAGCCTTTCAGCAGATGGAAGGCGGATTTTTTTTACTTCCGCCAGGCCTGGTGGTCAGGGGAGAATGGACCTTTGGTGCGCAGAAAAAGACAGCAATGAAACTTGGCAGGCACCCTTCAATTTGGGTGCGGAAATCAATACACCATTTGATGAAGAAACACCTTTCATTCATGCCAATGGCCAGACCTTGTATTTCGCATCCGATGGGCATCCGGGCTTTGGCAGAATTGACCTTTTTTCCACTTACCGTTCCGGTAGCAGCTGGCGCAAGCCAAAAAATCTTGGTCGAAGCATCAATGGAAATGGAAATGAATCTGGCCTTTTTATCACGGCAAGTGGCAAGACAGGCATGTTTTGCATTGAAGACCGACGAGATCGTGACCTGATTTCATCCCAGATTCGTTTTTTTAGCGTTCCTGCATCGATGAGAACCGGACCATCCTGTACTTTTTTAAATGGAATTGTGACCGATGCCGTAAGCGGACAAAAACTGGCGGCGAAAGTTGAATTGGTGAATATGGCTACAGGCAAAACTGAGTTTTCAATGGACAGCGACAAAGACCTGGGAAGTTATACTGCCGTTCTCACATTTGGCCAGACCTACGCCATGTATGTTTCCAGGCCGGGATATTTGTTTGCCAGTTTTGCCGTTCACACAGATTCACTTCCCGATCCAAGTTTGGGCATAAAAAAGGATGTCAAACTGGAACCCATCCGCCAAGGCGCCGCCATTGTGCTGAACAACTTATTTTTTGAAAGTGCAAAAGCAGATTTGCTGCCAGCCTCAATGCCTGAGTTAAGGAAAATTGCCAGACTTATGAGCCAGAATCCATCCATGAAAATTGAAGTTTCTGGTCATACAGACAACATTGGTAAGGATCCGGACAATCTCCTGCTCAGCCAAAAGCGGGCAAATTCGGTACGCGACCATCTCGTGAAGCAGGGCATTTTGGTCGGAAGAATTATTTCAAAAGGTTATGGCGAGACAAAACCACTGAACGACAATGCCGATGACTCAAAGCGACTTTTAAATCGTCGGATTGAATTTAAGGTGTTGTAGAGTTTGATGTGGTGGCTTCATTTTTCAAGCCAAAGGCAGTCCATAAAAAATTAGCTAATCTTGTAGTTCACAAAAAAACTGGTTTCCATGGAAGGAAATTTATCCCCAAAAATTTGGCTTTCTTCCCCCCACATGGGCGGAAGCGAACAAAAATATGTTTCTCAGGCCTTTGACACCAATTGGATTGCACCACTT
>CANETC010000062.1 GCA_947441055.1 Cytophagaceae bacterium | reverse complement strand
CGTGAGCCGTCCTGAAAAAAGGATCCGAATTGCTTCGCCTTCCTTTCTGGCTTCGCTGCTTTCATTAAGTCCATAATCTTCCTTGTTCTGGGAGTTGAAGAGCGGAATGACAGGTTTTGAAGGGAATTGTTTCAAAATGGAATCTGCGCCTCCTTGGTTGTAGGTAAAAATTCCATCCCCTAAACCAAAGAAGAAATTTCGAAGCTTTGTTCCAATCCAGCCCTGTTTTTCAATGGTTGCATGGCCCCACCACAGGAGTTTTGCTGGCAACATAATCCGAATTAAGACGGCAAGAATCAAAGTACCAGGATAGTGAAAATCGATGCCAGGTAGAATGATGGCATCCGGTTTTTGTTTAAAGACTTCAGTGATTAGTCCGTTCTGCCAAAAAAAACGGTGGCCTTTCAGCGAAATACTATGGTTTCTGAACAGGGAAAATCCTTTGTTTTTCTCGGGTGAAAAGGCTTTCACTGGAACCTTTCCCTCGCCGGCAAGAATAAGGAATTCTACATCTGGGATGCCAAGCAGGGACTCCAGAAAGCTTCTTCTGTAATGCGCCAAAACGGGCTGAATCAGTAGAACTTTGGGTTTGGATAATTCCCTATGCATCGATAAAATTTCGGAACCAAAGTTCGGTTGATAGTATTTTGAACAAGATTCGTTCGTGGTTTTTCTTTCCCATGCGGTGTTCCTCAATTAGAGAATCAAGCTTTTTGGAATCTATAATTCCCCGCTTTTTAAGCGATTCACTTCGAAGCACATCAATGGCCCCGAATTTTTCTTGTTCAAATACTTGCTTCAGGGGTGATACAAAGCCTAATTTTTTAAAGTTGCCTGTGATGCTTTCCGGAATAATGCCTTCGGCATATTTTCTGTGAATGAACTTCCCTAATCCGTTGTGCACTTTCAGCTGGTCGGGAAGTGAGAATGCCAATTCTACCAAACGATAATCAAGGAACGGAAGCCGGTTTTCAAGCGAGTGCGCCATGGAAACGGCATCTCCATAATGCAGCAGATTCACCAATCCGGTTTGGTGCAGCAAAGCTGTTTTCCTGGATAATTTGCTTTCAAAGCGTTCTAAGCCAAGATGTGCCTCAGAGAAGGGTCTGTGGCTTAGAAGCTGGCCAACAAAAAGCGATTCATAACCATTCCAGGTTCTGAACCATTCACGAACAGTCGGAGGTAATTCTAAGCGAAGATGCAGTAGGAGGGAGGCGGCCAATGGCCAGTGTTTGCGGTGAAGCATGATTTCCCGATACGCTTCTTCCATTTTACCATCGAGCAGTAAATCAAGAAATCGGTCGAAAAAAACAGTGTTGATGTAGCCCCCAAGAAGTTCGTCTGCGCCTTGTCCTTCCAGAAAAACCACAATGTCTTGTTTGGCCCGCATGGCCACATGCCAAAGCGGAAAAATGGCGGGTGATCCGTGTCCGGATTCCAGGTGCCAGACAATTTTATTCAAAGTGTCTGTGTATTCATCATAAGGTACCGGCACCTCAATCGACTCAAAATCGAGTTTTTCGCACAATTGCTGGGCAATTCCATATTCATCAAATGGCTGACTAGGAAAACTCGCTGTATAGGCTTTCAGTTTTTGCGAAGAGTTTTTCCGTACTGCACCTCCAATAGATGCGGAGTCCAGTCCGCCGGAAAGTGTGAGCCCCACGGGAACATCACTTCGCATCCGCAGCGAAACCGCATTTTCAAAAAGTGATCCGTACTCATCCAGCGTATTTTCCAGGGTTCGCGATTCCTGAATTTTGGAAGGGTAATTCCAATATCGGCTTATTTCAAAATTCCCATCCCGGTCAATTCGCATGTTGTGCGCGGGAGGAAGCCGAAGAATGCCTTCAAACCAGGTTTCTTCTGCCTGGGCGCCAATTGTTTCCCGTAGGTAGCGGGAAATTGAATTGTAATTGGGCTTGGCAAGACTGGGCTTGTAAGTTATGATCGACTTTGCTTCCGAGGAAAAAATCAGTTCACTCTCAGAGCAGTGGTATAAAAATGGTTTTACCCCAAACCTGTCACGGGAACAAAAAAGTGCGTCAGATTTTTTATCATAAATGGCAAAGGCCCACATGCCATTAAACTTGCTTAAGCAAGATTCGCCCCAAGCCAGATAAGCAGCCAAAACAACTTCGGTATCGCCTTGTGTGCGAAATGAAAAACCCATTTTCAGGAGTTCTTCCCGTAATTCTATGTAGTTGTAGATTTCACCATTGAACACAATACTCAGGTGTTCATACTCAAATGGCTGGTTGCTTTGTTCGCCTAAGTCTAAAATGGAAAGTCTTGCGTGTCCAAAAACAAGTTGATCTGTTATTTTTCTCACAATGAGCGCATCCGGACCCCGATGCTGCATTTTTTTCAGGGGCTGATAGGCAATTTCCTCAGAGGGAGAATTGGTTTTATCAAGGCTTAGAACTCCAAATATTCCACACATAGTTCAGGGGGTTCAGGCGTCAAAATGAGGACCAAATAGTTTTTTTGCGATGATGGAGGCGAAGTGCTCATAATGACCGTTTTCGCTGAAATATTGTGTAGCACTTTCCCGCGCCTTTTCCATTATTCCGGGCTGGCCGAGAAGATGAAGTTTTTCGGTAATGTCCTCAATATTCTCCGGGTCAACGGTTACAATGCCGTATGGATATTTGTTTTCAAGACCCACAAATTGTGGAAAATTGGGCAGAACCACCGGGACATCAAAGGCGGTAAATTCATAAATCCGGTTTGGCGCGGCATACACCTGGTTCAGAGAACTTGGCCGGTACAAGCCAATGCCAATGGATGCATATCGAAATACCGAAAGGTGGCTTGGGGCAGGCATGGATTCCAATAGAAAAACCTTCCCTTCAGCACCAAGGCTTTTTGTTTGCTTTTCAATCTGTTCCAGTAAACGCGTGTCCGGATTTCGACCAGGCATAATCACCAGGCAATAGCGTTCGTCGAGTTTGCCAATGGCAGAAATTAACTCTGACAGACAGCGTTTGTGGAAGTCAATCAGGCCGGAGTAAAAGACGATGATTCGATTCTCTTTTACCAAGGTTTGAAGAACCTCAGGAATGATGGGATTCGGGAAGTTTGGCACCAGTGGAATATTCGGAAGGTACCAGGGTTTGGCAGGGAGTTTTGCCATAAAATAAGTGAGCCAGGCCCGGTTTTCTTCTGGCACCACAATGTGGTTTGCGTATTTGCAATACGGAAAATTAGCAGGGTCAAGTTCAAGGAACTGATACACCACCTTTCCTTTGAATCCAAAATGGTTGAGTAATGTGCGCAGGTATTTAAAGTCCCAGACACAAACCCAAATCAGTTCAAAGGAATGCTGTTTTAGAATTTTGTATAAGCAAATGGCAGCCTGAATTTTGATGCTGATTTTTCCAGCCAGATTCAATGGATAAGGCTGACCGGTGATTTCAACAAAGACAATCTGATCTGGAAACTGGTAGGAATTTCGGTCAATTTTGTGGGACATCAGAACAAATCTGAAGCCCTTGCTGCACATAAAATTGATCCATGTAATCAGCGGAGGAAAATACTCCAGCGACCTTATTTGCGGGACAAGTATCCAGGCTTTTTTGGAAGGATTATTCATGATTTTTCCCGGACTTCACAAGTGAATTTCGATAATGGAATCCGAACGCCTGATTTCCAATCCACATGGGATTTTGAATTTCTGGAACTGAATGAAAATTCTTTATACAAATCAGTTTGGAGAAAGTTTGGAGAAAAGCGAAGCCAGTTGGCTTGCCTGTCGGCGACGGTCAAAAATAGACAAAAAATCAGCTGAATCCTTTGAGTAGTCGAATTCACCCCGGAGCAGTGCATCGTGAAATTCGAGAAAAGCCAGTGCAGCGCTTCCGGTATCGGAGGGATCGGCAGAAATTCCGATTCCATATTGTGTTAGGATGCTTGCAATTTCTCCGTCGGGTTGACCCAGAGAAAAAATGGGCTTTCGCATGCCAATGTAATCGAAGACTTTGCCCGCTATGGTGCCTTTGTATCTTGGATTTGGCCTTTGCCAAGTGAGGCAGGCATCCGAAGCCGCAATGAAATCGGCCACCTCGTTGTAGGCCACAGGTTCGGAAAACCGGATGCAGGAGTTCAGTCCCAGTTTTTCGGGAAGTGCACCTTTCCTGCTAATGTCTCCGACAATATGAATGCGAATGCGGTTTTCGATTCCGGGTCGAAACTGAATTGCCTTTGCCAGGGTATGGTAAAAAGTGCCATCGATGTGGTCTCCTCTCAGTCCGCCGAGATACAGAAAATGTGTGAGGCCTTTCTCAAATCCTTCCGGCTTTTGTTGATTTTGGTGAAGGTCGGCCAGATCAAATCCGTTGTAAATAACATGGAGTTTGTCTGGGTTCACGCTTGGAAATTTTGATAGGATTTCTTTGCGGTTGGTTTCTGTATTGACGACAATGGCAGAAGCCATTTTCAAGAATTTGCTTTCAAAGAAGCGGTCAGATTTTTGTTTGAAAAAACCCGCTTTGTATTCGGGTCCCTGTGTAAAATGATCTCGGAAATCGGCCACCCAGGGAATGCCCAGTTCTTTGGCAATCCACATTCCAGCGAGGTGGATGGAATGTGGCGGGCTGCTGCTGAATATCAACTGCCATTTTCCTTTTGGATATTTGCGGATGAGGGTCCAGGCTGCTATGGCCCATTGAAAATAAGGATCAATTGGAAAAAAACGCCGTACAATTTTCGTCCAGATTGGGTCTTGTTTCAGGTTCCGCTTTCCAATGCGAATTACTTCAACTTCGGCCACTTCCTTTAACCTTGCGGCATCTATCCAGCTATCACCACTTTCGCCTGGGGCAACAACCGTGGCTTTCCAGTTCTCTTTTTCCAGATAAACAGCAAATTTTGCCATTCTCTGCACGCCTCCACCACCGAAGGGTGGAAAAGCATGGGTTAGTAAGAGGAATTTTTTTTCTTTCATGAAGATGCTTGGGTCCTGCGCAATTGGTATTTAAAACTGGATTTATTGTGCGGTTGCGGCTGAAATATTGGGTTCAGATTTTGGCGGTTCCGATGTGTTTCTTGAAAGTTGAACCACCACCATAAACCAGAAAAAACACTCCCCCTGAAAGGATCCTATCAAGTAATTCGGCTCCATAAAACCAATGAGCATAGGAACGAAAAGGAATATTTGGGCAAAGGTTTTAAAGAGTGAAGGCATTTTGGAAATTTTCTTAATGTACTGTCTTTGAACCATATACAACATAACCAAAATATTAACAATCATGGCTATACCGCCTTCCAGCCATCGTTTCAGGTATGTATTGTGTACCTCTACTTTTACATTGTATGCTTCAAGTGCATCCTCATTTCGATTGAATCCATTTCCAATGATTGGATTGTCAAGAAGTAGTTTCAGGCTGGCTTCATAACCCTGTACCCGGCCAGAAGAAATTTTGTCTAGTTCGCTGGTGCCCCTTTTTGATTTAATGGCTGCTTCATTAATTCGAAAACTTGTTTTGATTTCTTCCTCGCCCAAACTGACGACAGTAAATGCGCCTGCCAATAAAAAGATGAAGAATGTCCATTTCTTTCTTCTGAATAAAAGCAATAAAGATAAAAGGGAAGCAATTAAGCCAGCTCTTCCTCCACTTTTGAATTGAAGGATAAGAATAATTGCAATGGAGATTAAATACCAAATCCTGATTTTTCCCCCTTTGGACATAAGGTAAACAATACCCAAAAATGGAATGTAAAGGAAAATACTGTTTGACCAACCGGTTCGGTATCCGCCCAGTCCACTTGCTCCCAAAGAAGAACTAGCCCATGGAATTGGCGCAGATGGATTGTAGCCGAGAATGGGAAGGACAAAAATGGCAAGAGCAATGATGCAGAAGTACATCACCGCGGAATGGAAAATCTCAAACCAATCATCGAGGCTATACTTCAGCGTTCCAACAACCATACTAACGAAAAAGATCATCATGAAATCCACAATATTGAAAATCATGTTGCCCGTTCCGTTGATGATGGCCGGCAAGCAACAAACCATCGTAACTAAAAAATAGTTGACGGTCAGTGGTTTGACAAAGCGTACATTTTTTCGGGTAACGGATGCCAGCAAAATGATGGCAAAAACGAAGTACTTGAAAAGATTGACTGTAGATGGCGGGATTCCGGGTATCCAGTTAATTGGTCCCAGTGTCAGGTAGAGAATAATCAGCGGTCTTAGTTGGCGTTCGCTCAAAATTTGTCCTGATTATTTCAAATTGTTACTTGCATTTAAAGGCGAATTTACTCAAAACTTCCCTTCTTATGGCCTTCGAATTGAAAGCGAAAATTAAGAAACGGTTTTTTGCCGGAATTGCTTGATGAAGGCGTCTTCAGATTTCTTCATAAGGACTTGTTCTTCCTTGGATTTGTCTTTCAGCCCGCAAAGGTGGAGCAGTCCATGGGCAATTACCCGGCAAAATTCATCCTCTATGGTAACCTTGGCATTGGCTGCATTTTCCCTGACACGGTCGCGGCTGATGTAAATTTCCCCTTCAATTTCCCCTTCAATTTCAGAGAGGTCGAAGGTGATGATGTCTGTGTAGTAATCGTGGGCGAGAAAATCCCGGTTCATTTCCAGAAGTTCTTCATCACTCACAAAAACATATTGAAGCAGTGTAATCCTGAAATTGTGTTTTTGCGCTGTTTCTTCCAGACAAGTTCGCAACAGTTTGCGGTCGGGGAAGTTTTTGGCTGGAGCCTGAGAGAACCTGATTTTCATAGTATTTCAGGCCAAATCAAATAAAAAATGCCCGAATTAGCTACGGCCTGCCACTTTGTTGAGCGCTTCGGTCCGATTGCTGACATGCAATTTCTCATAAATATTGTGGACATGTCTTCGTACGGTTTCGACTGAAATTCCATACAAGCCAGCAATTTCTTTGTAGAGAAATCCTTTTTCAAGTTGGCTGAGGATTTCGTGTTCTCTGGGTGTAAGGGCAAAAGAAATTGCTTCAGGTTTCAGGGCACTTGGGTTGAATGTTTGTACCACCCGCCTTGCAATTTCGCTGCTCATTGGAGAGCCTCCATTATGGATTTCTTTGATTGCATCCAGAATTTGCTTAGGCGCTGATTTTTTGAGTAGATAACCACTTGCACCCGCTTTTAGTGCATTGAAAATTCTGTCGTTGTCTTCATAAATGGTGCAAATCAGACATTCGGTTTTGGGTGAGATTGACTTGATTTTTTCGGCAAGTTCAATGCCGGTCATACCCGGCATATCAATATCCAGTAGTGCAACATTTACAGTTTGGCTAGTCTGAGAAAACCAATCCCAGGCACTTTGTCCATCTGAAAATACTTGAATGCATCGAATTTCAGGATCAAATGAAACATAGGCCTCAAGTACCATCCGAATGTCGGTCTGATCTTCTGCAATAACGATGTTGATGGGTTCTGCCATTTTACCAAGTTGATTTTCCAAAATACGAGCTTTCAATTTTGAGTGGCAATAGCACTTTCGTTGTAGTCCGGCATATTGAAAGATACTTTCAAGCCTCCTGCAATGTTGTTTTCAAAAGTAATTTTTCCGCCCAGATTGGTGGCTCTTATTTGCAGATTTCGTAGTCCATTTCCGGTGGAGCTTGTTTTGTCAGGGTCAATTCCTTTGCCATTGTCAATTATTTCCATCGAAAGGCCCGTTGAGGCTGCATTAATTCGAATTATTGCCCGGCTGGCACCGGAATGTTTAAAGATGTTGTTGATGGATTCCTTTAAAATCAGGAAAATATTTCGTCTCATTTCTCCGTGGATCTCCAATCCGCGAATCGCATTTTCATTATTTACTTCCAGGTCCAGAGCTATGTTGCTGTCTTCAAAAGCAGAGCTAATATAAGACCGCAGGTATGCGATCACATGTTCCAATCTGTCATTTCTGTCGTTCAGTGCCCAAACAATTGTATTGAGGCTTTCCACCATTTCATCGGACCGCTGGGCAATTTTCTGGAGTTCAAGTCCTGACATATTTCCTTTGCGGATGTTCAATAGCTCACTAAGCATTTTAATGGAGGTAAGTCCCGATCCAAGGTCATCGTGCATTTCTGCAGAGATTCGGCTTCTTTCTTTTCTAACCGCGGCTTTTTTCTCAAAATCTAGGGTTTGTTCGCGGAGCCTTGCTTTCAGATAAAGATTGAAAATCAATATAATTATGGAAAGGACAAGCAGGCCTGCCAACAACCTAAACCACCAGGTTCCCCAGAATGGGGGCTTTACAGTAAAGCCTATTTGAAGTGCTTGCTTGCACCAGGTAGATTCATTATTGCTGCCAAAAATCCGGAGGACATAATTACCTGGTTGTAGGTTTACCAAGGTGATTTTGTTTTTAGACCCAAGCGGAATTCGTTTTTCTCCTGCACCACTGAGTTCATAGGCGAACACATTTTTCTCTGGCATGAGGTAATTGAGTGCGGCAAATTCGATTTCCAGATTTTGTTCATCATGCTCAAAAAGCCAGTTTCCGGTATTGAGCGAAAGACTTCTGCTGGAATCGGCGCTGCTCACCCTGGCAGCGGAAAGTACAATTCTGGGTGTATTGAAATTTTCAGGTTTCAGGTAACTGGAAACCTCATCAAACCCAAGCAAACCGCCGAAATAGATTTTACCGGAATTCGGGTTTGAAAAGGAGGAAAAATGGTTGAATTCGTCGGATTGTAAGCCATCACCTTCCGTAAAAACTTTAATGGCAAAGGATTTTCTGTCAAGCTGGCAAAGTCCTCTGTTGGTGCTTGCCCAAACCATATCGCCTTGTTTTTCAAGTCGGTAAACAGATTCATTTGGCAAGCCTTCTGCAAGTCCGATTTGTTTGAATGTGCGTTTCTGTTTTTCCAGAACCAGAATTCCTGAGCCGAATGTGGCAAACCAAATCTGATTGTCAAATTCAACAATGCTGTAAATGAGGGGGGAGTTTTTTGTCTTATCAGGCCAGATATCCCAAAGAGAGTTGTCGAAACTCAGTTTTAATGGATCGAAAATTCCTACACCGCCATCTGTTCCAATCCACAATCTGCCATCAACTCCCTCAAGAAAACAGTTTGCCGAGTTGCTGATTAATGAGTTTGGGTCCTTGGGCTTATTTTCGAACTTGTTGAGTAGCCTGCCCTGATTGTCAGTTTGATATATTCCTCGTTCATCGTAAGTTCCAAAAAGAATTTTTCCATCCTTTAATTCGGTAATCGCCGAAATTAAGCCCTGCACATTTGGGAAAACCTTTTTTGCGTACGGTTTTGCGCCAGGAAAATTGTGTATTTCAAAGACTCCCTCACCGGTTCCTGCCAGGATGCGACCATTTTTAAGTTGACAGAATGAATAAACTATGGTGCGGGATCCGGTGGCATTGCCTTCAAATTGAACAGGAATAAAATGGTAGTTGTTGTTTTGAAACTGAAAAAGCCCTGTCTCCGAGCCGATAAGGAAATCCTGGTCGTTGGCTGTAAAAACAGACCATATAATTTTTATTTCGGAATCGTTTTTGCCTGCATTGAATGAATAGGAATTGAACTTTGATAATTGGGGATGAGAGTAGGAGAGTCCTGAAGTGCCGCCAGTCCAGATGCCTCCCCATCGATCCTGAAAAATATCTGTAATTCTTTCGTCTGGCAGGTTGCCCTGATAATCCAGCCTTAATGGAATTTCAAGGCCATTTTTGTTGATAATCCGCAAGGACTTTCCAGCATCTGCAAACCATTCTCTGCCATTGGCATCTTTCAGCCAGGCAAAGCACTCTCCGGTTTCTATTTGCCTTTTTTCTTTTACTATTTTCCCGTTTTCAAGCTTGAAATTAAGAAATCCAGATTGTGTACAGGCCAGTATTCCCGTGCGGCTCGGATAAAGCTGGTAGAAAAATGAGAGGCCTGAAGGGGACTTTCCAAATGCTTCGAAAGGAAAGCTTGCCAGCCAGGTTTTACCTGATTTGGAAATGCAGTGAATTCCCTGGAAAGGAGTGGCAACGAAAGCACTGCCCTGAGAATCAAAATTGATTCGAGTAGCCTGCAGGGTTGAGTTGCTTCCGGGAATCGTTTCCCATTGTTTTATGCTTCCATCTGAAGGATTATAGATCACCAATCCTTCATAAAATCCGATCCATATTTTCCCTTCAGAGTCTTCCGCAATGCTGTTGGTTTGTATCCATGGTATTTTTCTCAGCGGTTCAGGAATGGGTAGAAATTCCTGACTTACGGGATCCATCAGGCTGATTCCTCCTCCATAAGTGGCAATCCAAAGCTTTCCTTTTCGGTCACAAAGCAGGTCTGAAATGGCGCTTTGCTTTAATCCGGATTCCTTTTTCCGATCCTGATAAAAATTTCGGAAATGGGTGCCGTAAAAGCAATTCAGGCCATCATGGGTTCCGATCCATATTTTGCCTTCTTTATCCTGGCAAATTTTTGTGACAGAGGATGTTGAAAGTCCTTCCCGGATGCCAAAATTCCGAAATCGTGGCATGCGTTCCTGCGCCTGAATTTGAAAAATCAGAAGCAGAAAGGCAAAAAACAATCTGGGTATTGATTGCCGGATCCTCAACATAACTATTGCTTGATTTTCCTCATGAGCACATAGGCAAATCGTTGGTCCTCAGCCTCAAAAATCTGGATGTTTTCGTATTTGCCACTTTGGGCAAAATACTCGTAAGGCACACCACGCTTATAATTTGGCCTGAAACCATAGTGCGAATCCCAAAATACAATACTGCCGACAGGTGCCTTTTCCATGGTAGCGGTATCGCTGATCATGATGGGTTCGGGGCTGATTTGCTTTTCTATTTTCCCTAGGAAATAATAAAACATCACATGGGAATTATAGAGTGGCTTGCCTGCAACTTCTGTTTGGTTTTGTTTGTACCAATCGGAAACCTGCTGGCATACTTTGTCTTCCGGACTCAACTTAATGGGCTTCACCGCAACCAAGGCCATGAAACTGCACAAAACAGCCAGAACGATGCTTTGTAAATTCGCAGTGAGGGGGAGGAAAATAAGTGCCGATGCGAATACTGCACCCACAAGCGGAAGATTATCGGGTTTGTCCTCCTGCAGGCGCAGGAAGTTGTGTTCAAAAGTTAGGTAAACGCCCACCAAAACCAGGTAAGGCAAAATGACCCAAAGCAATTTGCCTCGTTCGCGGAATTCGCCCAGAGAGTTTAGCGCCAGTGCGCCAGCAATGGCCACTAGCGGGGAGATGATGCACATGTATCGGAGGTTGCCACCTGTTGCAGGTCCAATGTGCACTTCCTTCCAGTTAAACAGACAGTTGATAAGAAAAAAACCAAGTGCAGCGATGATCAGGGCTGGATTTGGCATTTGTTTTTTCAGCACAGCCTGGGCAAGGAAAACCACAAAAAAGCTAAGCGCAAGCGGACCAAAAACGACGCCAGAAGTTAGAAAATAGTGGTCAAAACCCATGCGCTCATAGGCATCTTTCAGGGTTGTGCTTGTTCCAAGAATCTGGTTGTAGAGATAAATCGGGTCATCGTACAGGATGTAGCCTGCCAAGTTTTGAAGAAGAGGGAAAATGGCGATTGAAAGCGCCGGAATCCAGTTTTTGCGGAAAAGCAGCCAAACTCCAAAAACCGCAGCGATGGGATAAAACTCCTGGCGGATGGTACAAATTAGGCCCGCGATTATGGCAGCAGGCCACATTTTATTGCCAGAATAAAACCAGAAACCCAGCACAAGAAGAAAAGCTGCCGGGAATTCCGAATAATTGCGGAAAGCAAGAGAAATCCAAAGCGGTTGTGTGGCAAGAAGAATAAAAGCGACCCAGGGATTTTTTGCGCCGAGGCGATCGGCCGATTTGTAGGCAAAAAAGCAGGAAAAGGCGGCGAATGCACAATTTTGAAGAACCACTAGTTTTTGTCCACCCAAGGCGGTTAGAACATAAAGAATTTTGTAGCCAGGCTTTGCCCAGTTGCCCATGATGGCGGCCGGATCATACCAGAAACGCAACATTGAGAGGTAATGGTTGGCCTCATCTTGCTGGTAATATCCTTTCGATTTAAACGAATAGGCAAAATACAAGAGCATCAGGATGATGGTGACCAGCAAAGGCAGCCGCTCACTTGCGGGCTTGTTGTTTTGGGTAAGGGTTTGGCTCATGGACTTTATTTGTGCTCAAAAATGTGAGAATGGAAAGGGAATTGCAAAAAGGGGATAATTCGCAGGCTTTCTAAGGTCTGAACCTGCTGGCATTAAAAATTTTTCTGGCATCTTTTTCAGACATTACTTTTTGCAGTGGGATTTTATTGTCGATGGCCCATTTGCGTACAATCTGCCAGCCGAGCCAGCGGCCAATTCGTCCAGGGCACTTGTCTCCGATTTCGACCACATTGGGTCGCTCATCACAGTATTTGCGGATGAGAAAAAGGTCTGTGTTGAAAAAGAGATTATTCTCCAGATAATGCGCCCAAATGGTTTTGAGGTTTGTATTTACTTCATTCATTTCTACATCGGTAAAACCTGTAATCAGGCTATCTTGCAGGCAAGGCATTGTTTTTTCCATGAAATAATAAATCCGACCCCATTTGAGCATTTCACCCATCATGGTGTTATCAAGCATGTCGGTGGCGCAATATTTATCGGCCACAACAATGGAAATGGAGGGTACAATGAAGCGTTTTTTCAAGCGCCTGCTGATATAGGTAGGAATAACCCTTTTAGAAACCGGGTCTCTGGGAATGTAGCGGGCCGAATCTGAGAGGAAATAATCCAGGCCAATAACCAACACCGAATCCTGAACATCAAGGTCAACGCCATAGCCGGAAGTGAGGGTGTAAATCTGCGGATTTTGAAATTCCGGGTAATAAAAGCGGACATGGTCGAAAAATCCGCTGAGGTCATTTTTCAGCCAGTTGAGGTTAGGAAATTCCTTCTTCACATCCATGTGCAAGGTGTCGTTGAATGGGTCAGCGGCAATTCGAAGCACATCCTGGATGAGGATTGAATCATGTGGAAGCATGGACCAATGCAGGTATTTTTCGGAGAAAAGAGGATGGCGCTCGAGAAAAAGGCGGGTTTGGTGGGTGTCGCTCAGGGCCTGGATGCTGTCTTCCAGTCTGGTAATCACCAGCGCCTTGCTGCTGGGACGACTTCCTTCATCTTCCCTGCAAACCTTTTTTCCACAGGAGGAAAGCCATACAATCAAACAAAGTCCTATTATTGTAGCTTTAAGCAAGCCCGATTCCGATAACAATTTCATTTTCAATACTGATTGGCAATTTTACTTGATTAATTCAATGAAAAACAAAGCAATTCTGAGTTTCCTCTTACTTCTTACCACAAGCATCACTTTTGCACAAGATGGAAAATTCAAACTAGGTCTTCGGTTTGCACCAAGCTTATCATCAATCAATGTTCAGGATTTAAGCGAAAAGGATGATTTGGCTTTCAGCGGAAGTAGTTCCGGACTCCGGTTTTCGGCTGGACTTTCAGGGGATTTTTATTTTGGAAGGAACTATTCCTTTTACACAGGAGTTTGGTATTCAGTAATGAAGTCTGGCATCAAGGCGGAGTATACCAATCCAATTTCGAAAAACAAGAGCAATGCTGAGTCCATCACCAATCTTCAGTACCTTCAAATTCCGGTGGCATTGAAATTGTTTACCAACGAAGTTGCTCCGGATGTGAAATTGTATTTTGTGGTTGGCGGCACTGCTGGAATCAAAATTCAGGAAAAAAAGGTATCATTCAAAGACGAAACAAATTCGTTTATCGAACCTGCATTGGGGAAAGGGTATTCCTTTGGAGATGTTGGCTTGCTTCTTGGCGCAGGTGCCGAGTATCGTTTGGGTGAATCAACCACGGTATTTGGTGGATTTTCATACAACCGGGGTTTGATCAATGTACCTTCGGCCAATGGCCCGCTTGGGGCGGGTAAAAAGGCTGCCGAATTGTATGACCTTAGCCTGAACCAGATTAGTCTGGAGATGGGCATCAAATTTTGATGCGGGCAATTGATTAAGGTTGCCATTTTTTCTTCCGGGGCTGCTGAAACTGCCTTGGGACTATTGCAGGAATTTATCCGGCATGCACAAATTCAGCCTGCATTTTTGCTTTTAACAAATCCGGAGGAAGGCGTAATTGAAAAGCTCAGGCCAGGAAATCTTCCTTTGTTGGAAATATCTGAGGGAGAATTATCCTCAAAATCAGGTTTTATTCTTGATGAATTAAAGAGTCAGAATGTTGATTTTGTTCTTTTAGCGGACGAATTTCCAACAATCCCAGAGGCCATAATTTCGGCATTTCCGGCTAAAATTCTGGGCATTCGTACTGAAATACCGGAGATGACTTCCACAGAGTTTGTTGAGGAAGCAAAAGCAGCAAATGCCAGACTTTTCATTCAGTTGTTGCAGGCTGAGGATTACTTTGGAGAAATTCTTTTTGAGCTGAGCTATGCAGTTGGCAAAGACAAATCCACATCCGATATTGCGGCCCGGGTAATTGAAATAGAAAAACTACATTATCCACTGATAGCAGCGCATTATATCCTTAAAACTACGGGAATGAAATCCCGAAAAAAACATGACTGAAATAACAAAACTTGCAGCCATTTCAGGCGAAGGAGGTCTTTTTGTAATTGCCACCCCTTTGAAAAACGGCGTGATGCTGGAAAGTTTGGATGATAAGAAAACCAAAATGGTGGCGGGTGCCCACAGCAAGGTTTCCATCCTTTCTGAAATATCCATTTATACCACAACCGCAGACGGTTCTGTTCCTTTGGAGGAGGTGTTAAAAAGTCTTTTCAGCCTTTACGGAGAGAATCTTCCTGTAACTTCTAAATCTGATTCTGCTGATCTCAGGAAAGTTCTTACTTCCGTTTTGAAGGAGGCTGACTTGGAAAGAGTCTATGTTTCTGACATCAAAAAGCTTATTTCCTGGTATCACATTCTGGTAAAATATGCGCCAGAAGTTTTGAAGGGTACTGTGGTAGAAGCTTCTGAGAAAGTGGCCGAACCAATTGCCGAAGAAAAGGCTGAAAAGCCAAAGGCTAAGAAAGCAGTTGCGAAAAAGGCTGCTGTATAAATAATGGAGCCACAATCTCGGGTTCGTTTGCAGGATGGAGACTTTCTGGAAAGTACGAAAGTCTTGGCATCTGCATCTGCAGAAGATTTGCCCGGGAAGGTTTTTTTTAGTTTGTATTTTGATGCCAATAACCAAGCCATTTTGGCGGATTTTATTGGTTTAAATTTTCTCCAATTGGTAGATCTTACCGCCTTCTCAGGAAAGGAAGGGTCTTCAATTCAGATAAGTCTTAGCGAAAATTGTGCGCATTTGCCTTTGGACTTTGAGATTGTCAATTTCGAAGGCGATGCAATGAAAGGCTCCTTGGTTCGGGGCCTTTTTGATGGATATTGGACACTCTACCCTGATGCATCAATTCCCACTGGGCCTT
>CANETC010000061.1 GCA_947441055.1 Cytophagaceae bacterium | reverse complement strand
AGTTGCAGAGTGGCAATTGTTCGCATCAAGGATGATTTTCCCGCTCCATTTGGCCCAAGCAAACCGAACATTCCCGGTTCAATGGTAAGGGAAATATTGTTCAATGCGCGAACACCATTGCTGTAAGTCTTGGTGATATTTTTTATCTCAAGCATATCAAGGCATTAATTTCGGTTTCTTAACTTTTGACCGGAAATTAATGTAGAGGCCATGAGAAAACTCCCATAATTTATTTTCAAGGTCAAAATAAGGCTCTATTCGGGTGCTGAGCCAGATATCCGGTCCAAGCTTATAATCACTTAACCAGCGGATAATCAGCAATCGCCTCTGTTTTTCAATTCGCCCTGGTTGATGAATGCTGGATGATACTGTTCGATATAGGCGCCCTCCACGGTAATGTTGAAAACCTTCTGATTCCCAATAACTCAGCATCAAAGTACCGGCCGAGAAATCTGCTGATACATTCACATAGGGCGAAAAATTTTTGTTGAATGGCAATTTGTTGCTGAAGGAATAATCCAAAAAAGCAGGAACAAAAGCCTGAAGGCCAAGACCACGAAAAAAACCATGATCAGCATGATGGTAAAATAATTTAAAACCTGGTGCTGCATGGAACCAGGTAATCAGCGGATCCGGAATCGTATCAATCTGACCGCCCTTGTGGTAGGCCGTTCCCTGAAAATCCAGACTCAGATTCAAGCCCTTTGCCTGAAGAATTTCTCTTGAAGCCACGATGCCGCCAAACACTTCTTCCTGTTTTGGACTGTAATCATAAATCATTGTACGCCAATCTATCCAGGCATCTGCTTTTACCTTAGAGCCTTTATATTTCCATTGAAGTCCATTTTCAAGACGGCTTATAAGTTGATTTTCAAACTCATAAAAAGGCTCAATCATGCCATGCTGAAGTCCACCTTCGAGCGTTCCCATCAGAATGCTGTGCTTTCCCGAATTGTAGCGGGCAGTAAGAACTGGTTCGAATTCTTCGAAACCCTTGGCTCCATAATCCTTTCTCAGAAAAGCGCCGGTCTCAAGACTAAATCCGTTTGTGAAACGGTATTTCACCGTTGGCATCAACTGAAAACCAAACAAAGTATATCCATCCGTGATTTTGGTGAAATACTCGTTGTTTTTGGTGAAGTTCAAGTGGTCAACAAACAAAGCGGCCTGCCCTATTTCGAGGCTATCTTTCTCTTTAGAAAAAAAAGGCTGGTTGTTCAACTGAGCAATACTATTCTGGCCAAAGCTTAGAAAAATAAGCAGGAGAAAAGAAAGTATAAGTGACTTCATTGAATGCTGATAACCCGGAATTCTGTGCGCGCAACTTTCTGATCAGGACTGCCCGATTTCTCTTTACCGGTTTTAGAACTTCCAAAACCCTTTGGAACAAGCCTAGATGATTTTATTCCAGTTGCCACCAGGTAATCGACTACCGCCTGGGCGCGATTCTCCGTAAGTTTTAGCAAAATATCCTCCGGACCGCCCGATTCGATATGACCTGAAATTTCTACTTTAATCCCAGGATTCTGACGAAGAATCAGGAGAATCCTTTGCAATTCCGGACTCGATTCTTTCCTCAGGCTACTTTTTCCAGCATCGAAAAATATGTTATTCAAAATCAGGCTTGTGCCTGGAAGGAGTTTTTGAAGCTTTATTTTTCGCTCAGATTCACGGTCAACCGGCTGATCACGAAGATTTAACAAATCAGAATAAAAAAGATACCCTTCCTTTTCTACCAGCACTGAATATGATTTTCCGGTTGGAAGCAGTGTAACAAAAGTACCCGTTTCAGGATTTGCCTTAAGCTTTGCAACGGGTTTGGTTTGGCCTGTTTCTGTGATGGTAATTGCGGCATCAACTGGAGAACCATAACCATCTGAAACACTTCCTTTATAGAGCAATAGTTGCGGACTTCCACTGATGCTCATTCTCACAGAGAAAATATCAAAACCACCTTGTCCTCCATCCCGCACCGAACTATAAAAAGCTGTTTTTTCATCCGGCATCAGCATAAAGTGAATATCATCTCCAGCTGAATTGATGGGATAGCCAATGTTCTCCGGCCGTGAACCATTTTTTCCAAAAGGCACCCTGAAAATATCGAAGCCTCCAATGCCTTCATGCCCCTTCGAACTAAAATAAAGATACTGCCCATCTGCATCCAGCCAGGGAGATTCCTCCTCCCGGTTGGTATTAACTTCCGAACCAGCTTTGCGGGGATTGGCCCAGGAATTACCCTTTTTGTTGCAATACCAAATATCCTTGTTTCCAAACCTGTCTGACACGAAGAAAAGGAAGTTTCCATCCGCAGAAATCGAAACCGAGGATTCTACAGAACGGGGAGAATTCCAAACAAAAGCCTTGGGATTTGACCAGACACCGCCTTCAAGCTGACTCATGTAGATATCCCCTTTTCCTTGCTGTGATTCTAAATAAAGTGTTTGTCCATCCGGAGAAATTCCCGAAAATTTAAAATCAGGGTTATCGAGGTTCCATGATGCAGGGAAAACAGATGCCTTTTCCCAAACCGAATGGTTCTGGCTCTGCAATAGCTGTGGATTCTTATTCTCCGAATTTTTACGAAGGAAAAACATCTTCAGGAAATCTGGACTCACCATAGGCCGCAATTCATTATCAATTGAATTGATATTGACTCCCAGATTGCTGATTCTCACTTCTAGAGGATTGGCTTTCAGGTTTTCACCCAGATGGCATTGCTTGATTTTTTCAGCAACTGCAACTTTCTCCTTTCCAAAAGCAAGGCACTTTGAATACGATTCGGCCGCTTCAATAAATTGGTTTGATTTCTGCAAAACATCACCCAGCAGGTACAGCAATTCGAAACCTGGCTTCTCAGATTTCTCCAGGGCCTGATTCAAAAATAAAATGGCAAGTCGGTAATTTCCCTGGCTTGCGTACAATTTTCCGGAGAGAAAAAGTACTTCAGGATCCGACAATCCTGTCTTTGAAAAACTACCAATAAAAGCAATTGCCTCGGAATTTCGACCTGAAGCAATAAGCTGGTCGAGTTTTCGGATATTTTCTTTTCCCTGTCCGAATGAATTAAAAAAAACCACCAACAAGCACAGGATGGCTGTTAATGGATTTTTTTTCAATCGAACTGATAATCTGAATTTCCCTATGAACACTACTTACAACTTAATTTTGCGGGTGCAAATTTGGCATTATTCCGGCAAAAGACAGCCCATTTTTTTTGAACCTCGAATTCTAAAAGCAGAAAAGGCACAAAGGCTGCTTATTTAAAAATTGAGGCACAAAATCTGATTCTCAAAATTTGTGTGCATTGTTTCAAGGTAGATAGCCGAAAGCCCGTTTTCTTTGCCACCTTTAGAAAAAAAACCATCGACAAAAAATGGGAGAAAACGGTCTGAACCCGGTCATACACATTGACGGCCTTTATGAAAACTGGTTCATCGACTATGCCTCTTATGTAATTCTTGAGAGAGCTGTGCCAGCGCTGGAAGACGGACTTAAGCCAGTTCAGCGCAGAATTCTGCATTCCATGGATATGATTGATGATGGACGCTACAACAAAGTGGCCAACATCATTGGGCAAACCATGCAGTACCATCCCCATGGTGATGCTTCAATTTACGAAGCCATGGTAAACATGGGCCAGAAAGACCTGCTGATAGACATGCAGGGAAACTGGGGCGACATGCGAACAGGAGATGGTGCGGCAGCGGCCCGTTACATCGAAGCCCGCCTCAGTAAATTCGCCAAGGAAATTCTGTTCAATCCCCAAACAACAGAATGGCAAATGAGCTACGACGGGCGAAAAAGAGAGCCCGTTACCTTGCCTGTAAAATTCCCGCTTTTGCTCGCCCATGGCGTGGAAGGAATTGCAGTTGGACTGGCTACCAAGGTCTTACCGCACAATTTTATTGAACTTTGTGAGGCCTCTGTCGATATTCTGAATGGAAAACCGGTTAGTATCCTTCCAGATTTTATAACCGGAGGACTCATGGATGCGTCCGGTTACAATGAGGGTTTGCGAGGAGGTAAAGTTCGCGTAAGAGCGAAAATTGAAGACCTTGACAAAAAAATCATCATCATCCGGGAAATCCCTTTCAGCACAACCACTACTTCCATAATGGAAAGCATTGTGAAGGCCGCGGATGAGGGCAAAATCAAAATCAAAAAGGTAATAGACAATACCGCCAGGGATGTTGAAATTCAAGTTCACCTTGCCCCCGGTGTTTCTCCGGATGTAACCATCGATGCACTCTATGCTTTCACGCAATGTCAGGTATCCATTTCGCCAAATGCCTGTATTGTACTAGACGATAAGCCGCATTTTATTTCAGTAAATGAGATTCTTCGGATTTGCACCAGACAAACCATGGAGCTTTTGCGCCGTGAACTGGAGATCCGAAAAGGAGAATTAATGGAGAAAATCCTGTTTTCTTCGTTGGAAAAAATCTTCATCGAAAACCGAATTTACCGGGATATTGAAGAATGTGAAAGTTGGGAGGAAGTAATTGATACAATTGACAAAGGTCTGGAACCTTATAAACCACAATTTTATAGGGAAATAACCCGGGATGACATTGCCCGACTTACGGAAATCCGCATCAAAAGAATTTCGAAATATGATGGATTCAAGGCGGATGAACTGATGAAAGACCTCAGCTCAGAACTTGAAGAGGTGGAGAATAATCTTGTTCACCTGAAGCAATACACCATTCGCTGGTACCAGGGACTCCAAAAAAAATACGGCAAAGACCGTGAAAGAAAAACTGAAATCAGGACCTTTGATGTTATTCAGGCTCAGTCTGTTGTAGCCAACAATGAAAAGCTGTATGTCAACCGACAGGAAGGCTTTATTGGTTTCGGAATAAAGAAGGATGAGTATGTATGCGACTGCTCAGCCATGGACGATGTAATCGTGTTTTTCCGAAACGGAAAATTGAAGGTGATTAAAATCGGGGAAAAGGTTTTTGTTGGAAAAGACATTCTTCATGTCGGAATTTTCCGCAAAAACAACGAGCGGATGGTGTACAACATTTGCTACCTGGATCCGCCATCAGGAAATACTTATGCCAAGCGTTTTTCAGTTCTAGGCATCACAAGAGACAAAGAATACGACCTTACAAAAGGAGCCAAAGGCTCAAAAATCACTTATTTCTCCTCCAATCCGAACGGAGAAGCGGAAGTAATTTTCGCCTTGTACACACCGGGCACAAGAGCAAGGACCAATGGCATAGATTTTAATTTTGCCGAACTGACAATCAAAGGCCGGGAAAGTCAAGGGAATATCCTTACCAAATATCCGGTTAGAAAAATCAGCCTGAAGTCGCAAGGCGTAAGTACACTTGGTGGAATAGACATTTGGTTTGATGCCACAATCGGCAGACTGAACACGGAAGGAAACGGTTTAAAGCTTGGAAATTTTGAAGGGCCAGACAAAATTCTTGTTGTTTACAAGGAAGGAAGCTACGAACTCACTGGTTTTGAAATAAGCAACCGCTACGAACCTGAACAGATCCTTTTCATCCAAAAATTTGAGTCCGAAATGATCATTTCAGCTGTTCACACAGAAGGTGATTCCGGAAATACGCTTGTAAAAAGATTCAGAATTGAAAGTCAGACACTGGATAAGCGCTATTTGTTTATTTCAGAAAGCAAGAATTCCAAACTTTGGCTGGCAACTACTCAAGCCCATCCTCAAGTAGAAATCGAAACGCGGAAGGACAAAAAAACGCCTCCGACAAAAATGGTTTCAGACCTGGATGTAGTGGTGGATGTGAAAGGCTGGAAAGCGATGGGAAATCGTCTTTCAAATATGCCGGTCCTCTCGGCCATACTTTTACCAGAAAGAACCGCACCCGAAGTCGAACAAGAGCAGCAGGGGGATGATGACGGACAAATGAAACTTTGGTAGGCAAATAAAAAAAACAGAGGTTCGCTGTGAACATCACAGCCTTTAAGTCTTTGTCATGAATAACATTCAGGAATCGCCGCTCTATAGCCCGGATCTGGCTCCGCTTCCCCAAAAAGAAAGGAAATGGACAAAATGGAATCTAGCAGCACTTTGGGTTGGAATGGCCGTTTGCATTCCTACTTATATCCTGGCTTCCTATATGATTCGCTCGGGTTTAAGCTGGCAGGCTTCCATGGTCATAATCGGGCTTGCCAATCTGGTCATTACTGTACCAATGGTTCTTAATGGTCATGCAGGTGTTAAATACGGAATTCCATTCCCGGTAATCGGCCGCAGTGCCTTTGGAATTCAGGGAATTCACCTTGTATCGATGGTGCGTGGCATTGTTGCCTGTGGATGGTTTGGCATTCAAACCTGGGTTGGCGGACTAGCCATTCTCTCCATTATAAATGCACTTACAGGTGGTTTAGGAGAGCAACCTTTTTTAGAATTTTCCTGCTTTGGCTTTTTTTGGTTAATCAATATCTGGTTTGTCTGGAATGGAACTGAAAGCATTCGCAAACTGGAAGACTGGTCTGCACCCATCCTTATCCTGATTGGTGTATTTTTAATTATTTGGGGCTATCAACAAGCTGGAAGTTTTTCCAAAGTACTTGAAGCCGGGACTCAACTTCAGCAAAAAACTGTGATATTGAAGGATTCTGCCAGTCGGCATTTCTTACAAATCAACCCGATTAAGGATGCTTCCGGAAAGCCAAGGGCGGATTCTATAATGCTGATGGCAGGAAAAGAAACTTTTTCCTGGCAAGCTTTGCCAGAAAACAAAATCCTGGAAATACCTGCAAATGAGTCCAGGCCATTGTCCGTTCGTCTTAAAAAAGGCAATGCCATTTCCACTTGGGTAAAGGCTGAGAAGGAAACAAATTCTGGAAGTCAGTTTTGGAGTTATCTACTTTGGTTCACTGCAATGGTTGGGTTCTGGGCAACCATGTCAATCAGTATTTCCGACATTACAAGATATGCGAGATCTCAGTCCGACCAAGTAATCGGCCAGTTTATGGGTTTGCCGGGAACCATGATGTTTTATTCTTTTACCGGCATCTTCGTCACTTTTGCGGCCCTGATTGCATTTCCAGATATTCTGATTGGAGAAGATGCACCTTGGGATCCTGTCAACCTCGTTTCAAGATTTCAAAATCCATGGGTTGTGGTATTCGCACAATTGTCAATGCTGATTGCCACCCTCAGTACAAACATTGCAGCCAATATTATTGCCCCGGCCTATGCCATTTCAAATCTCTCACCCGGAAAAATCAGCTTTAGAACGGGTGGTGTATTGGCTGGAGTTGTTGGAATTCTGAGTTGCCCCTGGTGGCTGCTGAATGAAATTAGCGAAGTACTCATGTTTGTTTCCGCGCTGCTTGGCCCTGTTCTGGGCGTGCTTCTCTGCGATTATTTTGTAATTCGAAAAACCAAGCTGGAAATAACCGACCTTTTCAATCCCGCGGGTCCTTTTTCTTATGGAGGAAGCGGCATAAACATGAAGGCCATGATTTCCCTCCTCATTGCTGTATTGGCGGCTTTGGTTGGAAATTGGATTCCAGCACTTTCCTTCCTTTTCTCACTCTCTTGGTTTACAGGATTCGGCGTGAGTTTTGGAGTTTACTTTCTACTTTCAAAAGGAAAGGAATGGTAGAGAAATGGCCTAAATCAAAATGCCATCAGCATTCAAAAAATGCTGATATTTTTTTTCTCTACATCGGGTTCTTGACTTACCTAAAAACCTGTTCGAGGTAGGCTTTGGAAAGGGGTTTTCTTAAGAACCCGCTGCTAAGTTTATGGTTGTTAGACCTTTCTTCGTCCTTCGGATCCAATGAAGAAGAGAGGAAATAGAAAAGTACATTTCCCTGCAATTCAGGAAACCTCTGCAATAATTCTTCCGCTAAGGTGAAGCCATCCATTACAGGCATTCTGATATCTACCAGCACCAAATCGGGCAAACCTTCCGTTCCCTGCTTTATTTTTTCAAAATGTTCGATGGCCTCTTCAGCAGATTCTATCGACTTTACATCTTCCACAAATCGGGTTTGCAGAAGTAATTGCGAATTCACAAAATTCGAAATTGAATCGTCGTCGATGAGAATTATATGTTTCATTTCGCAGAAATCCTGTTTGGAACCATAATTGAAAAAGAAGTGCCTTTGCCTTCTTCTGATTTCACTGATATGGTTCCTTCCAGTTTTTTCAAAACTTCTCGGCAAATATATAAGCCTAAACCGGATCCTGAGGAAGTATTCGATGCCCGGTAAAACATATCGAAAATCTTTTCAATGTAACTTTCACGAATGCCTTCACCATTGTCTGAAATAATCAGTTTTAAAGACTCTGAATTTACATGAACGGAAACCTTGAGTTGAATATCCTGCGGTCCTTTCAAACTGTACTTGATGGCATTCGAAATCAGATTGTTCAACACGGATTGAATGCGTCTGGAATCCGCATAAAATTCAGATTGGATATTTTCTTCAATTTCAAGTAAAACCGGTTTGGGAGAAAAATGCCTGTAAGTATTTACTGCACCATTCACCAAGTTTACAATGTCCATTTTCTCTGCCACAACCTCCAGCCTGGAATTGCGCGAGTAATCGAGAATCTCAAATATCACATGATCCATACGATCCATTACCGTATTCATCATGTCCACATAGGTTTTCTTTACCTCATCGGACGCCTCATTTTCCCTCATCAAAGTAAGAAGTCCTTTCACTGAGGCAATAGGAGCCCGCAAATCGTGGGAAACGCTGTAAACGAAGCGGTCCAACTCGTGGTTTACTTTTCTAAGTTCCTCGTTATTATCCAGAAGTCTCCTGCGGTTGTCTTCGAGCTCGGTAACATCTGTACCCACGCTAATCATTAAGTCCAGTTTACCTTGATCATCAAACAGCGGAAAGAACTGCCTCAGGATGGTTTTTTTCGAACCTTGCACCGGCTGTAAAGTTTCCTCAAATGAAACAACAGTGCCCAATCTTTCGGCATCCTTGAATTTCCCAATTCGGTATTCAACCTCTTCTTTGATTCTGCCTATTTCAATTAAGCGATCATAAAGTCTCTTTCCAACGGAATTACTTCTTGGAGAAACACTCGCAATGGAAACCGGATTTAAGTAAAGGAAAGTTTGGTCTTTATCCAGAATGGAAATCTCGGCCGGTACATTTTCTAGGACCTTTTCGTAAAATTTCCGCTGGTCTTCAATGGCTTGCTTTTGCTTTTTCTCAATCGAAACATCCCTGAAAAACGAGTGGGTTGACTCCATTTTCCCATTTTTCAACATTGGCACCACATTGCCATTCAATTCGACCCGGTTACCCGTCTTCCCAATGAAGGTGACATCAATATTTTGAACAGACTCACCATTCAAAACTCTTTCAAAAAGATGACGACAATGTTCGTGTTCTTCTGGCACGATGATGTCAAATAAATTCATTTTGGTGAATTCTTCCTCTGTATAACCAAGCGTATTGAACCACTTTTGATTGCAGAAAATCAGATTTCCTTCCGGACCAAAACTTTGAATGATTTCGAGGCTATTCTCGAATAAGTCGCGGTATCGCTTCTCACTTTCAATGAGTTTTTGGTTTAGCAAATCGGCTTCAGAAGTATCAATTGCAGTAAAAAGCTGACAATTCCCCAATCCTTCCAATTCTACCTGGTTGCAGGTAAGAAGCACATCTAGCCCTTTCAAGCCCTGCATTGGCATAATTTGAAGTCTGAACGAAGCAGGAACCTTATTCTCTGCAATCAAATTCTGGATTTTATCCCATTTTTCTCTGCTGAGAATAAAATCAGAGAAATGGTAATCATGTTCAATAAAGGCCCCATCTACACCTAAAATTTGTGCTGCAGAGTTATTTCCATCAACAATTTTGCCTTCTGAATTTACGAGAAATACGCCGGCGAGATTGTTGTCAAAAATCCCTCGGAACAACATTTCAGAAGATTGAACTTTCCTTTCAGCCCGCCGGATTTCAGAAATGTCCATTAGTGTTCCTTCAACGAAAGATTCGACATCTGAATGAACCAACTGAACATTGATCAACAAGTCCATTGGTGAACCCGATTTATGTCTGGTTCTGAGAAAATAATTTTCCAGCCTGCCTTTTTCTGTGAGGTCATTTATATATAATTCCCGATCCTGCTCTGAAAAATACAGCTGACTCAAGCCGGTACTCAACAATTCTTCTTTTGTATATCCAAATATTTTCAGGAAAGCACTATTCACATCCAATATTTGACCTGAGGTTGTAGTTCTAAAAACGCCTGCCACATTGTTATTGAAGATATCCCGGTATTTTGCTTCAGAAGTGGAAAGTGTATTGGCAGCATTTATTTCATTGGAAACATCAACCACAGAGCCTATCATTTTAAGATTTTGCCCCTTATCATCTCTTTCCATATAGGTTAGGCCCCTGAGATGACGAATTTGACCCGCCTCATCTATCGAACGGTACTGAGTTTCAATCATATTCACTTTCCCTTCTACAAGGGAATAGGTTGAATGCAAGGTTTTTTCAAAATCGTCCGGATGGATGAGACTTTGCCAATAGGCAAACATGTCATCATGTACCTGATTCTTTACACCAAATACCTGAAATGCAATGTCCGACCAGAATGTTTTATTTTCAATAACATCCCACTCCCAAATGCCTATTCTGGAGAATTTCGCAATGGTCTCAAATCGATTATTGATTTCCTTAAGCTTCAAGGATGTAGCCCTTAACTCTTCAAGAAATCTATTCCTTTCTGTGACATCTTTTTGAACCGAAATGTATTTCAGAACTTGTCCATGGTCATCAATTACAGGGGTAATATCAATTTCGTTTGTATAGGTTTTGCCGGATTTGGTTTGGTTTGTGACTTCTGTTTTGATGTGTTTACCCTCAGAAATTGCCTCGCGAAGTGCAATCCGAGTTTCATATGAGGATAAAGAATTGTTAAGAAGTTTTCCCGGGGATTGACCTAAAGATTCTTCTAGAGAAAATCCTGTTTGATTGATGAATGCATCGTTTACCCATTCAATTCTTCCCTGCCTGTCTGTAATGATAACATTGTTGCTTGTTTTTGTGGCAATCAAGGCAAGGTCTGCGAGCTTTCTGTTTTGGGCTTCGCTTTTTTCAAGCTGGTCTAAACGATAATAAATGTAACCTGCGATTTTACAGATTACATTAAAAAAGGATTTTTCAAGGGTTGTAAAGCGATTGGGCTTGTCGCTGGCAATGATAAAAACCCCAACAGTTCGATCGAAACTTTTTACCGGCATTACTAGCCGCGTCCTTACTTTAAAATTTCGTTTACTATCCTGCGACCAATCTGCGTTGGGATCAAAAGTATCATCAATTAAAATTGGCTCTCCGCTTCTGTAAACCTGGCCAACATGTCGATCCATGGCCGTTCGTTCTGCCTCAATTCGTTCTTCTAGGGAAAAACCAGACGCCACCAACATTTCAAGTCTTTGTTCTTCCTCATTCCAGAGGTAAAGACCGGTGTATTGACTGGGTAGTTTTTTCTCAAAAATCTCGCGGGATAAATCAACAAGTTCCTCCCTGCTGTTTACTAAACTAAATTTATCAAGGTAATCCGTTAGTAATTCGATTTCGAGAATTGCCCTTTCATCTTCCCTTTCTTCAAACTTTTCATCAATGTGATCTTGCATTTACCAACTTCCTTATAAAAAAAATGTTCCTTCTGTAGGTTTGAATTCCTCGTCAAACGATGCAATTTAGATAAATTCAAGTTTGCCACTGCATTGAGTTTAATTAAAAATCAGCTTCGTTTTTTTGCCTCTCTTTGAATCCGGATTTGTTTCTTTGCAGCGGGTTAAAAAATGCCCACCATAAAAAATGGAAATCAGTATTACCCTTCCGGACGGCTCTATTAGGCAATATTCAAAAGGCGTCAGCAGTATGGATGTTGCCCTTTCTATATCTGAGGGCCTGGCCAGAAATGTCCTTGCCGCAAAAATAAATGGCGAAGTAGTTGAGGCCAACAGGCCCATTTTGGAAGATGCAAACCTTCAACTTCTCACCTGGAACGATACAGATGGCAAGAAAACATTCTGGCATTCTTCAGCGCACTTGCTTGCTGAGGCACTGGAAGCCCTTTATCCTGGAACAAAATTCGGGATTGGTCCACCAATTGAAAATGGTTTCTATTATGACATCGACCTGAATGGTGTGCCATTTGGCGCCGATGATTTTGAAAAAGTCGAGCAAAAAATGCTGGAATTGACTCGACAGAAAAATTCATTCAACCGCATTCCAAAATCCAAGGAAGAAGCCCTCGCCTATTTTCAGGAAAAAGGAGATGAATACAAACTTGAACTTCTGGAAGATTTACAGGATGGCAGCATCACTTTTTACCAGCAGGGAAATTTTACGGATCTCTGTCGGGGGCCGCACATTCCAGATACCGGCTTCATTAAAGCCGCTAAAATTCTGAATGTAGCGGGCGCTTATTGGAGAGGAGATGAAAAAAGAAAGCAGATGACCCGCGTTTATGCCATCACCTTTCCAAAAGACAAGGAACTTAAGGATTACCTTTTCCTGCTGGAAGAAGCCAAAAAACGCGACCACCGAAAGCTGGGCAAGGAACTTGAGCTTTTCGCATTTTCGGAAAGAGTCGGCCAGGGCCTTCCGCTTTGGTTGCCAAAAGGCGCCATGCTTCGCGACAGGCTGGAACAATTTTTGAAAAAGGCACAGGTGAAAGCCGGTTATTCTCCGGTGGTTACCCCGCATATTGGCAGCAAGCAATTGTATGTTACTTCCGGCCATTATGAAAAATATGGCAAGGATTCTTTTCAGCCAATTCGTACACCGGACGAGGATGAAGAGTTCTTGTTGAAACCAATGAATTGCCCGCACCATTGCGAGATATATAAAACAAAGCCAAGAAGTTACCGCGATTTACCACTTCGCCTGGCGGAGTTTGGAACTGTATATCGCTACGAGCAAAGTGGCGAATTGCACGGACTTACCAGAGTTCGGGGTTTTACCCAAGACGATGCACACATTTTCTGTCGTCCCGATCAGGTAAAGGAAGAATTCACCAAGGTGATCGACCTGGTGCTTTATGTATTTCGCTCACTTGGTTTCCATGATTACACCGCACAGATTTCACTGCGTGATCCGGAAAACAAAACCAAATACATCGGTTCAGATGACATATGGGAAAAATCGGAATCGGCCATCATAGAATCGGCCAGAGAAAAAGATCTTCCAACCGTAACTGAATTGGGAGAAGCCGCATTCTACGGACCTAAACTCGATTTTATGGTAAAGGATGCGCTGGGCAGAAAATGGCAGTTGGGAACCATTCAGGTGGATTACAATTTGCCTGAGCGGTTTGATCTGGAATTTACCGGAGCCGACAATCAAAAACATCGTCCGGTGATGATTCACCGAGCGCCATTCGGAAGTATGGAAAGATTCATTGCCGTTTTGATTGAAAACTGCGCTGGTGATTTCCCGCTTTGGCTTTCACCGGAGCAACTGGTGATTTTACCAATCTCCGAAAAGTTTGCCGCCTATGCCGATGAAGTAAAAACGCATCTTGAAACATTGGACATCAGGGCTTCTGTTGACCACCGGGATGAAAAAATCGGACGCAAAATCCGGGATGCGGAGGTAGGTAAATTCCCTTATATGCTCATTGTGGGTGAAAAGGAATCTGAAACCAAAACCGTTTCGGTAAGAAAACATGGTCAAGGCGACCTCGGAAGTCTTGACTTGCAGGAATTTACGAATATGTTTTCCTCGGCCGTGGCAGAAAGCATGGGTTCTTAACCCAGAGATTCTGTTTTACTTCTTCACCCTCAAAACCCCGCGCATGATCATGTAATGCCCGGGCATGGTGCAGACAAAATCGTAATTCCCTTCAAAAGGAGGCACTTCAAACCAAATGGTTTCACTATTGCCCGGCTCTACGATACCTGTATTGTAAAGCACCAAGCCCATATCCGGCACATAATCCATCTTGTTGCCATGGATGCCGATTTTGCCAGCGGCCTCCCCTATTTTGTCGGCTGACTTTGGTTTTCCAAGCACAAAATTGTGCTGCATGTCATCGTAATTGTTGAACACAAACCGGATCTTTTGTCCCGGTTTGGCCTCAATTTCAGCCTTATCGAAACGCATTCCTGGAGTGGTTCCCAACTGAATGGTTTTGTCAGGTCCAGTAATCCAGGAAGCCGGCATTTGGTTCAACTGCTTCATGGTTTTTTTGACGGTAAAACCTTGGATTCCAATGGATCCACCCGGCTTTGTTGAAGCCTGCAATTCCTTATTTTTCTTTTGAGGCTTGACAACAAGCTTTTGCTTGGGCTTTTTCCATTCTGCAGAATTGATGTCGGCTTTTTGACCGAGCGGAATTTCATTCAGCGTGTAATAAGCCGATGAATGCAAAAGTTCGTAGCCATCTGCCGATAGAAGTCCAGGGGCTTTTATTTCATGAATAAAAAACTGCCTCATGCTATCCAGAACAAGGCGAACGCTCATTTTGTCAGCCGAAAGGCGGATGGCTTTTAAAGGGCATTTTCCTTCGCGCACAACCGGACTTCCATACTTTTGGTGATAGTTATAAGTGAAGGAAGACACATTCCAAGTTTCTGAGTCAAATACAGATGCAGAATCCACAGGAAGCGTAAACTGGATTTCAAAGCCATCCGTTCTTGCTTGAACCGTTTTCATCTCGAAGGGAGTTTTTCCTGCCCAAATCAACCTTTGAAGCGCAAAAGGCGAAGGCCCTGTACTTGCCCAACCCCGATTGGTTTGCGCTACAAACATTGATCCGTCACTTCCCCAGCACTGTCGCAATACACCCGAGGCAAAGCCTTCACGAAATCCAAAAGCGCAGCCCTGATAAACCCCATTCACATTTTCCAGGTAAACCCGTGAAATTTTACTTTGGCCTTGGTCGCCAATGAGGAATTGACCATCAAATGGGCCGAACCTCCCTCCCATTGAATCCATTACAAAATCAGAGGTTGAAACCCCAAGAACGCCATGGGGCAGCCAAACCGATGGAAGCCTAAGGGATGGAATTTCCTTTTTTACTTCGAACATTGGCTTTCGAAAATCCTGAATCATTTCCTTTCTGGCCAAAACCGTAGAACCAGGTAAATCGGCCCAATTCAAACTGGCTGGGTTGGCCATAAAATCGCCTTTCTCCAAGACTGTAAAATACCCGGAACCGACCCAATCTCCCTGATTTTCAGTGTAAAAAACTTTTCCTTCTGGTCCGATTCCAATGCCACATGGAGACCGAACTCCCGCAGCCCAGGGAATAATTTCGCCATCCGGCTTCACCTTAATTACCCAACCCCTCCAAGGGGCATAACTCTTGGCATTGTACCAATCCACTGAACCAAAGGCCACATTAAGTGAAACCACCATATTTCCATCCGAATCGAAAACGGGACCATAACTATATTCATGGTAATGACCCACGGTGGGAAGGCTGCTCACACAATCATATCGGTCGGCTTCCCCATCACCGTCAGTGTCAGTCAGTTTTGTAAGTTCCCCACGCTGTGCCACATAGAAACTTCCCTCATGGTAACGAAGTCCAAGAATTTCATGCAAACCGCGGGCAAAGCGCCGGAAAGATGGCCGGTT
>CANETC010000060.1 GCA_947441055.1 Cytophagaceae bacterium | reverse complement strand
TCCAAATTTCAATCAGGTGGTAATTGATAGCACGCACACAATTACAGTGACTGCCAATGGATATAACGCTGTTTCCGTTGACATGAAAGGCACGCTTAATCTGGGAAATACACTGAGCCATAATTTTGGAACAGTAAGTGGCCGTGGAACAGTAGTACTCAGTCCTACCGCTGGTGCGCAGTATATTTTCCCGGGCGGAGATTTCACAACCTTTGTTGATACCCTTGGTGGAACCTTTGAATTTTCCGGTAATACCAATGGAACCCTTCCTACGCAGACAACTTACAACCATGTAATTTTCACTGGCACAGGTGCCAAGAATATGCCGAATGCCGATGTTCGTGTGAAAGGTGATTTTACCCTTTCATCGGGTACCATCACAAATTCTTCCAACCGGAGAATTTACCTGAGGAAAAACTGGACCAATCAGGTTGGAACTGGAGGATTCAGTGCCGGAACCGGAATTGTTATTTTGGAAGGAACCAATCAAACGCTTAGCGGGTCTACTACTTTTGGCAACTTAAGCCTGGTAAATGCTGGGGATAAGACACTTGGAAGTAGCATCGTTCTTACCCGGACGCTTAGCCTTACAGCTGGGGTACTGGTTACGGGCGCCAATCAGGTAACAATAAATTCTACAGGCTCTCTTTCCGGAGGATCTGCCACCAGTTATGTAAACGGAACTCTTCTTCGAGGTGTAGCTGCTGCTTCTCCTTCACTTACTTTCCCGATTGGCGATGCTGCTGGCTATGCACCAATTTCCATAGCCTTTACAGGTTCTACCACTGCTGGAGGTTTTATTACAGCTTCAACGACCGGGTCTGAACATCCGTCCATTTATACTTCTGGCGTTCATCCCGAGAAAAATACCAACCGATATTGGACAGTTTCCAATTCAGGCGTGGGAGGATTTACGGCTTACGGCCTAACACTAAATCATTTGCCTGCTGAATTGGATGTGAACGCTGTTCCAACAAGTTTTGTGGTGTCCAGAAATTCGGCTTCCACCTGGACTTTGCCAACTGTGGGAACTGTTACTTCGGGTTCAGTTCAGGCTACTAACATTTCTGGAACTACTTTCGGAGACTTTGTGGCAGGAATAGGAATAGGAGGAAAAATCTGGACCGGCACCAACAGCAGTGATTGGAACCTTGCTACAAACTGGACTCCAACTGGCGTTCCCACCTCAACAGAAAATGCCTTGGTTGGACCGACGCTGAATCAACCTGGATTTCTTTCAGGAAGCTCTGGTGTTTGTAAATCACTTTATCTGCTTTCTGGTGCGGGAATTGATATTCCTTCAGGCTATGAACTTGCAGTCAACCTCGATGCAGAAGCCACTGGAAATACGATTTCAGGCGCTGGAACCTTAAAGGTTTCTGGTAGTTCCAATTTGATTGGCACACTGAATGTAAATTCCAATTTAGAAATTACTTCTGGTGGCAGTTTGACTTTTGCTACCGGATCTGTCTTAAATCTTGGTCGTAATTTGGTTGTAACAGGCACGATGAATCCTGGAACTGCAAATGTGAATGTGGTTGGTGGATTGAATACGACAGTTTCGGGCAATGCCAATTTCTATAACCTTGCCATCAATAAATCTGCTGGTCAGAATAGCCTTCAGCTGTTGTCAAACATTTCAGTTGCCAATAACCTAGATATGCAGTCCGGCGACATTCTTTTGAATGGCAAAGACCTTGATTTAGGGTCTACCGGAACATTGTTGAATGAAACCGACAGCAATAGGGTAGGAGGTGCAGGTTCAGGCAGCATTAGGGCAACAAGAATTTTAAATGCCCCTTCAAGTGTAAATGTGGCCGGATTGGGTGTTCAAATTTCATCAGCTGCCAATCTGGGTTCTACCGAGGTTATTCGCCGCCATGATCAAATTGTGTATGGTACAGGCTTTGGCATCAACCGCAGGGTTGAAATTCATCCGACTAACAATTCCGCTTTGAATGCCACTTTGGTGATGAGCTATTACGAAAGCGAATTGAACACAGCTCTTGGCCTGAATCCAGAAAATGACCTTGACCTTTACCGTTTTAATGGCAGCATTTGGGATAAGCAGTCTGGTACTTTGGATATGGCCGCCAACACGGTTACCAAAACTGGAATCCCTCAGTTCTCAGAATGGATAATTGCTTCAGATGTGAATGCACCACTTGCAGTAAACTTGGCCTATGGCCGTGTTGATTGTGAGGTTTCGGGTCCTGTTCTTCGTTGGAAACTGCTTGATGGTAAGTCGGAAGATTTAACGGTGGTGGAGGTTTCCTCTGATGGAGAAAACTGGAATCGCTTGTCAACAGTACTTCCATCTGACCGCGCCAGAGATGGTGTGTCATATTCGAAGGCATTGCCTGCCGGCATTGAATCTGGTCAATTTGTAAGGCTAAAAGTTCTCCGCCCTGATGGTGTCGAGGATTATTCATCATCGATTGCAGTTCATTGTAATGGTTCAGGCAAGAATACCCGGGCCTTGCTTAGTCCAAATCCAGGTACTGGTTTGTTCCGAGTAGATTTTCCAAATGGCAATGACAAGTCTGTTGAAATGCGTGTGAGTAATGCAATGGGCCAAATTGTGTTTGAGGATAAATCGGATATTGAAACCGATTCCAGAATTTCACTGGATCTCCGGAATTTGCCTGCAGGTATTTACCGTTTGCAATTGCGGGGTGACGGCGATGCAGGCTCATCTGGATTTTACACACTCGTAATTCGGTAAGCGGCAATCCATGATTTAACAAAGAAGTCCGGCTTGATTTTCGAGCCGGATTTTTTTTGGTCATTTTTCTGCATCACGGATTAATCGGATGGAGGGATTTCGTGGATTTTTGGTCCTTTTTGTGGTGTCAGGTGTTTCCTCCACCTGACACTCATGGCTTAGAAATATTTGGCATTTTCGGTCAGGTGGAACCAGTCTCGTCCGCAGGAGGAATACCTGACCGCACTAGAAAAGATATGTGCAATTCCTAAAACTATTAAAATAGTAAAACTTTTAGGAATTATAGAGTTGGTTTTGAATCCGCTACGCTGTTCGGGATATCGGATCCCGAACGCAGATCCCGAGGATCTGTAATCCTCCACAGTCGGCCTTCATCGCACAGGCAGTTGGTTGGAGTTGTTCAATTTTTTAAAATATTCTTCCAGCTCAATACTTTGCCTGCAGTTCTGTTTTGGTCGAATAGACCTGTGTGCACCAAGGTTTTACTGCAAACCAAATTAGGAATAAATTTTTCTAAATAAGCCAATCCTTTAAACATTTCGGGAGTGATGGTTTCGCTGGCTTTTATTTCAACGAGGTTTAATTTTTCGGTGGTTTGCCAAATGAAATCAACCTCATGGCCTACAGCATCGCGCCAAAACCAATAATCAAACATGAGGTTTTGATGGTATTGCTGTTTTATATATTCATTAATCACATAATTTTCAAACAAACTTCCTTTGTAAACACTGGTTTTCAAGCTCGAAGCATCATTGATTTTGAGTAGAAAACACAACAATCCGGTATCGTAAAAATAGAGTTTCGAGTTTTTGGTAATTCTCTTGTTGAAGTTTGAATGATAGGGTTGCAGTTGGTAAAGAATGTAGCTGGTTTCTAAAACCGAAATCCACGATTTAGCTGTAGGCTGCGATATTCCACAATCATTAGCCAGCGAATTCAAATTGACCAATTGGCCCACTCGAGCAGCACATAAGGTGATGAAATTTCTAAACTGCTTTAGATTTTTCACCTCAATAAGTTCCGCTAAATCGCGCTCTACATAGGTTTGAACATAGTTCGAATAAAACACCTTCGAAGGAATGTCTCTGTCGTAAATGGCAGGATAAAATCCCTTTTGAAGATTGACGGCATAATCGGCATCTAACCAGCCTGCTTTCTCCATTTCCTGATGATCAAAAGGCAATAATTTGAACAGCGCCACGCGTCCTGCTAAACTTTGCGAAACATTGCGCATGAGATGAAAATTTTGAGAGCCTGACAAAATATACTGCCCCATTATTTTGTCCTCATCCACTTTGGTTTGTAAGTATGAAAACAATTCAGGAGCACGCTGTACTTCATCGAAAATAACAAAGTTGCCATGTTCGGCTAAAAATCCTATAGGGTCATTTAATGCGTACTTTCTTATATCCAGATTCTCCAGATTCACATAGTTATAGTTTGCAAATTCGTTTCTCAAAAAAGTAGTCTTCCCAGATTGCCTCGGACCAGTCAAAACTAAAATTGGATATTTACCGCGATAAATTTCCATTTCTTTTTTTATCGTTCTGATTCGCTCCATAACACACTGTAATTGATCGACAAATATACAATCAACTTTTAAAATACACTATACCTAACTTTGAAATTGCACTATATATAATTTTGAAAATTCACGATTTTTTGGATTGCTTAAAAAGTCAGTAATGCGGAGGATGCAAGGGGCATTTCTCTAATTGTGGTAGTGTTCGGAAAAGTGTGTAAGCTGAGGGAGAATACACTCATATTTTCTTTTGAAGGAAGGCAAGAAATTTGATTTTCTTGCCTTCCTCGCAAGACGATTTTTTTAGCAATTCAAAAAGAAACTTAATACCACTGAAGTTTTATATCTTCCTGCATTCTTGCATTGAATAGGCGAAGGTGATACAAGCCTGAGGGTAGATTGCGCAGGCGGTCGTTGAGCAGGCTTTCTAATCGCTTGAGACCTGTATGGTTTTGATACAACGCCCGACCATCCAAGCCAATGATTTCCAGCTGAAAAACCTCATCCTCTGAAACATTCTCATTTGCTGAAAAATGCACATTGCCCGAAGCTGGATTGGGGTAGACCATCACCTTAAGAGCCTGCTCGCAATTGCATTTGAGAAATATTATTTTTCCAGAAAGCTCAGACCCATCCTTATCCACCTGAACTAGTTTGTAGTAGCTGCTCTCTGTAAAATGGGCGTCCAGAATTCGGTAGGCTTTACCTGTGCTACTGTTACCTGAACCCCTTACAAAATCCAGAACCTCAAATTTCTGGCCATCCCGGGATTTGTATAGACGGAAACCAGCATTATCCTGCTCAGAGGCGGTCGACCAGAACAGGTCTGCGACTCCTCTACCCGTCGCCCTGCCATAAAAATCCTGAAGTACCACAGGAAGCGGGATGTTGGCATCGGCAGCGGTCCACTCACTGAAACTGCTTATGCCAGTTTTAGTAAGCATGTTGTTATCTGGATCAGCAATGGCCAGTTCTTCGCTCCATTCCAATCCCCCGTCTACAGAACGATACAACTGAAAATTGTTTTCATCCTGTCCGTTCAGGTCTGAATCCTTGTAGCGGAAAATCAATGTTGCATCGAGGTTATTGTTGTTGGCTGGTACAATGCTGTATTTTAGTTTTATCCCTTCAGCACCGGTTACACTGGTCACCGGAGTGCCGGTAAAGCGCTTCACAACTGTTACCCCCGGAACATCACCATCTGCATCAATTTCAATTCCCAGGCCTCCGAAAGTTTCATTGCTCAAGCCAAGGTTACGGGTTGTTTCTATTTCACCTAAAATCTGACTGGTCGTGGTTTCAGAAATGCTTGCAGTAGCCGCCATTGTTAACTTGTAGGTTTGCAACTGGAGATTTCCAGATTGAATCCAAATCAAACCGGAAACCGTGATGTTATTCTGAATGCTGACTCCGGCAGCATTGTTAATGGTAAGATTCTGAGCCAAGCTAAGGCCGCTGAACGACTGTGCTGTTGTCCCAGTAAAGGCCACAGTTCCTGCTGGAGCAAAAGTTCCGTTGTTGACCAGATTGCCGGTTATTTCCAGCTTTGTAGCCGATCCGCTCATATTGAGTACCCCTCCGGCATTGATGGTCAGGTTGCGGCATGTGGCCGTGCCGGAGGAAATTTCCGGAATACTTCCCGTTCCGGAAATAACCACATCTGTGCTTGAAGCCGGAATGTTGCCGCTTGCCCAGTTCTGGCAATTAAACCAATCTGAATTTTCGGTACCTGTCCACAAGCCGGCTATGCCGCTTAACACGCTTACAGTTACTGTACTGCTGGCCGCACAATTGTCGGCATCGGTAATGCTCAGTGTGTAAGTCGTTGTTGCAGTGTTCGATGCCTGAGGATTGCTGGTGTTTGCATTGTTGAGCGTGGCTGAAGGAGACCAGCTATAGGAAACAGAACCGATTGTCTGCGTGGCTGAACCCTGCAGTTGATTGGGTCCGCCGTTGCAACCGCTGAATGAAAGTCCGGCATTGGCAGAAGGCAATGGAAGCGGAGTTCCGGCTGCATTACCCAGCAAACTCAAATTATCCAGATAAATGATTTCACTTCTGCGGTTCGTTTTGAAGGTGAAGCGGAATTCTACGGAAGTTGTTCCTGCCGGAAGATTAATTGTAAATGCGCTCGGCTCGGTGGAAGAACTGATGGTTTGGTTGGCATTGTGGTTAATGGAAATACCACTGGCTGAAAAGTTGTACTGCTTGTTTGAATTACCGTTCAGCTGAAAAGTGCTTGTGAATGCGCCTCCGTTCACACGGGTTTCAAGACGAATGAAATCATCATTGTCCAGCCCTGATCCCCCAAACCCTGATCCATCGCAATTGGCTCCTGCCAACTGGCTGCCTCCCCATGCTATGGAAAAGTTAAGTTTGATGTTGGTTAAACTGCTGAGGCCACTGCTCTGGCTGAAGGTTGCGGTAGAGGAACTTCCACTTGCACCGGTGAGGCAATCATTATAATAGAAAGCCAGGCAATTGCTGCTGCTCACGCCCCTCGTATTGGAAGTATTAAAAACACCTAAGCCACCAACTGCGGTAGAGTAGGATAAAGAGGTATTACTCCCAAAATCCTGTTGTGCTACGGTGGTAACGCTGCCTGCCGGAGTCGTCACATTGAAGGTATTGCTCAGCAGGTTGCTGAACCCGCTTGCTGCTGCGGTGAGGGTAATTCCGGTTTGGGCACTGCGCGTAAACACAATGCTGCTAAAAGTGGCAATGCCATTTACTGCAGCTACTGTCTGACTCACATATCCGCAACCACCGCCTGAAGCGCTCAGGGTAATGTTGCCAGTATATCCTGTGGCGGTCAGTCCTGTAGAAGAGCAATAAGCGCGTACTGTTACGGTGCTCATTGTTGCATCCTGAAGTACATTTGAAGGCTGTGCATTGAAAACGAGTAAATCCGGAGCAGTACATGGCACAATTGGGGTAATGCAAACATCATCCACACCCATGCCATCATCCGCGCCTGTGGCATCTAAATCGGTCCATCGAATCCAGATGGAGGCACCGGGTGCAAGGCTCAGCCCTTGCATGGTATGCGAGATGTTGGCCGAATGTAGAACACTGCCGTTTCCTGTAGCCTGTCCGGGATTGGCGTAGTCTAAGTTGTTCTCGTCAATCCAGGTTCCTGTTGTCAAGGATGTCGCATTGCTGCTGTATTGAAAATCAATCTGGTCGGGGCGGCTTGCTGCACCCACCCTCCAGGTTTTTCCGGTGTAGGCAATTGTAATTGTGCTGATGGTGGAGCCGGTATTATTAAATATCCGCGTGCCATAGCTTGGGATTAATGAGCCGGAGCGCAAACCACCCAAGGTACGATCTGCGGCAGTTCCAAAGCTGTAGGTTTCTCCTGTAGCGCTGCTTCCCGTTCCGGAAGCGTAAGTGGTATTGGCATTGGTACCGGTTTCTGAGAACGCCCATCCGCTTGGCATAGTTGACGATGTGCCTGAAGTGGCGAGGTCACTGAAATTTTCACAAACTGCACTGCCAAAGGTAGTAAGCATCATGGCATTGGGGTTGGTTACGATAATAGCTCCAGCCACATAGGTTATGGAATAATTAGCCGCATTGAAGGTGCCGCCCGTGGCTGCTGACGGCGTTGCCTGACCAGCATATGTACCTAGAGTGGCTCCTTGCCCGGTGTTGCCTGCCGCTCCTCCATAAGTAATGGTAACTGAGCCAATGGTTTGTCCGCCTTGCAAGCCCAATGATGTGAAGGCTGTGGATCCAGCACCGCCGGTTAGAAGCTGTGCAACTTCCTTGGTAGCATCTGTTGCGGTGATGCTGAGTGCCTGCTGGGTAATCACTCCTGTTGCTGTGCCTGCTGCCAGGCTGTAGTTGATAGCCAATCCGCCATTGCTGCCGTTTGCCAGCGTGTAGTTTACGACAACATTGGTATAGCTGCCCACATTGGCGCTTGAGTAGGCGGCAGCGGTTCCTGTGGCACTTACTGTTTCAATACCAACAAAACCCGAAAGTGTGCCTGCTGTTACAGCTCCTGCAGTGGTGCTGGCATTATAGGCTTTGGAAGCAATGCTTGGCGCTGTGATGCTAAGTAATTTGGGTGTAATGCTGCCGAAGGCTGTGCCGGTTGCCAAGCTGTAGTTGGAGGCTAATCCGCTTCCATTGCCTAAGGTATAAGTAATGGAGGAAGAATAGGAACCCACATTGGCCGAGCCGTAATTGCTTGCCGAGCCGCTCACAGAAAGGGTTTGCCCGCCAATCAATCCGCTTAGTGTGCCAGCGGTAACTATGCCAGGCGCGGTGGTTGCATCATATACTTTCGATGACAATGAAGGTGCACTGATGCTGAGCGGCTGCGGAGTGATCGCACCTGTGGCACTGCCAGTTGCAAGGGAATAATTGGCAGCCAAGCCACTTCCATTGCCTAAGGTGTAGGTGATTGTTGAAGAATAAGAACCCACATTGGCGGAACTGTAATTACTTGCAGAGCCACTAATTGAGAGGGTTTCGCTTCCTACCAGACCGCTCAGTGTTCCAATACTTAGTGTACCGGCCAAATTGCTTGCGTCATATACTTTCGAAGCTATTGTTGGCGTTGAGATGCTGAGTTCCTTGGGATTAATAATTCCGGTAGCGCTGCCATTGACAAGACTGTAGTTTGCTGCGAGTCCACCGTTGCTGCCGTTGGCAAGTGAATAAGCAATAGAAACACTGTTGTAAGTGCCTGCGTTGGCGCTTGAATAATTGGATGCAGCACCTGTGGCACTAACAGTTTGTATGCCCACGAAACCCGATAATGTGCCGACAGTTACAGCGCCAGCGGTGGCGGTAGCGTCATAATCCTTTGAAGCTATTGTTGATGCAGTAATGCTAAGTGGTTTAGGGCTAACGGTGTTGCCCGAAACTGAGGTTAAAACATTTACCGGGGTGGCTCCTGTACTTGATAACACTGCTGCCACAGTACCGTTGAACGTGCCTGCATTTTGAAGGGCAGCAAATCGCACCCAAACGGAAGTACCGCTTGTTACCGAAACTGAAGCACCATAACCCGAACCTACAGAAGTGGAAATTTCGAAGCCCGATTGAGCTGTAACCGAAATATTGCTTGAAAGGAAAGTTCCACTAGCTGTAAAGCTTTGACCAACTGAAGCTGTTCCGTAAACATTAGACAAAGCAACAGTTAAAGTTGCAGCGTCGAGAGTGGGTGAGCCTGACGCAGTCCACTGGGCAAATAAAGTAAAGTTGGATGTTTGACCGTGTGTGTATGGAAAACTTATGGCTGTGCCTCCACTGGAAGCAATAAACCATCCATTGAAAGTGTATCCGGCTCGGGTTGGTGTGCCCGGAGATGATGCAATGGACCCTCCGCTTGTGGTTGAACCACTGGTAATGGCGCTACCTCCTTGACTATCGTATGTAGCTGTTAAAGTGTTTGCAGTCCACTGTGCATAAAGAGTAGCATTTGCAGTAAATGGATAAGAAGCATTATTTGCATACGCTGTGCCACCTCCACCAGCAACCGTATTCCAACCGGCAAAGGTGTAGCCTGTTCTTGTGAAAGCATTTGAAGTTAATGCTGTTGCGGTACTTGCTGTTTGGTTAGACATTGAACCGCCTGTAGAACCATTACCATTGAAGGTAACTGAGAAGGAAGCAGCGGTAGAAGTGATAGCAACATTGTCAATCTGAAACTTATCCCTGTTTCCACCTCCTGTGGCATTACTTCCCGCATGATTGTAAAATCTGAGTCTGGCAGTTGAAGATCCATTAAATGCTGAAGGTAATGCAACAGCAGAAACAGTTCCTGTTGCCGGAGAGGTAGCGCTTTCTCTATCTAGTTGTTGTGCTCCAGTTATTTCGGTAAATGTACTTCCATCTATACTCCAGAAAACCCTCAAAGAAGTAGGTCTTGTTCCACTACTGTTATCAATAGCAGCCCAATCGTAAGTTAATGTTCCCACTGTACGTCCGGTAAAATTTAAAAACAAATCTATTGCTACTGCTTCTGGAGTTGCACTAGAACCAGTAGATAGTAATTGCACCGTACCTGATGGTTTTTGAAAACCACCAGCTGTGCCAGTCACAATGGATGCAGAGGATTTTGTTGTTCTAACTCCTGTTGTTACTGAAGTTCCTGTACCGATTATGCCTACACTTCCCCAATTTCCAGCATCAGTTCCTGAGTAAGTGCTGCCGCTAACAGTCCAAGTCCCAGTAAAATCCCAGGTTTTGTTACCTGAAGACATAGTGTAAGCCGTTGGTGTTTGCCCCCAACTCTGCGATGCGTTCAGGCTAAAAAAAACAGCAAATACCCATGCGAGGGTAGCTGTTTCAGGGAATCTTTTGAGAACCTTGTTAACATTTTTCATGCTTTTTTAAGATAGGATTTGTGAACGATTTCTAAATCTGAAGCAGTAGACATTTTTAAAAATAACGGTCCGAAAGTACTTTCTGAGGTTAATCCTGCTGTTTTCACCAGATGATTTAGCGGAACTAACTATTACCGACATAATCAGCTGGAATTTGGGAAAGGTTGTCATCCATCGGGGCATGAATGAAATTAGGAAAACAGATAGGTTGAAGGATGAACTTTAGCGGAATTGATTATTTCTAAAAAGGAACTTTTGGAACTCTCCAAATGAAACTGTTTCTGTTGGTCGCACCTATTCAATTACCAAATGACAACGGTATCTTATTGGTAAATTTACAATTGCATAACAATGACATTTCTGATATAAATTGTAGATTACTGTCCAGATTGCTTGCCTTCAAAACAATGAAGGGAATTGTTCTTAATTTCGACTTGAAATAAGGTTTTCTTAAAGAGATTGAACCCAATCTCTGCTGAGTCCTTCCAAAGGACAACTCGAAAAATCTCAAAGACTTTATTCCTCGGGGGGATGACATCACCAACTGCCAAGGCTTCGTCTGCCGATGGGTGGCGATAAATTGAATTGAAAATCCGCGTATTCTGTGTAATCCGATTCATCTGCGATTCTGCCTTTTTTGTTCCTTCACTATTCGCCCTTGTTTGTGTTGTCACCAACAAGTCAGGGCGTATTCCGCCTCCGGCGAGACTAGTGCCATACGCCCCTACGGAATTGCAAATGTCTTGTCACGAAAACACCTGACCGCACGGGAACACCAACGAAGGCGGCCCTTTTTGTCTGCATAACGGATTAATCGTATGAATTGAACTTCGCAGATTTTCTTCTTATTTTGAAACTTACCATAACAAGAAAAAGGATGAACAGATTTATGGCCAACATACGGTTGGAGGGATTGGACATGGATACCAGAATGAAGTTGTTGCCAGCTGAGCAGGAAGGTGTAAAAGTGCTGGAGGATAAAGGAGTTCTTTTGCACAGTTTTATCAAACAGGATATGTCTGGGATTTTCATGGTGATGGTAGCGAATGATGAGGATGAATTGCACAATCAAATTTCCTTCCTGCCATACTATCCTTATATGAAAATCGAATTGGTGGCGATTCGGTAAGGCCTGATTTTAGAAAATTGGATTTCAATAGTCTTGCCTCAATAATTATTCTTGATGCTTGCCATCATTCGCTTTCAGAAGGTTTATTTGCAGAAGAAAATTTATGAAGGCAAGGGTTTTTAAATTTGGTGGAGCATCTGTGCGCGATGCAGATGGCATCCGAAATGCGGCTCGAATTATTCGCGACTATGGAAATTCCAGCAACTTGCTTGTGGTTGTGTCAGCAATGGGTAAAACCACAAATGCCCTGGAGGAACTTCTCGATTTAGCAATTGGCAATTCAGATTATTCATCAAGACTTGAGGCTTTACGGGACTACCATTTTTCGGTAGCAGAAAAATTGTTTCCAGAGCCTTCTGCCTTTGAAGAAGTAAGGTCGGGTTTAGAAGAACGATTTACCAGCCTGAACGAAAGACTAATCCAAGCCAGAGAAACAAACCGCGATTTCGCCTACGATCAGGTGGTTTGTGTGGGCGAATACCTGTCCTCATTCCTTTTGTACTCGCACCTTCAAAACATTGGTTTGCCCATGTTCCTTCTGGATGCAGCCAGTATTATTCAAACCAATGAAACATGGAGAGAAGGAGAGGTGCAAATTGAAAAAAGTTCTGCTGCTGCCATTCAGTTTGTAAGTCCGCTTTTACAAAGTGGAATCGTTGTTACCCAGGGATTTATTGGCGGAACTGAATCTGGAAAAAAGACAACCTTAGGCCGAGAAGGTTCAGATTATACAGCGGCACTTTTTGCCTATTTCCTGGACGCCGAATCGGCAACCATCTGGAAAGATGTGCCGGGCGTTTTGAATGCAGATCCCAAGTGGTTGGAAAACACGGTGTTGCTGCCTCGGCTAAGTTATCAGGATGCGGCGGAATTAACTTATTACGGCGCAACCGTGATTCATCCCAAAACGATTCGGCCGCTTGCTTGGAAGAAAATTCCACTCTATGTGCGCTCATTCCTCAATCCCGGGGAGCCAGGAACCGTTGTAGGACCTGAAGGAGAAAAATGGAATCAACCGGCATTCATTCGAAAGACCAACCAGGTTCTGGTCTCCCTGAGTTCAAGGGATTTTTCATTTCTGGAAGAGGAAAATATTACGGAAGTACTTCACGCATTTTCTGTAACTGGTTTGAAAATGCAAATGCTTCAGGTTTCTGCAACGAGTATTTCCATCGTTACCGATGCAGAACAACAGAAACTTGAGCGTGCTTTTGAATCATTAAACCCGCGGTATTCTTTGTTATTCAATAAAGACCTTACGCTGGTTACCATTCAAAATCCGAGTCAGGCCTCTGAAGATTTCATTCTGGGTGAAAAACTGGCTATCTTGGTTCAACGGACCCGCAGCACAAGTCAGCTGTTGTTTCGCTAACTAACCTTTTGCCATATGCCCATGAATACGAACAACAATTTTGTTCGCGTACTCATAGTGGAAGATGAGTACATGAACGCCTGGTCTTTAGCGATTGCGATTAAACCTCATTTTGAAGTGCGCCACGCGGCCACAGTGGATGAGGCTTTGTATTGGCTCAGAAGGGAGCAGTTTTCATTTGTGATGATGGATATCCGCCTTGGTCATGACAGCCAGGCTGGATTTCGATTGCTTAAGGAAGTGAAAATTCAGCAACCCGAGGCCTATGTATTTGCCACAACTGGTATGGGCAGCGGCAAGGATGAGTCTATTTTTCTTGAGGCTGGCTTTGATGCTTTTTACCCCAAACCAATAGAAGAAATGGAGGTTTTGGCGGAGATGCTTCGTTTGCAAGGCGAAAGAAAAGCAGCTTGATCGCATAAAAAAACCCGGCCAAATGACCGGGTTCTTCTTTTTACTTAGGAATAAAATTATTCTTCTGTTGCAGCAGCTGCGGTTTCTTCTCCAGCAGCTTCGGCTTCTGGCTCAGATGTTTCAGCCACTGGAGCGACTTCGGCAGCAGAAGCGGGAACGTCAGCAGCAGGAGCTCCTTCGTTCATGTATGCTTCAGATGCTTTGTACTCCATTTCGCCTTCAGATTTCTCTTCATCGCGTTCACGCTTGCGCTCCATAAGTCCTTCTTCGATGGCCTGCCCGATAATTTGGGTAACCACTGCAATTGACTTAAACGCATCGTCGTTTGCTGGAATTGGGAAATCAGCTGAATCCGGATCAGAATTGGTATCCACCATGGCGAATACTGGAATTCCAAGGCGTTTTGCTTCTTTCACTGCGATGTGCTCCTTGCCAACATCAACGATAAAGAGTGCTGATGGAAGACGGGTTAAGTCGGTAATACCGCCCAACACTCTTTCCATTTTCTCTTTGTCGCGGGAAAGCATGAGTTTTTCTTTCTTGTTGATAGAAAGTGCCTCATCCTTGATTTGACGCTCGATGGTTTGCATCTTCTTCAAGGATTTCCTCACTGTGGTGAAGTTTGTAAGCATGCCACCAAGCCAACGCTCAGTAACAAACGGCATCTTCAGCCTGCGAGCCTCTTCAGCAACCAATTCCTTGGCCTGCTTTTTCGTGGCCACGAACATGATTTTCTTGCCGGATTTGGCGATGTTTTTCATGGCAGCCGCTGCATTTTCGAGGGCTACTACTGTTTTGTTCAGGTCAATGATGTGAATTCCGTTGCGCTCCATAAAAATATAGGAGGACATTTTTGGATTCCACTTGCGGGTAAGGTGACCAAAGTGAACACCCGCATCAAGCAAAACTTTGTAATCTACTTTTACTGACATAAATGTAAAATAATGAGGGTGTAATAATTAACGTTTGGAGAACTGGAAGCCTCTTCTTGCTTTCCTGCGTCCGAACTTCTTCCTTTCCACCATACGGGAGTCCCTTGTAAGGTAACCTTCCTTTTTGATGGCAGGGCGATTTTCCGGATTCATTTCAACGAGAGAGCGGGAAATTCCCATGCGTATTGCCTGGGCTTGTCCTGATACTCCACCACCTTTTACATTGATGAAAAAATCGTGCTTACCCATTTCACCAATCAACTCGAGTGGCTGGTTCACGATGATCTGAAGAACATCTGAGGGGAAATAGACTTTGATGTCTTTTTTATTGACGATAATGTTTCCATTACCGGGACGAAGATAAACCCTGGCTACTGCAGTTTTCCTTCTTCCGATATTGCTGATCTGCTGCATGGTGCTTACTTGGTTTTAATCTCGATGGATTTCGGTGACTGAGCGCCATGTGGATGCTCGCTGCCTGTGTAAACAAACAGGTGAGTGAACAAACGACGGCCAATACGATTCTTGGGAAGCATCCCTTTAACAGCCATCTCAATAATACGGGATGGGTTGGTGCGCATTAGGTCTGCAGGGGTTTTAAACCGCTGTCCTCCTGGATAACCGGTGTGCGAAACATATTCGCGATCGGTCATTTTCTTGCCGGTTAGGCGAATTTTCTCGGCGTTGATGACGATGACATAGTCTCCGTTGTCAACATGCGGAGAGTAGGTCGGCTTGTGTTTTCCTCTGATGATCATAGCCACTTGACTGGCCAGCCTTCCAAGCACCAGAGCTTCTGCGTCAACAACGACCCATCCCTTTTCAGTCTCTTTGTGACTGACATGAGGAGTCTTGAAGCTAGTAATACTCACTTTGTTATGAATTAAGTTATAAAAATTGGACCGCAAAGGTAGAAAAAAAACGGAAAGATGATTTTGAAGCCCAAAAAAAAGTTCACCTTTGAACTTCAGGCTGTTATTCATCCTGCACCAAACTCACAAAAGCAAAAGAAAATGGAAAAGGGTATTGTTGAAATCGGGCGCGATTTCCTTGCTGATTTTATCGGATTAGAAAGGGGTGTTTTCTTTACCATTAAAAAACTGCTCTTCGATCCACAAGAAGTAATGGAGGCCTACAAAGCGAAGGATTCGCGGGTTTGTACGCCTTTTAGTCTGATTGTGCTGGTTTTTGGTATCTTCTTTTTTGTTGCTGACCAGGTTGGGGTTGATAGTTTAATATTCAACAAGGCTGAACGATTTTCAAAGGCAATGGGTATCCCCAAAATTGCTGGTCTGGTTCCTTTGGTTTGGTCGAACCTGCCTTTTATTCTTTCGGTTTACAT
>CANETC010000059.1 GCA_947441055.1 Cytophagaceae bacterium | reverse complement strand
TCTCCTTTGCTGGCATAGTTTTCCTCCTTGTTGGATTGGCTTTGCTCAAATTCCGATTTGCAAATGGCCGGCTGGTTTATATGGGAGATGCAGGTTTCCGCTTTGCATTTCTAAGTGCCATCCTCACCGGAACTTCACTTGCCATCATTCAAAACATTGTGCTAATGGTTGGTGTGCCCGTTGTTCTCATTGGCCAGGAGATTTCGATTTTTGTGTTTTCAATTTCCCATTTGGCAATTTCGCGTTTGTTGATCAAGCCAAATTCTAAAAATCCTGCCCAGGCAATTCGATGGAGTAAAGAACAATTTCTCAGGAGCTGGTCTCAATATGTGTGGATCATTGGTGCCATTGGAGTTCTCAGTGGACTCGCGGTTATTTTCAGGGTGGTTTCACATTCATCTCCACTTCCTCAAACCACTTTTATTTTAAGTTTTTCCTGTCTGGTTTCGGTGGTCTTCGCCAAGATATATTACGCTGAAAACCTTAAGCCACAGCAAAGATTGGCGGTTTTCTTTCTAATTTCGGGAATCTTCATCATTTCCTGGATTGGGGATGGTCAGTTAAGCGGCATATCACTTCCTTTTTAGATTGAAAACAATTTCGATTCTAAAATGGTTCTGAGGCTAGATTTGCAAGCAGGCAAAACAGCCAATTAGTATCAATGGATTATCATTTTTATTCACTTCGGGTTCAGGAACTCAGGAGGGAAACCCCAGACTCAGTTAGTATTGTTTTTGAAAGGCATCCCGCTTTTCGTGAATACCGCGCTGGCCAATTCCTCACCATTCGGACAATGGTAAATGGCGAGGATATCCGGAGGGCATATAGCCTATGTTCTTCTCCATCTTTGGATGAAAATCCCGCCATCACCGTAAAACGAGTAGATGGAGGAAAGATGAGCACTTGGTTAACAAAGTCTTTGTCGGAAGGCATGCAACTGGATGTAATGCCTGCCATTGGAAACTTTATGTATCAGCCAAATGCCAGTAAGAAACGCTGGTTTATGCTGTTTGCAGCTGGAAGTGGCATCACGCCGGTATTTTCGATTTTGAAGACTGTTCTTGCGGTTGAGCCACAAAGTTTTGTTTCTCTGCTTTTTGGAAACCGATCAAAGCAAGATATCATTTATTTTGATGAATTGAGGAAACTGGCCGACGCCTATCCTTCAAGACTAAAAATTATTCATACGCTCTCTCAGCCAGAATCCGATTGGTTTGGAGAAATCGGGCGAATCGATGAGTCTAAAATTATGCAATTAATTGAGGACCTTAAGCCCGTGAGTCCATTTGAAGAAACCCAGGTTTTTATGTGCGGTCCTGCAGAAATGATGGATTCAATTACCCCTTCAATTCTATCTCAAGGGGTTAAGAAAGACTTTTTGCACAGAGAAAAGTTCAGTAGTTCTGCTGAGGAAGCAGCTAGGGAAGCAGGTGAAAATGCCAATCCAGAAGGTGGAGATTTTACGGTATCCATTTTGCTGAATGGAAAGAAATACAGCGTTGAGGTTCCGCACAATACCACAATTCTGGATGCAGCATTGGATAAAGGCCTTGATATGCCATATAGTTGCCAATCTGGCTTGTGCACCGCCTGTCGTGGTAAATGCACCTCGGGAAAAGTTTTTATGGATGAATCGGATGGACTATCAGAAGAGGAGATTTCGGAAGGTTATGTTTTAACCTGCGTTGGTCATCCCTCCGTTGCCGGTGTGGAAATTGAGATAGGCTGAGCCTAAAATTTAAATTTATCTTCTGGCACTTAGAAGGAGTAGCCGGTTTCCCAACTACTCCTTTCCTGTGCTTGCTCTTCTAGTTAAGCTGCGGGAAAGCCTGATCTCTGAAAAACAAGAATTCTTGTTTGCAGCCTTTTCATTTAGTACACCAGTTTTTCAAGAAATCTCGGGGAAATCAATTTCCAACCTGAAGCCCCCAACCTTAAAACCCACCGGCATTACAAGTATAAGAATTTGAGTTTCGTCGAGGGGATGCAGTTATCCATCTGTATGATTCGATTATCCATCTGCATTTTTCATCCTTCAAATTAGAGAATTATTAGAATTGCCTTGTATTTTTGGTGACTAATCCCTTGCCACATGAAGATTCATTGTTTCATAATTGATGACGAACCAGGAGCCAGGTTTTTTCTTCGAAATCTTTTGGAGAAAATGCCTGAGGAAGTTGAAATATTGGGGGAGGCATCTGGTCTTTTGGAGGCTGGGCCACTTTTAAAATCCTTAAAACCCAATCTGGTTTTTCTTGACCTTGAGATGGTAAATTCTCATGGTTTCGATCTTTTTGAAGGAGATGAACGACTACCTTTTGAGGTGGTAATTACTTCGGCGCATTCAAATCAGGCTTTGGAAGCATTCCGATTTGGGGTTGCAGATTACCTTGTAAAACCCTTAACCACTCCATTGTTGATTCGGGCAATTATGAGGGTTAGAAAAATACTTGCACCCTTGGAGAATTCCAAAGTGGTTACTTTCCATACCCAGGAAGGCATGCAGGCAATTCCATCCTTTAAAATTGTCAGATTTGAGGCCGACCGCAATTATAGCTGGGTGCACGGCACATTTGGGAAGTCAATTTGCATCAGTAAAAACCTGGGTTTTTATGAACCACAACTTGAGAATTGTGGCTTTTTTCGGGTGCATCATTCCCATTTGATTTCCATTTTTCAGATTCAAAAAATCAACAGAAGCGAGGGCACTGTTTTGATGACAGATGGCCATTTAGTCCCCATTTCCAGGGAAAAGAAAAAGCGTTTACTAGAGCTGGTAGAACAGAAGAAATCAGAATAGTCTAGGCAACGCTGCTGCCCGGCGCCACCCAATTGGCGGGCTCGCAAACACGAGTTCGCCATCCCGCCATTGTTGGTGTTTTCACCAACAATTTTTCTAGTTAACTATGTATCGAAATACCAGCTGCATGGAGATTATTACCCAGTTGCCTCAATTTTTTACTGCTTCAATTTTTAAGAAGAAGCATTTGCTTCAAAGAGAAAAATACAAGCAAATTATTTTGGATAGTCTTCAATTTTTGGTTCGTGACAATCGGGTTTTTCTTTATTCGTTTTGCTTCATGTCAAATCACATTCATTTAATCTGGCAGATAAGGCCTGGTCATCGATATCAGGATGTGCAGCGAGACTTTTTGAAATTTACTTCCCAAAAAATTCGATTTGATTTTTTAGAGCATCATCCTGAAGATCTTTCCCAATTTGAGGTTAATTTAAAGGATAGGAAATTTCAGTTTTGGCAAAGAAATCCACTTTCTGTTGAACTATTTACACACTCTGTTTTTATGCAAAAGTTGGAATATATCCATTGGAACCCTGTAAAAGCAGGTCTTTGTCAAATTCCGGAATCGTATTTTTGGTCCTCAGCACGATTTTATGAATTGGGAAATAGTGATTTTTCGTTTCTAACTCATTATAAAGGTTAAACGTTTGTATTGTCCGAAATATTTGTTGGTGACAACACCAACAAAGGCGGCGATAAGATTAGGCGCTTGAATTGTCGGAAATATTTGTTGGTGACAACACAATAATGGCTTAAAAGTTAAGCGCTTTTATTGTCCAAAATATTTGTTGTTGACAACACCAACAAAGGCATTTTATTCTATCCTACGCAACGCTGCTGCCCGGCGCCACCCAATTGGCGGGGCTCGCAAACACGAGTTCGCCTGCAGGATTTTTCGCCATCAGAATCATTCCCTGAGACATAATTCCTTTTATTTCCCTTGGAGCAAGGTTGGCCAGAAGCAAAACCTGCTGCCCAACAATGTTTTCAGGTGAATGAAACTCCGCAATGCCACTAACAACGGTTCTCCGATCTACGCCAGTATCCAAAAGCAGTTTGAGGAGCTTTTTTGTTTTGGGCACTGATTCGGCCTCTAAAATGGTGGCCACGCGAATGTCCATTTTCTCGAAATCAGGGAATGCCACATCTGCTTTTATGGCTGGAAGTGCAGGAGGAGTTTCTATTACATTTTGAGACTTGGTTTGCTCCAGTCTGTCAATTTGGACTTGAATCTCCTCATCGCTGATTTTAGCAAATAGAATTTCTGGGGTTCCGATTTTAGATTCTGCTTCTAGGAATTCAAATTTGTTCTGCGGCCATTCGGTTTGAAATGGCGGAAGCATTTGCCTGAGTTTTTCTGCAGAGAATGGAAGAAATGGTTCCATGAGCAGTGCAAGCAATGCGCTTGCCTGCAAGCCAAGATTGAGAATGGTTCCTACACGTTCTGGGTCGGTTTTGTAAAGTTTCCAGGGTTCGGTTTCTGCCAGATATTTATTGCCAGCCCGTGCCACCTGCATCATCTCCACCAGGGCCTGCCTGAGTCGGAAATTTTCGAGATTTTCAGAAACCAGACCGGGTGCTGCTTCCAAAACCGCAATCAGTTCCTGATCGGTTTCGGTGAATGGACCTCTTGCCGGAACTTTGCCATCGAAATACTTTTGGGTAAGCACAAGGGCACGATTCACAAAATTACCGGCAATGTCTGCCAGCTCATTGTTGTATCGTGCCTGAAATTCTTTCCATGTGAAATCGTTGTCCTTTGTTTCTGGCGCGCAGGCGGCAAGCGCGTAACGCAATGCATCCTGTCGACCGGGCATGTCGTTCAGGTACTCATGTAGCCAAACAGCCCAGTTTCTTGAAGTGGAAATTTTCTGTCCTTCCAGGTTTAAAAACTCATTTGCTGGAACATTATCCGGAAGGATGAAATCTCCGTGCGCTTTCAGCATCACTGGAAAAATGATGCAGTGAAAAACGATGTTGTCTTTGCCAATGAAATGAAGCAGCCTGGTTTCTGGGTCCTTCCACCATTTTTCCCAGCCAGTTCCTTTGGTTTCTGCCCATTCACGGGTTGCGGATATGTAGCCAATTGGCGCATCAAACCAAACATACAAGACTTTGCCTTCTGCATTTGCACTGGGAACCGGTACGCCCCAGTCGAGGTCGCGGGTAACTGCGCGTGGCTGCAAACCCTGTTCAATCCAGCTTTTGCATTGTCCATACACATTGGGTTTCCACTCTTTGTGGCCTTCCAGAATCCATTCTCTCAGCCATGCTTCGTAGCGGTCAAGTGGAAGGTACCAGTGTTTGGTTTCTTTCATCACCGGAGCCGATCCGCTGAGCATCGACCTTGGCATCAGCAATTCTGCCGGACTCAGCGTAGAGCCGCAGCTTTCACACTGGTCGCCATAGGCATTTTCAAATCCGCATTTTGGGCAGGTGCCCTGGATGTATCTGTCTGCAAGAAATTGACCAGCTTCAGGGTCGAAATACTGCTCTGAACTCTGGATTAGAAAATCACCTTTTTCGTCCATTTTCCGAAAGAAATCAGAGGCGGTTTTGTGGTGAATTGGCGCCGAGGTGCGTGAGTAAACATCGAAACTGATGCCAAATCCTTCGAAGCTATCGCGGATTAGAGCGTGGTATTTATCCACAGCTTCCTGCACGGAAATGCCTTCCTTTTTTGCCCGGATTGTAACCGGTACACCATGCTCATCGGAGCCGCAGACAAAAAGAATTTCGTCCCCCTTTAACCTTTTATAACGGGCATAAATATCTGCGGGCAGATAAACGCCTGCTAAATGGCCGATGTGTACAGGTCCATTGGCATATGGTAGTGCTGCAGTTATTAGGCTTCGCTTGAATTGAGACATAAGGCAATTTCTTGGGCCGCAAATTAGCGAATGATTTCCCGAATCGGGAGGAATTACCTCAGGCCGTTTTCTCTGATGTACACACTTTTTTCGCGGAAGCCATCCTTGCCCAGAAACTCCCGGAATTGTTTTTTCGACAGGTTGAATTTGCGTGGAAGCCTGGTATCGCCTTCGGTCTCCGTGATTGACTGTAGATTGTCTATTTCCTCTTTTGTTCGAATGCTGCAGAGAACTAGTTTTCCGCTTTCCAGACTCAGTTGTTTTACATCCCAGTTTTCGCCTTCGAAGCGTGTATTCAGAAAATAATGGCCTTTAAATTTCCTCAGGACATTGTCGAAATTGATTCGGTACACAGTGTCTGAGTAGGAAAAATGCCGGACAAGGCTGTCTCCTTGAATCAGGACTTGTTCTTTTTTACCACTGTTTTTTTCTACCAGGGTATCACCGATTAGGACTGCGTTGCTGTCCAGGGATGCGATGCTCATTTTTTCATCAAACTCGCTGGTGCTGATGATAAGCTTGTCGGAAATGTTCAGAATGTTTCCCTCAGCGAGACCACGAAATTGGCCTTGAATTCTTTTTGGGAAACTGGGTAAATTTTCAACTTCTGCTGGCTGAGGCTCACCAAATATTACGGTTGGCGGTTCCCTGAAATCACCCGAGCCGCAAGCCATTAAGGCGGTGAACAACAAAAAATAAATTCCTTTTAGATTTTTCATAGAAATTGAATTTTTGGGTAAGACAATAAAATGGAAATAGGTGCGTAGGCACAATTGTTTTCAATGCTTCAACGAGCCAAGCCCGCTGATTATTATGCACCCTAAAAAGGCAAGGTCGCAATCGGCCCAAAAACCAGAACATCCTCCAATTCACCGGGAAGCCGTGTGCGACCGCTTTCAAGCAGACCCAATTTGGAAAGCACCCGAATGGATGCATCGTTTTCCGGATTGGCAATGGCCATGATAAATTCAAGACCAAGTTCTTTCCCTGCGTATTGTTTTACCGCCAAAGCGGCTTCTGTGCCTAATCCGATTCCATAAAATTCCGGCAGGTATGCAAATCCAATTTCAGGGTATTCAAAACCGTCCCTTTTGATCAAACCACACATGCCTGCTGGAATTCCACTTTCTCGGATTTCGCAGACCCAGAATCCAAATCCGTATTTCTCATAAGAAGCAGAAAGCCGGTTTTCAATGTAGCTTTCTGAATCCTCCAGTGTCCTGATCTTGTGGTCGCCAACATTTTTCAGAAATCCAGCTGTGTTGGTCAGTTCCAGAATGAATCCGGCATCTTCCTTGCTGAATTTTCGTAATGAAAGGCGATTTGTGGTCAGGATTTCGTTCAAGATTTATTCTTTTATAAAGGGGCGTGTGATGGTTTCTTTTTCATTGCTCATTTTCAGGTAATAGGTTCCGGCAGGTAATCCCGCAAGGTCCATGCCCAAATCCCCGGTTGAAATTGTTTCTGATCCAATTTGCCTTGCATTTTTATCAAAAATACTAAGCCGGAAGGTAGCTGTCCTGTCATTTTTCCAGAATAGTTTTTCTTTCGTCGGGTTGGGGTAAAGTACCGGTGAATTTTTCACCATTTCAATTTTTACTTCGTTGCCTGTTATGACATTGATTTTTAACAGTGAAAGCCAGCTGCCACCTGACTCGCCCGTGGTTTCTGCAAGAATTGTAAATGATGTTCCGGTTCCTTCCATAATGGCATCAACCAAAGTGCTTTTTCCACCAAAGAAATTGCCGGCAAATACTCCGTTGTCATTAAAAGTGCCATCAATGCTTCCATCTGCCAGAACCCGAACGATCCGGATAAAATCATCGGATCCGGTACCGAAAATGATTGCCGACCCATCTGCAATAAAAATCACCTTTGACACAGTCTTGAATTCCGGCAGTAAGATAAAACCCTGAAATTGGCCATCTGAACTTATTCTGGCAATGGTCCGAACTCCGGCTTTTGATCCAATCACCAAAATTTGCCCATTGTTCATAATCATTTTACTCGGGTTGAAAAGATTCGCCGAATTGTCAATTATCTCACACTGTCCAAATGTACCAAAGCTATTTACAAAATTAAAATTGCTGTCGCGCTTGCTCAAGTACATTCCTCCATTCGTAGCAGAAACGAGTTTTATGTACTGTAGAACAAATAGGTTTCCTTCGGAATCACCTTCAACGTCGCGTATTTCTTGTTCGCTGTTGAACATGTTGCTGTACAACGTCCTTTTTCCACTGGTGCCAAAGCTTGCATCTACTGCCGAAGCTTCTGCATTCCAACGGACAAGATAGCCTGTGTTTTTTGTGGGTTGCTGACCTTTCACTGCCACAATTACCCTGCCTTTATGGTCGATCGTAGCTGCCACGGGCACTTGAAATTCTCCTGTGCTTACTGTTCCAGTGGTCAGAGTCCCAGACGCAGACCCCTGCAATGGATTGTACGAGTATAGACCATATTTTTCCGTTCCAGAAAAAGTGCCAAGTGTGCCAAATGTGAGAGTTTGAGTTCCGGAACTTAGAAGAACCATTTCCTTTCCATTCCTTAAGCTTATCTGAGATTTGAAGATGTCCGAGCCATTGAAATTCTTGATTCCCAATCCTTGGTTTTCATAAGTTAGGTCAAGGCTTCCGTCGCTGTTGAAGCGTGAAAGAAAAAGGTCGCTATTGAAATTTTCCAATGTACCAGTTGCCAGGTATTTTCCATCAGCAGTTTTGATGAGGCGGCCCGGGCGGGTGCTTGCTTTTGATTCTTTGAAAAATGCCCTGCCGCCATTGGCAAATGCCTGGTCCAGCGTTGCATTGGTGGCATTTATTCCGAATGCGAATGAAATAACGGAGTTGTCTTGCTGCTGATACTGACCTCCCATCATTAAAATTCTGCCGCCTGATATGGCAATGGCATTGCAGTAATTTTCCACAGCAGTGGCGTTGAAAGTTGCAAATCCGGCTGTTCCAAAGCTGCTTACCGGACTGCCGTTTGCATTTATTTTTAGAATGTATGCTTGGTAATTTCCTGCAATGTAAATCTCACCACCAATCAGGAAAGATCCGTCATCCAAAATCTCGGCCGCATACGCGCCGTTGTAACTCGAACTTCCTGAATATTGGGCGATTCCATTTGTTCCAAAGGTGGAATCAGCAGTTCCATTTGCCTTAAAGCCAGCTGCAGTGATTTTTTCAAAAGAATTGGTGTTGTATCCATAGGCTACAATCCTCAGTTTGCCAGACGGCAGGGCAAAAATTCTGGTTGGATAACTTTGGGATGTAAAGGGCGAGGAGGTCGCGAGGCCATCTCCCGAAAAGGAAACATCTAAAAGTCCAGCAGAAGTGAGTTTGGCCATGCCCAACAGGTATTTGGTTGTGTAGACCTCACCATAAATTAAAATGCCACCATCCGCTGCGATGGCTAAATCAGTCCCAAGGCTATAATTGTCTGTTGTATAGGAAATGAGGGTGCTTCCGCTGGTGCCAAAGGCGGAGTCCAGACTGCCGTCTTCATTTCGTTTTTGGGCAAATGCCTTGTATTTACTTCCTGAAAGGCAACTTCCGGATACAAGAAATTTGCCATCTGTAAGAAGTTTAATAGCGGAAACAAAAGTATAAACACTTCCTGAAATCAATTGATATTCAAATAAACCCCCGGTTCCAAAACTGGTGTCGGGGCTTCCATTTGAATTAAACCTATATAAAAGGCCTCTTGTAATTCCGTTACGCTTACTGCTTCCAGCCACGAGGATTTTTCCATCAGGCCGGCTGACCAGAGAATTAATAGTTTCAGTGCCGCCCTGGTTGTCGATACTAACAAAACCGTTGTTGCCGAAAGTGTTGTCTCTTAGGCCACTGCTTAGTATTTTAGTTAGAAAAAAATCCTGATCCTTATTTAAGACAATACCTCCTGCAATCGAAGCCCCATCAGAGAGGGCCTGGCTGCAAAAAATTCTTTCGGTTCCCTTTGCCAACAAGTGGTTTGCTGCGCCGCCATTTCCAAATGACGGATCCGGACCAATGGATTGAGCAATGAGGTTAGTGCTGAACAGCAGCGTTGCAATAATTGAAATTGTTGTTCTCATGTGTTTTAACCCGTCTTTTTATGGATGACAGGAAGAAACAAATGTGCAGGTCTGCTGAGATGTCCACAATAACACTTTCGTGTGATATAAAGGCAGTGCGATGGCTTGCTGCCTCTTTTCTATTTTGTGGAAATTAATCAGGAAACGCTTGCCTGATTAACCTTAATGGTTCCACCAAAAGAAGCGGGTGTGGTACATGTAAGACTTTAATACAACAGAGGCAAGAAAGATCAGAAAGCACAATATCAATAAAATTCTGCCCAAAGTATTGAGTAGGTCAAGATTCGATTTTTTCGAAATTTTACTCCCCATTCGTGATTTGTTGATCACACTTTGCAACCATTTGTTCATGCCAAACAAGGATGTAAAAGCAATAAACAACAGGGTGCCGGAAATCCAGTAAATATCGTTTGTTGTACGGATGGTTGGAAATGCCCAGATTGTAATGCTGGCTACCAAAAAGAAAAATTGCCAAGCAGTCAAGGATGCCGCATTTGCCATATAGCGATCCTCTCTCCAATCCAGAAGTTTAACCGAAATGGCAAAATTCAAGAGTAGAAAAGGATAAAAAAGTGACTCAAAAAAATTGAGTTTTTGTGTTTGTGGATTAGTCGAGTTCAAGGTGAATTGTTTTTCAGAGATTGTCATTATTTCGTTTGATTTGATTTTATCAGATTGAATTTGTCCATTAATTTCTGTGCGGCTCCCTGGTTAAGTCGCGTTTGATTGTCCTTATTTTCTCTGGTGAAATACACCGGATATTTTTGAACCCGGACGATTTCCCAATCGCTGGTTTGAAATTCGAGAAAAAGATCTTTAACGCCTTTCATCATTTCATTTGCCGTACAAATGATGATGTCGCAAGATTTTTCATTTGCCAGAAGTTGAAGGTTTTGGGCGAGGATTGCATACTTGTCGCTGCGTGAAGTAATGCCAATTCTCAAGCCATCCAGCAACAGAACCTCAAGGCATTCTACCCAATTTTTTCCCCGGAACTCAAGTTCAGGTTCCAACAGGTGGATGGCATGCAACACCATTTTGATGCTGCTCGTTTTTCCACTCTGGGTTGGTCCATGCAAAACAATGAGGTGTTTCTTCATTTTCATTTTCTACAAATCGCCACGACTTATCACTTGAAAATCACCAGAGTCTGAAAAGCTATATTCCAGATAGTTGTTTTCAGTTTTTGCCTGCTGTAGCTCTGTCCAGGTAAAAGGCTGACCGTTTGATTTTACCGGTTTTGAAAAACCTTTGTAAAAGCCAGGATTGATACCATTAAATACAGCAACCCTACAAACTCTGGCAGTTGTATCAAATAGTGCAGTTGGCTTCGGTCCGGTCCGGATAATGAGGTTGTTTTCAACCCCAGATTGCGTGCTGCTAAGTCGGAAACAAGCGAGTACATTTCCATTGAGACGTTTCCTGAATAGTATGCTGCCTTCGTAGTTAAAGGAAGGATTTAGTTCGTTTAAATAGGAAACCATCGAGTCGGTCCTAATTACTTCATTTGCTCCAATGTCTGCTATGCCGTTTAGATTGCTACCTAATGAATCTTCTGCCAGCCTAAAGTGTGCATTCCAAGCGCTTATATCATTGAAAGTTAAAAGATTTCCGCTTCCATCCGGAATGTTGCTCTTTTCAAATTTTCCGGAAGACGGAATCCGGATTGATAAAATTTTATCTGCCTGATCCAGCCATAATCCACGGTGTAAGCTTAAAAACAGATTGCTTAGGTTCTGACCGGAAAGGGCCGTGAATTTCATCCGAACAGGTGAGCCCGATTGTCCGAATTCTGCAAATTCAACCATTGCCAGGACGCTGGAATCACTTGCAGAATAAAGGGGATATTCAATTCTGTTACCGGTGGCAACATTTCCTCCAAAGAGCGTCAATGCTTTGAAATCGGTGCTGTCTGGAGAATGCCCTACTTCTTCGAAAGCGATGAAACCATTTAGAGTATCAAAGGCATTGAGGCCGGGAAGATTTTCCGGAAAGTTGATGTTGAATTCTGAAGCATTAACGGATGAAATCTGGCCCAGCTTTCTTACACGGTAGTTTGTGCCATTTGGACTACCACGGAAAAAAGAAAGTTCTAGCTGATTGGTCCCCGATAAACCATTTAGATTTCCGGTGAAAAGTATATTGCCATTTATTCGTTTTTTGAAGGTAATTGAACCGTTGAAACCGCTCTGCGAAGCATCAGATATCTGGAAAATTTTTACCTCATCAAGGATTACGCTGGAGCCAAAGTCCCCCCGAAGAACCTCACGGGTAGATCCGCCTTCTGGGTTAAACTCCAGCACGCGGACAACACCCTCCAGATTGCGCAGTGAATCGTATTGTAGCGGCTTATTGGAATAGTCTTTTTTAAGGTGTGCAAAACTCATTCCTCCTGCATCCAGCTCATGCAAATCTGCAAAATCAGAAACTGCTGCGCTTGATGCTTCAGTCCGACTTATTTTTCCGAAGTAGCGCTTTGCAGGATCGAAACCTTTCAAAATAAGTTTACCGGAAGCACTTCCATCGCTGAGTTTTTCCATTTGAAATTCTCCAGAAAACCCGGGAAAGCTTGTCGTCTTTAATGGATAAACCACCACCGTTCCTGTTCCGGGAGGCAATGCGATTTCTGGCTCAATCACCGGCGTTTTACATGCATGGATGGCCAGCAGACAAATACCTGAGATCCAAAGTTTAAATCTTGTTTTGTTGAAACTAAATTGGGAGGCGATCATGGGTGGCAATTACGCATAGTCGATTGATTGTGGCAATCTCCAATGTTTCTGAATCATGAAGCAGTTGGGAAATTTTTGCTAATAATTACCCATTTATACCCAATTTTTAACGCATATCCAACAACGGGATAATGAATAATTAACATTAGAAGTAATTCAGTTTAGAATTTAGCGGTATGAAACTTCTTTCTTCTTTCCGCACATCTGGGATTATAAATAGCCTCATTTTCATAGTATTATTTCAACTGAATTTGAAGGCCCAAACCAAAGAAGGCCAACTCACTGGCCGTATTTTGGATGAGGCTGGCAATGAGCCTTTATTTGGTGCCGTGCTTGTTGTAACGGGTACAGGAAAAGGAGCAACTGCTGACTTTGACGGTAATTTTCGGATTTCACTTCCAGAAGGTAGTTATGAGGTAGTTTTTAAATATCTGGGTTATCAGATCAGACAATTCCAAGGAGTTAAAATCAAGTCAGGAGAGAACACTCCTCTCACTGTCTACCTTCGTCAAATGGCCAAGGATATTAAGGAGGTTGAGATTGTAGTTGAAGCGGCCCGCAACAATGAAAATGCACTACTCAAAGATCAGCGGGCAGCGAGTAGCATCGGTAGTGGAATTACAGCTGAAATGCTCACCAAAACGCCTGATCGGAATCTTTCTGAGTCCTTTCGCCGTATATCAGGTACTTCCGTTCGGGAAGGAAAATTTGCAATGGTTCGTGGCCTTAGTGAGCGTTACAATATGGGCCAGCTTAATGGTGTAGCCATTACCAGCACAGAGTCTGACAAGAAGGCATTCAGCTTGGAGTTATTCCCTTCCAACCTTTTGGACAAAATTGTGGTATCCAAAACGGCCACTCCAGATCAGCCGGGCGATGTGGCCGGTGGACTAATTAAAATCCAGACCCTGGATATTCCCAATGCCAATACCATGCAGGTTTCGCTTGCTGGAGAATATAACTCGCTAACAACTTTCAAAGATTTTCGCCGAATCAAGCAATCCGGAACCGATAATTTGGGCTTTGACAATGGTCTCAGAAGCATACCTTTAAATGCCTGGAGTACGAACAAAGCATTTGCCAATGAAGACGCTCAGGAGCGTTCCCGCCAGTCAACTTCGTTTAACCACCAGGTGGTTCCAGAACAATTTAAAGCTGCTCCGAATTTTTCAGGACAATTCTCCATGGGAAGAAGAGGAAAGGTTTTTGGTAAAACCAGTGGGCTGGTTTTCAGTTTAAATTATTATAAGAACAATCTCCGGAATTTTTTCAGTTCCGAAGATCCCACCATCAATCCGGGTCTTCCAATTACCGAAAACGATCAGACTTTTCAAGACAGGTACAAAACGCTTACCTCCTTATCTGCCATACTTAATGCTTCTATACGGCCAGATGCCGCAAGTAAAATTTCCTTCCGCAATTTCTTCTCACAGACGGGCAGCAATTTGAGTCAGTTCTCCAGAAGGGAAAAAAGCGAGTACTCAAATCCTTCGGGTATATTGTATGATGAAAAAACAACAACGACTTCATTCTATGAACAAAATTCTCTGCTAAGTCATCAGTTAGGTTATGAGCGAAACCTCGGAACCGAAGGTGGAAAACTTGAGCTGATTACTGGCTTGAATTATCTTTATCGTAATACACCAGATTACAGCCGCCTGATTTACGCCCGTAACGGCACTTATAATGTAGAGAAAGGCAAAACCGAAAAATTTACAGCGTCCATGCTTGGTGCTGGAAATCCAACTTCTTTTTCGAATGATATCTCAGGAAAGTTTTTCTCAGAAATGAAGGAGCTAAGTACATCTGCTGAACTTAACTATTCCCAGCCATTTCAAATTCTCAAAGTTAAAAACCTTGCCAAAGCTGGCGTATTATTTCAGAACCGCGAACGAAGTTTTGATGGCCGAAATTACCTCTATAAAGCTGGAATACTCGGAAATTCGCTTACCACTCTTTCGCCCGATTCCTTATTTAGAGAGGAAAATTTTGCTCCTAACTACCTTACCCTCTTTGAAACAACGCTGCGTTCAGACTTTTACAATGCGAGAACCCGTACAAGGGCTGCATTTCTAATGAATGAAACTTCCATTGGAAATAATGGAAGTAAAATCATTTATGGTTTCCGGCACGAGTCTTATTTCCAGGAAATTGATGCGGCCAATCCACCGCCTGCCAAACTCAGAAACATACGGAGTTCGACGGTAAATGATTTCCTGCCTTCTGTAAACCTCAAATGGAACCTCGGAACTAAAGTTTCCCTCCGTGGTGCTTATTCGCAAACTGTGAACAGGCCCGAACTGCGGGAATTGGCCGGATTTTTGTTTTATGACCCGAATCAGAATTTCTACATCTATGGAAATCCCGAATTAGTACGCGCTAGAATTACCAATTACGACCTGAAAGCCGAGTGGTATGCATCGGATGTTTCCTTTCTTTCCCTCAATCTATTCTATAAGAAATTTGTAAATCCGATAGAGGTAACAAGAGGATTTCAAACTTCTATAACAGTGTTTACTTATTCCAACCGTGATGAGGCCAATTCCTATGGTTGGGAAGTGGAGGGAAGAACCCGCCTCAAAGGGCTTGACTCTCTGATGGGTACCCGTTTCTTTTCAAGGATTGGCTTGTTTGGGAATTTTTCCTGGATAAGATCCGAGGTTTTATACAAGCAAATAAACTTTAAAAGGCCTATTCACGGTCAATCGCCTTACATCATCAATGCAGGTATTCAGTATTCAGGTGAAAATCCAAGTATTGAAGTATTTCTTTCTTACAATAGAATCGGTCCAAGGGTTGCCTTTTTAGATGATTTTTCATTGGCTTCATTGATATGGGAAAAGCCGCGGGACATTGTGGATATTTCCATTGGAAAAACAGTAGGTAAATGGAATTTTAAGCTTACTGGTGGTGATTTACTTGGACAAGACCTCATTCAATACATTGTCCCCAAAGACCTTCCAGGTAGAAAACCAGACAATACAGGTTTTTTTGGCTGGATTTCAGATGCTCCTAATTTTCAGGCAGGCAAGGATATCCCTATTTTCCGCTTCACCAATCCTCGGAATATTCGCTTTTCGGTTAGCGTTTCCCTGTGAGAAATTAATTGAAACACAATGTTTTAAGAGCTTCAATAAAACCTTTTATGTGCCAATATTACCGAATCTTTAACATTCCATAATTATCATAATTTTTTTGCTAATTTTTCTCTCAATTTTCTCAAATCTGGTTACTATAAAGTAACAAAGACTTGCCTTTAAGAAAAAATTAGACAGGGAGTCGCCGCGTACTTTTGAAACGTTTTTAAACAATAATCGTATCATGAAAAAACAAAAGAAACAATTGCTTTGCGCTGCGGCAGCCCTTATGGTGTCTGCTTCGTCGTTTGGTCAGTTCTTCACATCGACAGCCTACAGAGGTGCGTTTGGTCAGGGAGCTGGTGCAAACTGGATGTCCGGATGGACGAACTTCGATCCTCAGAACACGGTTTATCCTGGAAATGGTTC
>CANETC010000058.1 GCA_947441055.1 Cytophagaceae bacterium | reverse complement strand
TACTTGAAGGGCGAAGAACCTGGCTTTGGTCAATGTCTGCGGGGTCGTAACCGTTGGTGATTGTTTCCACATTTTTGTAGCCTTCTTTGGTGTGATCCAATTTGTTTTGATTTCCCACCACAACAATGGCATCTGCGGTTTTAAGCACTTTTCTTTCCATTCGCCTGTGCCTTTGGTCGGCCCATGGTTCTAATGGAAGTTCATGGTAGAAATCAATTTTCGTCCATGGATCCCGAAAATCAGCGAGCCAGGGAAGACCGGTTTTTTCTTTCAGTCCCAGGGCAATCATGTGCATGGAATGCGGCGGACCAGTACTCACAATGGCATCTACAGGATTTTCCTTCAACCATTTTGAAAGGAAATTCACGGAGGGGGAAATCCAGAACATTCTGCTGTCTGGGATAAAAACATTGGCTCGGATCCAAAGAGCAAGGTTTGTTTTCCAGTTTGGTTTGCTGTCCTCACCTTTCATTACAGGATTTACCTGTGCACCGGCTTTTTGGCCTGTGAGCTTGCTATACAATTGGAAAGGCTCAAAAATCGGCCTTTTCAAAATCTGAATTCCTTCTGGGATTTCCTTCAGCAGTTTTTCGTCCTTGAGGTCAAAATCCGGATTCTCTGGTGTGTAAACGATGGGCTCCCAGCCATAATCGCGCAGGTATTTTACAAACTTCAGCCAACGCTGAACGCCGGATCCGGCCGATGGTGGCCAGTAATAGGCAATGATTAAAACTTTTTTCAAGATTCGCCTTGGCTAAGGTCAAGTTGACTGAGGTCTTTGGCACGAAACCATGCCACCCCGGTGCTGGCAAATGTAACGAAAGCCCCGAAAACAACGGAAGGGACAAGTCCCATAAACCGGGCTGCAAGTCCGGACTCAAAAGCGCCCAATTCATTTGAACTTCCAATGAAAATAGAATTCACCGCAGACACCCGGCCTTTCATTTCATCCGGAGTGAAAAGTTGAAGCAAAGCGCCACGCACCACCATGCTGTAACTGTCAAACATTCCGGCAAAAAACAGCAGGCAAAGTGACCAGTAAAACGAAGTGCTGATTGCAAAAAGAAGGTTGCTCAAGCCAAATCCCACAATGGCAATGATCATGCGTCTTCCGGCATTTTTTCCTGGCGGGAAGCGAATCAGAATGGCAGAAACCAGGACACTTCCAATGGCAGGCGCCGCCCGAAGCCAGCCAAGTCCTTCCGGTCCTGTGTGCAAAACCTGATCTGCAAAAAGTGGCAAAACCGCCACAAGGCCTCCAAATAAAACGGCCACCATGTCGAGCACCATCGCGGGAAATAAAAGCTTATGTGTCCAGACATAAGCAACGCCTTTTCCAAGTCTTTCAAAAAGGGACTCGGTTTGATTTTGCTGAGCTGGAGCTTTTATCCCCCTTATCCCCAAAATCAGCAAGACCGAAATTGAAATCAAAATGGTTACAACCAAAAAGGAATGAACTGGTCCAATCATACCATAAAGGAATCCGCCTGTGGCTGGCCCGATTACGGCGCCGGATTGAAAAACAGCAGAGTTCCAGGTGGCCGCCTTTGTGAGTTGTTTTCGTCCGGAAATCTGCCCCAGAAGGGCATTTTGGGCTGGCGAAAGGAAGCCGCGACAAATTCCAGTCATGGCAATCAAAACATATAATTTCCAAAGCCCGGCAGAATCAGTGCCTGAAGCAACAAGAAAATAAATCATCAGGCTGATGAGCAGAAATCCTGAGATGGCTGCCAGCATAATGCGTTGCCGGTGGAAACGGTCTGCTGCAAGTCCACCTACAAACAATGTGAGTACAAAAGGAACAATTTCGGCCAGGCCGGTTAGCCCAAGGTAAAGCGCATCGTGCGTGATTTCGTAAATATGCCAGGCCAGAAGTGTGCCCTGCATATTCATCGAAAGGGTAAAAAAGAACCGGGCGATGATAAAATTCCGGAACCCCGGGTTGGAGAATGGCATGGAATTAAACCGAAAGATCTTCTTCCTTTCTACTTACAGGGTATTCTTGCTCGTAAACTTTTACAAGCAGAATCAAATAAGAAATCATCAAAGGTCCGATAACCAATCCAAGTATGCCATAAAGTGGCACGCCCAAAACTACTCCGATGATGGTGATGAGCGGATGTGTATCGCCCATTTTCTTGGCAATGTAAAGTCGGAGCAAATTGTCGATGTTCATAATCACGAGTGAACCGGTGACGAGCAAACCAATTCCGGCTCCAGTATGGCCATTTGCAAGCAGGTAAATAGCGCCTGGTCCCCAAACGAGCGGGGTTCCAAGGACAGGAATAAAGGCCGCAAAAAAGCCAATCAATCCCCAGAACAGCGGATCTGAAAGTCCGAAAATCCAGAAGGCAATTCCCACCAATGCTGCCTGAACCAGAGAGATAATGCCCAGTCCAAGTACATTTGAATTTACAGATGCCTTCAATTCGCGGCTAAGTTCCAGAATGGTTGGCTGGGTGAAAGGCAGGAATTTGAGGACTTGCATTTTGAGTTTCCGGTCGTTCATCTGTAGGTAATACATGATGAAATACATCAAGCCCAGAATGATGAAAACATCAAGTGCGCCCGTTACCAAAGAAGGAAAAAGGTTGCTCAGAAAGGTGCCCAGATTTCCGGCGATGCTCGCCACGGTTGCCTTGTCTTTCAGTTGGATTCCTGTAAACTCTTCTATCTGTGTTACTAAAAGAAGGATGTCTTCATAATGGCTGGTATAATAGAGAATTTTATCTGTCAGCAAGACTGAAAGTGACAGAAACGGAAGTACGAGTACAAGAAAAGAGAGCAAAATAATTAATCCCGACGCGAGGCCCGGCTTCCATTTTTTTTGCTCGCTCAGGTAACGGAACAGCGGAATGAACAGCACATATAAAATTACACTGCCGATCAGCGCTGAAAGGTAATCCCGCAGGCCGTAAATGATGAAAAACATCAATCCTGCAATGCTGATAATCAGCAGGGATTTCCGCTGTACTCCCGTGTAAATGTTTTTATGGGCCATTTCGAATTACATATTCAATCAGAATCCGAAAACATCATCAGCCTTCAGTTCGGTAACCCGACCAAATTTGCGCAGAGCTTCAAAATTGATTTTGTCTTTTTTGCCAATCATCACTAGGGTGAATTTTTTCCCTTTCACAAATGATTCATGGAATTTATTCAGGTCTTCAATTCCCAGATTTGTTGTCTGGTTGAAAATGTCACTTTTGGTGTCGTGGTGAAGACCCATTTTTTCATTTCGAAGGTAGGCATAAAGCACGCTGGCCTTGGTGCTTCTTTCAGAACGAATGGCATTGATGATGGATTCTTTGCTAAGATTCAGAGAACTTTCTTTCAAAGGAATGTTGTTGAGAATCTCCATCATGGCGCTGGTGGCCTCGGGTAATTTGTCGGCCTGGCAACCAATAAATGCGGAAAGCTGATTGTATTTTCCTTTTTCTGATGCCTGGCCATAACCTGCATACGCGCTATATGCCAGTGCTTTAGACTCGCGAAGCTCCTGGAAAACCACCGAACTCATATTGCCGCCCATGTATTCATTGAAAAGATTGGCGATTACAATTTTGCTTGAGTCGTATGGAACCGAACGGGAATAAAAATACAGATCGGTTTGAACCATGTCATAGTCGATCCAAAATACCTTGTTGCTGTCGGTGGCCAGCTGGGTAAATTCTTTTTTGGCTGTAGAATTTTGCCATTGCGCCGGAACGGCATGCAGTCTGTCGATTTCTGCAGGAAGACTTCCCGAAGGCTCAGGACCATAATAAAGTATTCTGTGTGGCATTTTGGCATATTGACCGCAAAGGCCAATCAGGTCTGAAAGTTTTACTGCATCAAGCTCCTTGTTTTTTACTTCCCAGCTTAGTGGAGAATCTTTGCCGTAACGGGCATAATTGATCAATCCTTGGTAGAGCAGTGCTTGCTTGTCAATTTTTAGGTTTTCCCTTTCCTTCAGAATGCCTTCCTTCATAGACTTCAGGTCCGATTCTTCGGCATTTGGGCTTTTTAATAATTCCTCCAGCAGCATCATGGATTTGGCGAAATTCTCATGCAATCCGCTCACTGTAATGGAGGTTTCTTCTCCGCCACCAGAAACGCTGATGTCTGAGCCTAATTTGAAAAGTTCTTTTTTGAAGGCCGGACCAGATAATTTTCCTGCTCCACAAAGGCCCATCAGTCTGGAAGCAAGATCTAGATTTTTGTCGTTGTAAGAACCTGCTTTAATAAGGTAGGTCAGTGTGAAAATTGGCGTGCTGGTATTTTGCTTATACAGGATTTCGGAGCCGTTTTTCCAAGGTAAAATCTGCATATCCTTATTAAAATCAATGAAAGAAGCTTGAATTTCTTCTGATTTCATTTCCTTGATTTTCATGGCGAAATCGGAGTTTCCATCCTTGTTAAGCTTGATGGGTGTGATGCTTGGCTTACTGATTTTATTTACCTTCGGATCCTTGCCAGTTACTTTTTCAACACACACATAATTCTGATTGTAATTGGTTTTTACAAACTCCATGATTTCGGCCTTTGTAACAGTTTTCCAAACTTCAGATCTGTTCCAAACGCTTGCCCAGTCAGTGCCCATGATGAAAGCAGTCATTTGGGTGAAGGCCCGGTTTTGGTTGTTGTCGTAATCGCGGAGCTTGCTGATTTTGTAATTGTTATAAATCGCTGGAATAAGCCAGTCTTCAAATCTGCCTTGCTTGATGCTGTCGAGCTGTGCGAGTAAAAGTTTCCTTGCTTCAGTCAGGCTTTGTCCTTCCCTTGGATTGGCAAAAAGCAGGTGCATGGAATAATCTTTGTTGATGTCTGCATAAGATCCAGCGCCAAGTAATTTTTGCTTTTGGTTGAGGTTGAGATCAATAAGTCCTGCCTGTGAATTGCTTAGCATCTGGTCTACGAGGCCGAGTAAAATAGATTCTCTGCTGGAATAACCCGGAAATCTGAAACCAATGCTTACGCTTTCCTCAGATGGCCCAATCACCTTTTCCATCACCGGTCCTTTTATTGGCGCTTCCCTTGCCGGATTGAATGCCGGAATTTCTTTCGGGGCCAGGCTTCCGAAAGTGCTGTCAATCATGCGGATGGTTTTTGCCGGGTCCAAATCTCCGGCCATGCAGATGGCCATGTTGTTGGGCACATAGTATTTTGAAAAATACTTTTTGATTTCGGTGATGGAAGGATTTTTCAAGTGTTCTACAGTTCCGATTGTGGTTTGGGTTCCGTACGGATGCACTTTGAAAAGACTGGCATACAAACGCTCCATTACTTTGTTTCCATCTTCATCAAGAGAACCATTTTTTTCTTCGTAAACAGCCTCGAGTTCGGTATGGAAAAGTCTTGGTACAAGTTCGCCAAATCGTTCTTTTTCAATTTCTAACCATTTGCCAATCTCGTTGGACGGAATGGTGTTCATGTACACGGTTTGGTCAAGCGAGGTGAATGCATTGGTACCCTGACCACCCATATTCCCAATTAGCTTATCGTATTCATTGGCAACAGCATAAGTGCTGGCTTCGAAGGAGATTTTATCAATCTGCTTGTAGATTTTTTTCCGCACCAAAGGATCTTTGATTTTGCGGTAGCGGTTAAACATCCGCTCAATGCTGTCGAGCAATACTTTTTCTTTTTTGTAATTGACAGTTCCAATTTTAGAAGTGCCTTTAAAAACCATGTGTTCTAGGTAGTGGGCAAGTCCGGTATTGTCATGCGGATCATTTTTGCTACCAGCACGAACAGGGATCAAAGTAAAAACCTTGGGCTTGTCGCGGTACACAGAAAGATAAACTTTCATGCCATTGCGCAGGGAATAAATCCGGGTTTCGGTAGGGTCGCCTTCTACGGTTTCATACACATACCCGTTTTCATCCTTTTGAGATTTGCTTTGAAAGGTTTGGGCATTGCTGCGTATGCCCAGACAGGAAATCAGGAAAATTAGAACTAATAACTTTTTCATTATTGATTATTGAAGCAATTGACTTTGTGCAAAAGAAATTGTTTTTGGCCAAATGACGCTTTATTGGGTATGATTATTTATAATCACTTTTGTTAAGTGCCGAATGGGCTCCATTGCCGAAAAGAATAAAGACTAAATTGCCGCCTTCGCCATTTACAGAATTGCGCTTTCCTAAGGCCACTTTCCTGATTCCGGTTTTGGTATTTCTGATTTTTTCAGGAGTACAGGGGCAATCATTCAGGCAAAAAAGCCGTCGCATTGTCTGGCCGGCAGATTCTGTTTTTGTACCGGATAGCCTCACAATCCTGGCGCCAAGCCTTCGCTGTCCGGATGATACAAGCCTGCATTTTTCCTTCGATTTCAAAAAAAACCAGGCAAGGATTGTCAATTACAATAGGAAATCGGATTCCATTTCCATCACATATTCTGTATTTCCCTTTGCCGCTTATAAGCCATACCGCAAATACAATCCGGCTCAGTATGATTCCCTGCTTGGATTTGCCGATTATCCGGGCCGGGTTGTTCGGCTTTCGGAGAAAAGGGAAGAACTTTTTCCGCTTCCCGGCATACAAAAATCGGGTGTGATCTCCCGTGGTTTGAGTATCGGAAACGGGCAAAATGGCTTTGTTAATTCAGCCATGAACTTGCAGCTGGAGGGAAATATTTCCAAAGACATTCGCCTCACAGCTGTGCTTTCTGATCAAAGTTTGCCCTTTCAGCCTCAGGGAAATACGCAGCAAATCCGGGAACTAGACCGCATTTTCATTCGCCTCGAACATAAACATGCAGACCTGCTTGCCGGAGATGTTTTGCTTCGGAACAGAGAATCTTCCTTCCTGCGATTTTACCGAAATATTCAGGGTGGCGAATTAGTGGTCCGCTGGGATTCTTTGAATAAAAGCACAAGCCGGATTGCTGCTGGCATTGCCAAAGGCCGATTTGCTTCGGTGGTGGTGCAGGTAAAAGAAGGTGTTCAGGGGCCTTACCGGCTTCGGGCACCGGATAATCCGGAATTGCTTTTTGTAATTCTTGCAGGGTCTGAAAGGATTTATTTCGACAACCGCCTTTTGAAAAGGGGTTTCAATCAGGATTATGTAATCGATTATAATACAGGGGAAGTTACCCTGAACAACCATTTACTGGTGACGCGGTTTACCCGGCTACGCTGTGATTTCGAGTTCTCGGAGAAGAATTACAGCCGAAGTTCTGTCCTCGCCGAACATCAGGAAAAAATAGGCAAGGCAGATGTTTTTATTGGCCATTACCAGGAGCAGGACAATCCCTATCAACCGCTGGGTTTTACGCTGGATTCCAGCAGCAATCAGGTGCTTCAGCGTGCCGGCGACAATCCCGCGCTTGCGCTGCTTTCCGGCGAAAGTCCAGTGCCGGAAACTCAAAGGCAAGCCGGTCAGTTGTATTATGTAAAACGAGATACGAGTATAAATGGCAAAACCCTCAGCTGGTATAAATTCGCTTCTGAGTCCGACAAGGAAGTGTACCGACTTGCCTTTTCTCAAATCGGACCCGGACTTGGGGATTACCGTTTCGTTTCCGATTTGGGCAATGGAAAATTGTTTGAATATGTAGGTCCGGGACAAGGCGAATATTCGCCCAGCCGGCAGGCCGTATTGCCCAATCGCAAGGCTATGAGTCGCGCCGGCTTGCATCTTGACCTCGGGAAAGGACATAGCATTTTTACAGAAGCGGCCTTGAGTGTTCAGGATGCCAACCGGCTTTCAAAACTGGATGAAGGAGATAACAATGGAAACGCCCAAAAAATAGCCTGGCGTTGGCAGAAGCCGCTTTCTGCAACTGGAATAGAAGCGGCATCCGGCATTTCTTACAACCACCTGAGCAGGAATTTTCGCGGCATTGACAGGTTTCGGGACATTGAGTTTGAGAGAAACTGGAATGGCAATTCCGGTGACACCTTGGCTGCCGTTGACCACCTGATTGAATCCGATTTTTATGCGGCCAAAGCAGGCAAATGGAAGATGTCGCTTCAAAGCAATTGGCGAAAGAAAGGCGATAACATTCTGGGTTTTCAGCAAACGGCCGGACTGGAACATCATCTTGGTCCGCTGGCTTTCAAGCACGGTGGATTTTTATTGAAGAACGACCGCGTGTCAGAATCCTCCGGATGGAGGCGCCTGGAAACCGGTTTTTCACTTGATCGCTGGCGCCTGGTTCCTTCCTGGAAATTTCAGCTTGATGAAAACGAAATTCTGGACAAAGAAAGCCGGAAGGTTAAAACCAGCGCCATGCATTATCGGGCCCACAGCATTGGCCTTCGCAGCCGGGATTCTGGCAATGGAAGTTTCTCTGGAACCTATACATACCGTGAAGATAAACTGCCGGTGGAAGGCGCAATGGTCACCAGCCTTTATTCCCAAAATGCTGAACTGATCTCAGCCTTTTCTGCGGGAACGAATCACCAGTTTGAGCTGGCAGGAAATTACAGGCAGGTCAATCTGATTGGGAGTTCAAAGGACGAGGAAAACCTTTCCGCCCGTCTGGATTACCGTGGAAGCGCAGGCGACGGTTTTTTGCGTCAGGAACTTGTGATTACAGCCAATACCGGACAAGAAGCGAGGCGGAGTTTTCAGTTTATCCGCATCAATGCAGTAGGGGAGGGAAGCCACCAGTGGATTGATTACAACGACAATGGATTGCAGGAACTCGATGAATTTGTAGAAGCGCAAAGGCCGGAAGACAGGCAGTACATCAAGATTTTTATTCCAACCCAGGATTTTATTTCAGCCTATACCCGCTCGTTCAATTATCGGCTCAATCTGTCGTCGCCTGCGCACTGGCGTGGAAAGTCGGGTTTGCGCAAACTCGCTTCAAGGTTTGCGCTTCTCAGCAGCGTAACCGAGGACAGAAAAATCACTTCCGGAAATCTGGCGATGCGTTATCTGCCGTTTTCGGGTGGCGATGGCGACAATGTGCTTTCGGCCACAGGTGTTTTTCGCAATACCTTGTTTTTCAATCGGAATAGTCCGGATTTCGGTCTCGAAGCCGGAAGCCTTAATTCGCTTGTGAAGACCCTGCTTTCCAATGGATTTGGTTATCGCCAAATCGCAGAACAGCGATTTTTAATTCGGAAAAACCTGGGTACGCAAATAAATCTTTCCGTCCAGTTTTTGCGGTTTAATCGGCAGGTAAAATCCGATGCACTTGCCCTACAAAATTACCAGCTCAGCGGCTACGAAGCCGGACCAGAATTGGCGTTTCAACCCAATTCCTCGAATAGAATCAGCGCCTTGATGCAATATTCCACAAGGCAAAACCGGACTGGAGAAGAATCGGCTCGTCTCCTAAAAACGGGGATCGAATACCGGAGCGGAATGGCCGGCAAGCGCAACATCAATGCAGGTTTCCGGCTTACCGACATTGTGCAAAAAGGAAATCTCCAAAGTCCGGCCTCCTACGAAATGCTGGAAGGATTGCTGCCTGGTCGCAATTTTACATGGACTTTGAACATCCAGCAGAAACTTGCCCGCGGCCTTCAGCTTTTGCTCACCTACGAAGGCCGAAAATCTGAGAATCAGCGGATTGTGCACATCGGAAAAATGCAGGCGAATTTGTTGTTTTAGATTTTGGGCGCCATTTCCGGCTATTCACTGCAAGTCCTCGCTCGCTTTGCTCTCTGTGGGCTTTCCGTTTCTATCCGTGGCGCAGAGGTGGGCTTAAAATTTCACGCTCTTAATTTCGGTGGAAATATCGGATGGAAAGCATGGAAAATTCTTTAGATTTGTTTTATGCTTGCAGTTCGCGGAATTTTCAATGGCCTGAATATTCAACTTCTTGAAAAGGTTGAAATCAAGGCCAATACGATGGTTTTGGTTACTTTTCTGGAGGAAGGTAACCCTGAATCTGAATTGCGGGATATGACTTCAAAGCCAAATGGTTTTCAGTTTTGGGAAAATCCGGCAGAAGACATTTATCAGGATTATTTCGAAAAAATCCGAAATGCTGATTTTTAGTTTTTAAAAATTTGGTGGAAGCCAAATCATAGACATAATTCTCATTTTAGTTGCCTGATGCTAAACCTATGCGGTTTCGATATTCGCGCCCAGGCAAACTTCATAGTAAACCAGTTGGTCTCCAACGCCCGGCTCAAAACAACAATTAACCCAGAGTCAAATTATCACCTGTCAAAAATCAGGCCTTTTATAATAGCAGCCACCTTTCCGGCGCGGGGAGGAAGAAAATTCGCGGAGGAACTGTTGCCCTCGCAGAGGCCGATCGAATTTTCTTGGAACGCCTTTGGCGTCCTCTGAAGAATTTTTTGGTTTCTTTATCAAGTTGAGTGATGCAGTTTGCGTTACGAAATCCCGCTCTGCGGGGCAAAAAGAAAATAAAGAATAGCAGCAACAAAGGTTGTTTTAGGATTGGCGCTGCAAAGCCAGTATGAATATATAAAATATTGATTGTCAATCGCTCAGTTTTTATTGTATGGAAGGTTTTTCTTTTTAGGGCCACAATTCGAGGTTCATTCCCACGGCCAAGGTTCGTGGCCCCACGAACCTTAAAGGGCAATCCACCAAGCCCCTGAGGCGGCCGCCTCTCCTAAAATTCAAAGCTTCAAAAATTTAAAAAGAACTGTCTGAAACTACTGTTTCACCCTTGCCTCGGCTTCCCTACCTTTGCGGCCCTAAAAGAAAATTTTTCCGCATGATGACCGCAGCCGAAATCCGCAAGACTTTCCTTGATTTTTTTGAATCCAAAGGCCACCTGATTGTGCCTTCGGCACCTTTGGTGGTGAAGAATGACCCAACGCTGATGTTCACCAATGCGGGTATGAACCAGTTTAAGGATTATTTTCTGGGCAATCTTACCCCGCCTTCAAAACGGATTGCAGATACACAAAAGTGTCTGCGCGTTAGCGGAAAACACAATGATCTTGAGGAGGTTGGTCACGATACCTACCACCACACCATGTTCGAAATGCTGGGTAACTGGTCTTTTGGAGATTATTTCAAAAAGGAGGCCATTGCCTGGAGTTGGGAACTTTTATCTGAGCGCTACAAACTGGATAAGTCCCGAATGTATGCCACGGTTTTTGAAGGCGATGCTTCTGAGAACCTGCCAATGGACATTGAAAGCTGGAACCATTGGAAACTTTGCCTGCCAGAAGATCAAATCCTGAAGGGGAACAAAAAGGATAATTTCTGGGAAATGGGTGACACAGGTCCCTGCGGTCCTTGCACTGAAATTCACATAGACATTCGTTCGGACGCCGAGCGTGCTGCTACTCCGGGCCGGGATCTTGTGAATGCAGGCCATCCCCAGGTGGTGGAAGTTTGGAACAATGTATTTATCGAGTTTAACCGTCTCGCAGATGGAAGTCTGGAGAAATTGCCTGCCCAACATGTAGATACCGGCATGGGTTTCGAGCGCCTTTGTATGGCCTTGCAGGGAAAAGTGTCGAATTATGACACAGATGTTTTTCGTCCAATGATCGAGGACATGGCGCAGGTTTGCGGAAAGCAATATGGCGCCGATGAGGCTACGGACATTGCCTTGCGCGTTCTTGCCGATCACATCAGGGCCATCAGTTTTGCGATTGCCGACGGACAATTGCCCGGTAATGCAAAAGCTGGCTATGTAATTCGGCGTATTCTTCGCCGTGCAATCCGCTATTATTTCCGCTATCTGGATCAGAAATCGCCATTTATATACAAGTTTATTCCCCGCTTGGCGGCCCAGTTTGCCGAGGTTTTCCCTGAACTGGAAGCCCAGAAGGCTTTTGTGTCTAAGGTGGTGGAAGAGGAGGAAGCATCATTCCTTCGGACTTTGGAAAATGGCGAAAAACGCATTGCCCAGTTAATGAGCCTGGCCAAAGAGACAGGAAAGAATGTGCTCGATGGAAAGCAGGCTTTTGAATTGTATGATACTTTCGGTTTTCCGCCTGATCTTACTGCTTTGATTTGCCGCGAGTCTGGATTTAGCATGGACGAAGCTGGTTTTGAAGCTGAAATGCAGGCGCAAAAGGAGAGAAGCCGCAAGGCATCCGAAACGGCAACCGGCGACTGGGTTCAACTTGTGGATGGAGAAAGTTCCTTCATCGGCTATGATAGTCTAGAAACCGATACTCGGGTGCTCAAGTTTCGTAAGCAGGTAGCTGGCAAAGACACCATGCTGCAGCTTGTGTTGGAAGAATGTCCTTTTTACGGGGAAAGTGGTGGTCAGCTTGGTGATAAAGGCCAGCTTCAACTTTCGGATGAAGCCGGAAATGTGCTCGCAGGACTGGAGGTTACGGATACCAAAAAAGAAAACGAACTCATTGTTCTCATTTGCAAATTTCATCCGGAACTCGAGTCGAAGCTCCGCGAAGCACATGCTGTAAAGGCAGTTGTAAATGCGGCACTTCGGAATAAAACTGCTTCCAATCACTCGGCAACCCACCTTTTGCATTCTGCTCTCCGCGAAACGCTGGGAACGCACATTGCACAAAAAGGTTCACTTGTTTCATCCGAGCAATTGCGTTTCGATTTTTCGCATTTCAGCAAGGTTTCAGAAGAGGAGCTTGCCAGCATTGAAAAGCGTGTGAATGAAAAAATCCGGGAGAATATTGCCTTGCAGGAATTGCGCAATGTGCCCATTGAGGAAGCAAAGGCCATGGGCGCAACTGCGCTTTTTGGTGATAAGTATGGCGACTTTGTGCGGGTCATTGTTTTTGATCCGGCATGGAGCATGGAATTGTGCGGTGGCACCCATGTGGGAAGCACCGGGCAGATTGGCTGGTTTAAACTGACTGCAGAAAGTTCCGTGGCTGCAGGTGTTCGCCGCATTGAGGCGCTAACCGGTGATGCAGCCCGCAATTTTGTGGAGGAAAAACTGGCTGCTGCAGAGCAGGTTTCAATGCTATTAAACAATCCTAAGGATCTTGTAAAGGCCGTTTCTAATCTCGTGGAAGAACGGGATGCGCTCCTTAAAAAACTGGAGCATGCTGAAACGAACCGAAAGAATCAGCTGAAAGAAGAATTGCTTTCTGCAGTGAATTCAGAAAATGGCATCAACCGCATTTTTGCGAAGGTGAGTGTCGGCAATGCAGATACATTGCGTCAGCTGTGCTTTGAAATTCGGGAGCAACTTTCAGACTTGTTTATGGTTTTGGCTGGCGATGTAGAAGGCAAGCCGCAAATTGCAGTGATGATTTCTGACAATCTGGTGGCAGAAAAAAGCATGAATGCCAGCAACATTGCCCGTGAACTTGGCAAGGAAATCAAAGGCGGTGGAGGAGGTCAGCCTTTCTTTGCCACAGCAGGCGGACAGGATATCAGCGGACTGGATGCGGTAGTGACGAAGGCAAAATTGGTGATTTAAGGTTTTTTGGGTGCCATTTTGGGCTGTCGTTAATCGTATCGCCTCAGGCGGTATTCAGACATTCGCTCCATCCCAGGCGCTTTTTTAAATTTCGACTTTAGAAAAATTTCCCAACTGAATCATTGAATCAGAATTTTCCTGCTCAGCCTTCTGGATAAGCCAGCTGTGTGAATGAAATACTGACCTTTTGGAATCGCATTCACCTGAAAGCGTAATTGTCCGTCTGCCAACCTGCTAAAAGGAATGCTGATTTTTCGACCGTTCATGTCTGAAATTTCCGCTCCTTCTGAAGGCAGTAAACCCGACACCAGCAAAATACTGCCATCTGCCTCCAGCCTGATTTGTAAGTCTTGAGCACCTTCAGGAGCAGCAATGCCGGTAAACTGGGTAATCTGCAGGCTGTCGGTGTAGATACAGCCGGTTACCGTATCTGTAATCTGCAAAGTATAAGTGCCGTTCTGCTGAACAAACAGACTATCATACACTGAACCGTTGTTCCAGAGATAGGTCCAGCCACCTGTGCCGCCGGAGATGACCGGAACCAACACAAGAAACTGACTTGATGGTCCCGCAGACAGGGCAATATTGAATGAAAAGGGTGGAGCCGGGTTAATGGTCCGGGTAATTTGTGAGTTGCAGCCGCTGGCATCGGTGATGGTGGCGGTATAAGTTCCGGGCGTAACTCCGGTGAGGTTCTGAGCAGAACTTCCATTGCTCCAGCTGAACTGGTAAGGTCCAAGACCTGAGGGCTGCAGGTAGATGCTCCCCCCCTGCCCCGAGCACAGCTCCGGAACGGTTGAGTCGACTACAGCAGGACCTTCACCAAAACGCATGCTCATGCCCTGATAGCCCCAGGAGAAGAATTCGTACCCATACTGAAACCGCGAAACATTGTTGGCTGTCATCCTGAATTCTGAATAGCCACCCGTTGAAAGGGTAATGGCATAAACCGAATCACTTCCTGTGGGAAACTGACTCACAAACTGAGGCGGACGGTAGCTGTTGTTGGCCGGATCAACATAAACGGGATAAGAACAGAAGCCGGGTCTAGAGCCGGTGTTATTGCCGGTAAAATTGACGGAATTCAGGTTCCAGCCCGTGGACTCCGGATTGAGGATTTCAAATGAAAGCCATTCATAAGGGCCGCCTGGACAGCAGAGTGTTTCGAGGCTGGAAACCGTAATGGTGGTAGGGCTGAGTCCACCCAGAACATCGGCTCGGGTACCTGTGAGATTCTGATCCCGGAAAATTTCCAGTGTAAACAGGAAACCGTTCCAGCCACCCAGCACATTGGTCCCGGCCTGAAACATGATGCTGGTTGTATTCTGAATGTTCTGCCCGTTGGTAGTTCCGTTGGGATCAGCAGCTGTATGGCGCAGGCGAACCCAAATATTTTTTTGCAGGCAATCGGTTACCGGAAAATAAATGCCGCCGCGAAAAATCGGGTGCGAAGACGGAACCGATGAAAAGTTAAATCCTTGCAGTGTATTTCCGGAACTGGTAAGCACAGCACCAGGCGCAGCTGTTGAATCAGATGAAATATAATAAACCGTGGTTTCAAAGAGAAGATCCGCACCTTTTGCAGCAGGACCAAAAGCAGCTGCCAAAAGGAAGAGCAGAATAAGGTTGTATTTCATAGGGTTAAAAGATTGATACAAAGCTATGAAATCAGATAATTATTACGGAGTCGGATTCAAAAAAAAAGGTTGGTTGAAAAAAAATATACTCTTTTGCATTGAGCATATTTATTTCCACAAATTATGAAAAACCTTTTCAGTATTATTTGTTTCCTGATGGCCTTTCCGGCATTTGCCCAGATTTCTGCCGACTCGATGCGGATTGAGCAGGAAAGAATCGGCAAGATTTCAAAATTTCAGTCCATTGATTTTTTTTCCCGCGCCCGGGATATAAAGCAGGCAGTCAGGCGTCACGACCTTGTGGTGCTACAGGATGAGGACAGGAAATTGTATTACGGAATCGTGGATTCAGTAAAGTCGCTCAACAGCATTAGCATTATTTTGTATCCGGCACCCAACGGACGCGAAAGGGTTCAGGCTACATTCGATGATATTTATTTACCAAAACAGAATGAAGTAAAGGCTGTTATACCGGCTCCTGCTCCCGCAACACAAACTCCCGAGTACACTGCCCCCATCATGAGGGTGAAGGAAAATAAGCAGGAGGATTTCAGAATTGCCCAAGCCGCCGATTTACTTGAACAAGCCGGAAGATCATATGAGAACGCAGATATTTTAAAGTATTTAAGTTATGCCTCTTTTTTTATAGGTACTGCAATATCTACTGCTGGTTCTTTTAACTCCAGTGGTTCTTCCTTACAAGCGGCAGGCGGTATTTTGATTGGTGCCGGGGTTGGAGCCTCTATTGGAAGTGTTGTTTACCGTTTTCGCGGACATGGAAATTTAAAATCTGCCGGGGCGGCCTTGAGAAGGTAGCTTTCTCACTTTTGGTTTTCAATCAATAAAAAATGCAACCCGGCTCCGGCTACCTGGTTGCATGAAGGAAATCCGTCTTTCAGAGTTCTTGAAATGTAGCCTCAATTTCCATCCAACCTGAGCTTGAGGTGATGATTGCAGCCATAAAAAGATTCGCTGCAATTTTCCAAGAATCTCGCTTTCGGGTGTATGCCCCCGAAAGTCCGGACAACGGTTTCCTTTACACGGGGTATGGCAGTTTAGACTTTTGTGGATTTGGGCTTTTTGCCACCAAGCATCTGGAAGTCGTTCACCAGAACTTCCGTCACGCTTTTCTCTTCGCCATTCCCATCGGTGT
>CANETC010000057.1 GCA_947441055.1 Cytophagaceae bacterium | reverse complement strand
CCAGACCCAGTCCGGAAGAACTTTCGGCTGTGCGGCACCATTTTATCGGGCATGTTTCTGTGCACGAAACCTACACCGCTGGTCGATATGCACGCGAGGCAAGAGCGTTTATGGATTTATATTTTAAGGAAAAGGATGCGCTGGTAATTTGCGGTGGTACAGGTTTATACATTCAAGCCCTTTTGGAAGGAATCGACCGAATGCCGGTTCCGGAAGAGATTCGCTCAGAAGTAGCAGCAATTTTACAAAATGAAGGAATGCATGCCGCCGCCGGTAAGTTGCTTGAGTTGGATTCTGAACTGGCAGAACAAACGGATTTGAATAATCCCCGCCGTATTCAAAGGGCCCTAGAATGGGTACTTTCCGGCCGTCCTGAAACTCTCGCCAATCCACTTCCGGAAGATTGGCAGATTCATAAACTTGCCCCGGAATGGCCGAGGGAGGAACTCTATGAAAGAATTAATAGGCGCGTTGATTTGATGATGGAAGCAGGCCTTTGGCAGGAAGCGGAGTCGCTTTATCCGCTGCATCACCTAAATGCTCTGCATACCGTTGGCTACCGTGAAATTTTTGATTGTATGGATGGCCAAATCAGCAAGGAGCAAGCCATTGAGAAAATCAAACAACACACCCGAAATTATGCCAAGCGTCAGCTTACCTGGTTTGGGAAGGACAAGGACATTGTCTGGCTTGAAAAAGGAAACCTGAAGGATTTTTCTCTTTGATCAATGCCCTAGAAGTTTCAATCGAGAAAAATTACCAAGCAACTAATTGTTTCTTGAGGTGAAAAATTTGTGGGATCCATCGCAGGAAGGCATCTTTTTTGAAAGTCCGCAAGTGCAGTCATTAATTCCCTTTCCATTGAGAATTTGTTGTCGGTATTTTTCAACCCTTGATTCGCGGGTTTCCGACTGTTTGGGCGCAGAAAAAAAGAGGTTATAGCCTCTTTGTCTCCCAGGAGTCAAAGCAAAAAAAGCCGCTTTAAAATCAGGATCTTCTTCCAGTTTTTTTTGAAATTCCTCCGGAAGAACGAGAACAGGATTTTTTTCAGTTTCTACTTTTAAACCTGCTTTTTCCACTTCAATTGCCTCGAAGATATAAGCCTTCAAACTTGCTTCTAAAGCTGTTATTTCCTGAATTTGAGTGAATTTCATAATCCTTGAGGACTGCGTATTTTCTCCCGGTTTGCTTAGAATTCCCTCAGAATCCTGAAGCAGTGCACCCTTAAAAAAACCAATTCCGCAATGTGCTTTGAAACCATGCAACAAGGCCACATTGGCGTTCTGATAGGTGTAACAAGGTGCTCCCCATTTCAATTCTTCTATTAATCCACAATCCAGCAGAATTCTTCTCAGGAATGTCAATTCAGTTTTCCAATTCGAGACAGTACTAAAAAACGCATCAACCTTTGGATTCATCATTTTGATTCGGCGAAATGGAATAACAAATTTAAAAAATTGGCCAAAAAGAAAGGCCACCATTTGGCGACCTTTCTTTTGTTTAGATTGGAAACTATCTTACTGAACCTTAGCGGCCCAAAGACTGGCATTGACCAGCAGGTTTGCATGACTAAAAACACTCCAGCCATTAAATAGCGTATTGCCCGGTGCACCGGTGCCATCATCCGTTGGAGAACTGTCGCCCAATAAAAACACGCGACCTGTTCCGTAAGTGGAACTCGCACAAAGCACATTGGTGCTTGTTTGTGTAAATCCGCTTCTCCAAACATGGCCTTTTACGGTAGAATTGGCTGTTGTATTGATGGTTATCGAAGCCCCGCTGTTGTATTCAAGCTGAGTAACATTGCCGGCCAATCCACTTGTAATAGGACTTGCGGTAGTAGAAACATTGGAAGAAAGACCTGAAAAACTATTCGGATCCACACTCATTCCAAAAGGATCTGTTTTTACACCGTTGTTGGTAAACAAGTCATTAAGGATGCGAGGCCCATCCCATCCGTCGTTGTCACGGTCGCTGATGTTGTGATTAGACATAATCATCAAACCACCTCCATTTTGTACAAAGCTGAGAATGGCCTGTTTTTCTGCAAGGGTTAAGGGTTTGTTTGGCTCATCCATTACAAAAACATCATACTTGGAAAGATCCTGCGTATTGGTGGTGCTGCCATAGGTAATCAAACCTGCTGCAGGAAGCGTTTGCACTGTATGTCCACGCTTTACAAGCGCTATGCCCCATGCAGAGATCCCACCGGTCCAATAAGTTTCGGAAGTTGTGGCGGTAATGCCAGTCTGAGATGGAGTTGGTGTAATGATGGGAACACTATTGTCTTGATCGATTACCCAATCCGCATTACCGGCCGTTTCAGCCTGACTTGCATCAAACAAATACTTTTTAGCCGTTGATGTAGTGCTGGAGTTGATTGTAAAAGTCAGACTGTTACTTGTACCTCCACTTAGGACTGGATTGGTAACTGTGATGCTGGCCGTTCCTGCTGTTGCAAGAAGTGCGGAAGAAATACTGGCACTCAGGCTTGTAGCATTGGTAAAAGTGCTTGGAAGGGCTGTTCCATTCCAGTTTACAACTGCACCAGAAACAAAGTTGCTACCGGAAACTACCATTGTAGTGGCAGCAGAACCAGCGGTGGCAGATGCCGGAGAAATAGAAGTAAGAGTTGGCGCTGGATTGCTTGTGCCTGTGTAGTCTGTGATGCTGATGTTGTCGAAGTTGATTCTGTTGGTACCTGCAGTTTTCCGAATGTCGATTCTCACAGAACCAGCAACATTCAAAGTAAAGCTTGAAGTGATCAATGTGCTTCCTGAACTAGTAATGGTAGCACCCGCCTGTGTATAAGTAGCACCGGCATTGGTGGAATACCACAATTGCCAACTACCTGCAGCATCAGTTCCAAAAGGCGCATGGGAAACACTTACGGTTCCAGCGCCTCCGGCTTTGTCAAATTTCATGGTGAGCTTTCCGCTGTTTACCACCCTTGCCGACTTTGTTCCGACTTTTCTATCTGAGGTAGAATTGCCAATAAGCGCATCGCTCATTGTCCAAGTACCACTGCCTAAAACCACATCTGCGCTTGTGTAGGCAGTTTTGGTTCCAATTTCAAAACCTTCAGACAGGGTTGCTGAAATTTTAAGTGGAGCGCTTGTGCTTTTATCCTGGTTTTCCGGGTCCACGGACATGCGGTTGCAGGCTGTGGAAAGGACGAGTAAAACAGAAACAAACTGGAGTAACTTATTAATCTTCATTACAGTTTTAGTTGTTCAAAAAACAAATGGACTTAATTTTCTCCGTAAAAAAAACCTATGGATTAAATATCAAGGTTCCGGAGAAACTTTCCTCTCCAATCAGAAGAAAATGGTAAAGTCCAGGAACCAGCCATTCGCCTTTTACTTGAAAGGAAGTTGACTTGATATTGGATTCTTTCCGCAACATTTTTCCCTGAGCATCGAAAATACTTAGGCTGTATGGATGTCCTTCCGGATTTGGGAAATGCAGACTGGTTTCTCTGGAAAATGGGTTGGGAACCACACTCATTTTTACAGAACCAGACCCAGCCTTGATTCTGGTAATTTCCTGAATGGGTTTGCATGGACCAGAAAGCTTTGCAAGCATTTGCCGGCTTGGGCTCATCGCCGCCTGAATTCCTGAAATACAAAGTTGCGGGCCGTTGGTGTTGTCGAAAAACACCCTCAAAAAGGAAGTCGGCTGAATGTGCCTTTGGATTCTGTTTCCAGTCATGCTGGCCATAATGCTGCCATTGGGATTGGTAATCAAACGCACATTTCCCGAATCGGGCAGATGAAGAAACTGTGCTGAATCTGGCACAATTCCAGTGAGCTTGAACTGAAATGCTGATACCTTATCATTGAGGTTCTGGATGCTGAAATCGGCATATCCCATTGTGGCATTAACTGTGTCGATTGCGATTTTCACCAGACTTTCGGTGTTGTTGAAAAGCGGACCAAAAGTACAAGCAGCAGCTTGTGCAGCAGAATCTCCAGACTGGGCAATGCATTCGGAAACTAGCTGGATTTCAACCACATTCAATTGCCCATCTCCATTCAAATCCCGGCAGGGTGTACTGGGTAATGTTTCGGATGGAATTGAGCCAAGGTAAACATCCAGATCTTGTTGGTTCAGGAGCTGGTCTGCATTGAGGTCGCCATGCACAAGGGAACCATTGCATTCACCGCTGCAATCTCTTCTGGCGTTTCCAAAAATCTGGCCCTGGCAATCCACATATGGATTGCACTCATCCAAAAGTTCCACAAACCTTCTTCCGGTGCTGTTTTTAGAAATTTTAATACAAATCTGTCCCCAGTTGTTGTTGAGGTTGGATTCTATCCGGCCAAGAAGGTCGGGAGAATTGTCCCAGTTTACCCGGGCTACGAGCGTATAACTGCCGGTATCCACATCGGTAATGTCAACCCACTGGCATTTCAGGGCGCGGTCGTAAATGTCGCCGCAACCCGCAGTTACGCCCTGGTTGGAACAATTATACTTTGGAATTCCGCCGCCAAGTGAGCAGTTGAGATCCATCACACAAAACCCGGCTTTAAATCCTGCGGGAATGGGATTCGAATTTTTGTCAAACAAGAGATATTCGGCATAACCCTTGTAGTGCCAATGTCCGTGGCAGGGATCCCAAATCCACTGGGTAGAAGGCGTTGTGGGTGTTGGAGGTGGTTTTCCGATGTAATAATCGGCATCTCCGATATTTTCGATGCGCGTACTGAACCGAAGAATATGCCGCTGGCCCATTCCTTTGAGGCAGCCTTCCTGAATATAGCAGGGATCGTTGTTTTGAAGACTGTCGTACTGAAAACTTGTGCGAAGCAATTCCGAGTTTACCACCAGGTCTGGTTGCTCCGGGCAATCCGGGTCGGGGTTGTAAAGGCAAAGTGAAGTATCTGAAACCGTGGCAAGCGGATTGAAAGAACAGGAAGCCGGATCCATGCAGCCGATGATGGGTCCTGTATACGAAAGTGCCCACTTAACCTGGTCGGGGTTGCAGGTGTTGAAATCATCTCCGATGCGGATAAAATAGGTCGCTGATTTCATCAGTACCACATTCAAAACAGCCTGAGCCCCACATCCGTTGAAGGAATAAGCCAGCGTACCGGCATTTCCTTCCGATGGCTGAAGTCCGTTGCAGTAATCATAAACCCAGATTTTCGTGTTGCAGTTGTTGCCCAAATCGCAGGTAGAAATTTGAAAATACCCACTGGTATCGGGCACATAGCGGTACCAGGTATCATCGTACCAGGTGGTAAATGTGTCCAGACTTGCCTCAATGGCAGAACTACAATCATACCCCGGAGGGCAGTTTTCAATTTTATTTTCGAAAAAAGTATAATTCCCTCCGTTGAAAAGCAGGTTGTCACCAGAATAAACCCGGTAATCTCCGGCACCCTGGTTGCAGCAAATGCCGTCTCCATACGAATCCAGCATTTTAAAACGCAAACAGCCGCTGTTGGGCACACAAAGCGTATCTCCAAAAGTCTTGCCTTTCGACAAAGTATCGCCGTCTCCGTTCATCAGGTTCCAGGAAATCTCTTCCGGATACCGATCTGGATTGATGTAAATTCTGATTTTTCTTTCGCCCGGACCCGGCTCGCATCCTGCACAACCCATCCACATTTGCTCAAGAGAATCGAATTTGTAATTGCTTCTGACAAGCTGGCCACCATACCACAAACTGTATTTCCCGATTCCCTCTGCACAGCAAAGCCCATTTGCTCCAGCATCATGGATGGAAAATTTGATGCAGGAATCAGCTCCTACACAAAGGCTATCGCTGTTGGCTTGTCCCTTCAACAAAGTGTCGCCGCCGAGGCCAAGCAAATCCCAGGAAATCTGTCCGGGATTGTTGTCTGTGGTAATGGCGACTTTCACCCGCTTTTTTCCTACCGGGCATTGTCCGTTTTGGGAAAATGCCGGTATCAAAACCAGTAAGTATAAGGATAGAAAAATTCGGAACTTCATATGGTTAATGCAATGTCGTTAACAGCAGATTCGACTGCAAGTTATCATAATTCAGTCATTTCAAACACATAGTCAAATGAAGATGCGTATTCTGTCTTTCTCACGGGTTTTAATTTCGTTTTACTAAAAGGCAAAAAGATTCTTTTATATAACTTGCAAATGCAAATTCTCCCAAAATCACTACTCAATTTTGCCATTTTCCAAAGGAAATCTGAACCCAGATGACTTTCTGGTTTCCAAAGGAAATCAGTTGCATCAAATTATGATAAAGGTGACCATCCTTTATGGAATTGCCTTTAGCATTGTCAATTATGTGACCAATCGATCGGAAGAATTGGTTATTTCTCTGTGCCTGATTCCAATTTGCCTTATCGCTTGGTTCCTGTTTTCAAAAGGCTATACCTTAATTTCAAAATTGCTGGCCATCTCGCTCATCATGGCCGATATTTCCTTAATAAGCCTGATTGTGGGTTCGGCTACATTTGTTCTTTCCTTTTTTATGCCCATTCTCATCGGAATTCTCATCATATTCCAAGGCAAGGAAAAACGGATTGGTTATGTGTTCTGCTTTTTTGGGGTGGGTGTTTTGCTGTTTCTTCTTACCACAAACATTGTCATCCTCAGTTCCCGGTCATTTACCCCCGAAGAATTGAGAATTGACCAGACTTTCAATCTGATTGGAGCTTCTTTTATGTGCATTCTGCAGGTACTTTTTATTATGCAAGTGGGAAATTCTATTCAAGGGAAGTTGATAGAAAGTGGCTCTAATCTTAACAAAAGCAATATTATGTTAAAGTCCATGGTCCGAAATCGGGAGAGTATGATGTCGATTCTATCCCATGATCTTCGGACTCCTTTAACCCTCATTATTTCGGCTTTGGATTTGATAAGGCCCGGCAGATTTCCATTGGATCAAATGGAAAATCTGATTGAGAAAGTAAGCAACCGTTCGAGGGGAACACTCCTGCTTCTGGATTCCTTAATTCTTTGGTCCCGTCAGCTATCCGAAGAAGGAAAACCGGAAATGGAAACTGTTGTGCTGCAAGATATTGGCAAAAAGCTCCTGTCTTTTTATGCCCTGCTTTATTCGGAAAAGGAGGTTATTTTCGAACTTAATTTTCCAGAATCAATGAAGGTTTCAGGAAATGCCGCGATGCTGGATACCATTTTCCGCAATCTGGTTTCCAACAGTTTTAAGTTTACTCCTGTTGGTGGAAAAATTAAAGTAATTGCAGAAGCCATTGGTGGCTCATGCAAGTTTACAATCGCAGACAATGGCCGAGGCATGACTCCGGAAGCCCTTTTGCGAATTCGGAATGGAATCAGTTTTTCTACCGAGGGTATGGAAAATGAAAAAGGCAATGGCCTTGGTATTCAGATTGTCAGGGATTTTATTGGAAGACTCAACACCAGCATTGAAGTGAATTCTGAACTGGGAAAAGGAACAAGCTTTTCCTTTACGCTTCCCTTAGCCTGAAAAATCACCAAATTGCAGGCTAAAGGCAAACTTGAAATTGAGCAAGACTTCCGAAATCTGGCAAAAATTACTGGACATTCAGGAAAGGGCAATTCCAAAATTAAACGGACTTTTTCCCTCTTCCAGGTGGCATTCGTGGGCCTATAAACGGGAAGACAAGTCTGCCTATTTTACTGCCAGCATTCTTCAGGGTCTGATGGGACTTGAAAATGTTCTTCATCAGGATGAAATAGAAAAACTTGAACAGCTGCGTGTAAATGCATGCAAAGGTTTGGCGCCATTCCGAAACAGCCACGGCCTTGATCGTTATAATTTCTGGGGAACAAAACCGGCCGGGCATTTTCCAAACGGGTACATTCTCCGGCATTTTCCAAACCTGCGCCCACCAGATGATTCGGATGATTCGGTGATGGTTTACCTGATGCAAAAGCGGAGTAGGGAAGAAGCCCTTTGGCTGAAAAACCACATCGATGAAAACGCCAATGGCAGCCGTAAATGGGTAAGCAATGCTCCTGATGAGTACAGGGAACTGCGGGCATGGTGTACTTTTTTTAGTCTCAATATGCCGCTTGGTTTTGATGCTTGTGTGATTATCAACATTCTGTATTTCAACCGGTTTTATGGTTTTGATGTGAATTTTCGGGAACAGGAATCAGTAAAATTTCTGAGCATCATGTTGCGCAATAAGGACCACATCAGGCGTGCAGGAGAAATTGCCCCCTATTACCCAGAGACATCCACCATTTTGTTTCACTTGGCAAGACTGCTCGGCACTTTTCGGATTGAGGAACTTGAACCGAGGCGCAGGCAAGTGGAGCGCGACATCGAAAATTTGTTGCTTTCCCCCTTACGGAAAACCGAAAGAACGATGCTTGAAGTAGCGTGGCTGCGGCTTACTGGCAGCAAACCTCCCGGCTTTTCCGGCACCGATAAAAAGGAGGCTTTTGCATTTTTTGTGCTTCCATTTACCCAGGAATATGAAGGTGGATTTCTGCGTTGGCTGGCCAAAAAACGCATTACCCACATACGCTTTGGCTGCGAGTCGCATGAACTTTCTCTTGAGTTGGAGAAGGAGGTGCTGATGCGAAATGTAAAATAGTTCCGGATAAAACCCAGAATCTGTATCTGCCGAGCATAAGCAAATTCCGAATCTAAGGCTCTGATTCAATAGATCTTAATTATCTAATCCATTATATTGGAATGAATTATCAAGCAAATCTTACTAAAGTTATTCTTGTTCTTTTTCCTTGATGAAAAAGAACCAAAAAATCAAGAAAATCCGATCGGCCTCCGCAAGGGCAACATGCCCTCCGCGGATTTTCTTCCTCCCCGCGCAGGAAACTTCTCGTTGAATTGGAAACGCCGTTAGGCTGAATAACCCATTCTAGGCTTTTAGTTAGAATTAGAATCTTTATTAAAACTCCCGAAGCAGGCGCCCGCAATTTTTCAAAGGCATAGCGAAGCCATTTTCCCTGAGCGCATACCAAAAGGTAACGGCATTTATGCTCAGGATTGGAATGCCAATTTTGGGTTCTAATTTTTCACCCAGACGCACCATGCTCATATTGGTGCCCAGTTGCACAATGGCATCCAGTCGGTTTTCCGGTTTCGCGAGATGCTTAATGATCACCTCCTCTTTTATGGAATCGGAAATGTGGGCGATATCTACCAGATCCGGACATCCAAAACCAAAACTTGAAACCACTTCATAGCCCATATCCTCAAACATTTTGATGGCATTGTCATTGCCCTTTTTTATAAAAGGACTCATAATTCCAATGCGTTTGGCTTGTAATTTTTTGAGGGCTGCGTCTGATGCTTCGTGCCATGTGGCCCAGGAAACTTCGGTTTTTATTCCGTCCATCAGGGAACGGATTTCGTCGATTCCGTGAAGAATGTGTTCCAGACTCATGCCCATTATGAGATATTCTGGTTTAGACAAAAGTGCCTGATTCACTGCATTGTTGAGGGCGCCGATGAAAAGTTGCTTAAATGCTTCAAGGTCGGCCTCGGTCTGGATCTTTACTCCTGGCGTTTGAATGTTGGTTGTGTGAATGCCAATACCGTCCAGGCCTTCGGGGCCCTGGTTGTTAAAAATGATGTTCCAAAGCTCATGTTCCATTACGGTATTCGTAACCGGAATCAACAAGCCGAATTTGCGCTTGTAACTAAGCGAATCGGGAAGGCCATCCGTGTTTTCCAATGTAAAATCCGGCACAGGCATTCCATCTTTTACAAATCGCTCGACCGAGATGTTTGTAATGGAAGTAGAATTCACATCCGGAATGTGAATCGTTTTTCCGGAAATGCCTCCTGAAATCTGCCGCCCTTCTTTGTTCATAATCGCGTGGTTTGTTTCGGCTCAGTTTAAAACTTGAACTTCTTTTTTAGTTTTTCCAGTTCTCCCTTTGCCTTGTCTTCGGCTTCTTTTTTGAGTCTGTCGGTTTCGGCCTTGGCTTTGGATTCTGCTTCTTTTTTCAGTCGTTCTGCTTCTGCCCTGGCTTTTGCTTCAGCCTCGGCTTTTGCTGCCTGAATTTTATCAGATACAGCCTCTTTTGCCTGAGATTTTACATTGCCGGCATCCACCTTCACAATTTTAAATTTTGGAGAAGACCCAGGTCCCGTGGCTGCAATTTCAAACTTCACATCTTTCGGAGAACTGATCGTCTTGCCAGTAAACGAACTCAATGCTGATGCAACTGCAGTACCTGCTGCACCCGCTGGCACTGAAGTTTTAATGAGGTAATCAATGCTGCCATCAAGGCCATTGCTTCCACCAATGTTTACAACTTGTCCGCCGGCTTTTACATCAAAGGGTTCAAAATTAACCCGGCCATTTACAATGCTGGCTTTGATTTTCAAGTTGTTGAGTGCGAGTTCTGTGGGAAGGCTGGTTTTAGCAACCGAATTGATGCCTTTCATGATGGTAAAATCTTTCATTTTTCCACCGTCAATACTGATGGTTCCAGCGCCATTCAGGCTGGCAAGAACAGGGTTCATTTCCCCGTCCATTTTTCCCTCCAGGCGGAAATCTGTTCCGAGATTTCCTTCCACATTTTTGGCTGCAGGCGCCAAAGCCCGAAGACTTGAAAAAGTTTCATATGCCTTTGGAATGGACACATTTTTCATTTGCAGGCTATAGGAAAAAGCGGGCTGAGAGGCTTGTCTTGGGTCGTATTTGCCATTCATGGCAAAATCCCCGTCGAGGGTACGAAACTTCAGGTCCTTCATGCCCAAAATTCCATCCTTTATGGAGAAAGTGCCGCTGGCATTCTCAAGGACCATGTTGTCGTACAGAATTTTGCCGTTTTCTGAGAAGAAGACCACATCAAGATTCTGGGGCAGCGACTCGGCTTTGGCCGGCGGAGTTTCTTTCGCATTTGCAGGCGCTGGTTCATCACCGCTCAGCGACATCAATTGATTGGCATCGGTCAGATTCGATTTCATTTTCAGATTGCCACGCAGGGTTTCGTTTCGTAAAAACCAGGCAAGGTGGTTGCTCAATTTTCCGCTTAGTGCAAAATCACTTTTGCCTAATGTCATCTGCATGCCTGTGAGTTCAAGTTCTTTTGAATCAAAGCGCAGATTCGCTTTCTCAATTGCCACTGGCAAAGACAGAGCAGCGGTTTTCATGGTGAAAGCTGTGAGTTCAGCAGTACCACTTGTGGGCAACTTTTCAAAGCGGCGGGCATTTACATCCGACATTGCACCGGAAGCACTTATGTCTGCTTTCATCTTGCCGCTCAGGCTCATGCCTTCCACCGGAAAAATCTTCGTAATCCGGCCAAGGTCAACCGTTCCTTTGGCTTTAAGCTGATACTTGAGGTCATCGAGGTCGCGCAAAGCAGCACTCATTTCAAATGGCTCGCCTTCGAGGATAAAACCAAGTTGTTTGATTTCAGCCGAAGTGCCGGAAGCTTGTCCATTTGTGTTTAAAGCTGACATATCACAATTGATGTTTTCAATTGGTTTGGGGAATTCCGCCGATTTGGCATATCCATTTGTCAGCTTGAGGTTTGCAGCCATGACCGGAAATTCTTTTGTCGCAGCGTTGTATCGGCCTTTGGCTTTAAGGTCGAGAGAAAGGAGGCCTTTAAGCGTCATGCCTTCCACCGGAAATGCTGCGGTAAGTTCGGCCAGATTCAATTGGCCTTTCATCTTGAGGTTTACAAGTGGATTGCTTAATCCTTCGGTTTGCCCGCTGGCCTCGATTGGATTCTTGCCGAGCTGCATTGAAAACCGGCGCAAGTCGGTCTTCAACAATTCAAGACTTCCTTGGGGATGCGAAATCGCAAGATCAAGGTTCAGTTTTTCTATCTTTTGCGGAAGTCCCGGATACTGAACACTGCCATTGCCGAGATTCAGTTTCAGGGAAAAATCGGGTAAACTGAGACTGTCGTAGGTGCCGCGCACATGGCCTTCAAAACTAAATTTTCCATTGGCATTTACTTGATCAAAGTCCTTCGCAAATACCACCGGAATCAGTGAAATCAGGCTTTTCAAATCCGATTCTGGACTATTAAATCGCAGATTCATTGTAGGTTTTTCGACACCAAAAGCGGCATCTCCCTGAAAAGCAATCCGAAAGGCATTCAGTTCCACAAAATTCTCACCGAAGGAAATAGACTTCTCCTTTTGGTTGAATTTGAAATTCATTTCAGATGCAAACTTTCTGTGCCTGAGGTAATTCACCGAATCCATTGTCAGACTTAGGTCTGTAACCTTGGTTTTGCTTTGAATGTCTACGATGTCTTGTGAAAAATCGCCAGAGCCAGAGTGCTCCAATCCGAGAATTGCAGCCATTGTACCCGAACCGGCATCTGCATAATTCAAGTTGAGATTTTTGATTTCCCAGGAATCTACTTTCAGGGAATATGCAGCAGCGGATTCAGGCTCGGCCTTGTCTGTTTCCTTTCCGGGTTTGCTGATGTTGTAATTTGCCTGTCCATCTGCTAAGACAAAAACATTGATTCCGGCATTTTCAAGAAAAACCTTTCTGATCCGGATTTGATCTCCCGAAACCACCGAGAGGATGTCGAGTCCCAGCCCGAATTCCTCGGCATAAAAAAGCGTATCACCTTCAAATGGCGCTTTGTTGATGATGCCGAAATTGCGGATTGACACCTTGAAATCCGGGAAACTGCTAATCAGGGAAAGGCTAAGGTCGTCCGGATTAAAGAGCACTTTGGCATCGATGTTTTCGTCCAGGGATTTTTGAACCACATCCGCAATTTTCCCCCTGAAGATGAAAGGAAGAAGCAGAATGAGGAGAAAAAGGGCCAGCAAACTCAGGCCGGCAATGCGAAGGAATTTTTTCATATAGGAATCGGGCAGGGGCTAAAATTCGCAATTTTTCCATAAGACCACAATGAGCGGGGCATTTTGATTAAGAATTGGGTGGAATGGCGTTGCTTTTTCTTAAAAATCTATGGCTAATCGAAAGGCAATCATTTTGCTTTTGAGACCATTTTGGAATCAATCAGAAGTTTAATTTTACAGTCTAATTTTAGTAAAATGTCCTTTCAAGCATATATCGATAACATCAAAACCAAGACGGGAAAGTCACCCGAAGATTTTAAAAATCTTGCAGAAGAAAAAGGTTTTATGAAGGATGGTCAACTTGTAAAAACCGTGAAAGCCACAGAAATTACGAATTGGCTTAAGGAAGAATTTCAATTGGGACACGGGCATGCAATGGCGATTTTTGCAGCATTCAAAGGGAAAGAAAATTGAAAATTATGAACCAAAACAAAATCATCCCCAGCCTTTGGTTTACGGCTGATGCTGGCAACATTTCAAATGTTGTGGCGTATTACAAAATTATATTTGACAAAGATTTTGAAGCAGGGAACATTATTCCTTTAGGTCAAACTCCAAACGGAAATACTGAAATGTGCGAGGTTCAGATTTTTGGTCGAAAGTATTCTTTGATGAGCACCGAAATAGAACACCACGCTTTTAATGATGCTTTCGCTTTTACGATAAATTGTGAAGACCAAAATGAGATTGATAAATTCTGGAACTATTTCACCAAAGAAGGAAAGGAAGTGCAATGCTGTTGGTGCATAGATAAATATGGACTTCGCTGGCAGGTTCTTCCAAAGAATTTTGGAGAATTAATGGCCAAGCCCAATGCCTGGGAAGTCATGATGCGGCAGAAGAAAATTGTTATTAACGAGTATTGAGTATTCTGACGGAGGAGGTATACCAAAAATGCTTATTAACTTTCTGAAAAAATATAAAAGTTATGGATGAAAAACAATTGAAGCCCAAAGGAGGCCAGTACGATCTAAATACATTAGCTTCAATGAGCGAAGAAGAATTCTCAAAATTCTTGAAAGAGATGCCTTACAGCGAGGATCTAACTGGGCAGGGCTTTATGATAGGATCAAGTTTGCCCAATAACGCACCGAAGCCTTTGAAGAGTTCCAGCAAATAGCTATAAAGGAAAAGAAGCAAGAATATTTGAGTCCCAATCCTTGACTCAAACCGCCAGATTTCATTTTGTTTCCGGCTTTACCACCAGCTCTTTGAATCCGTAAGTAGGGTCGGTTTCCCTATCAAAAACCACATTTTTAAGCACTGCCAAAACAATTTCTGCGGTGGTATAAACCGGGCAACCCGGCATAAGGTGACCGCTAGTGGTTTTACCGCTAGAATCCGAAACAGAAATATGGAGGTGTGTGCCTCCGGATCCCAGGGTTCCCGTGAGGCTGACAATTTCCAGACTTCCCGGAATTTTGCTTGTTTCTTTTTGATTGGCAAAGCGAATGCTTGCGGATTCAAGACTTCCCACACAGCTTACAATTGCAACTGCCTTCCAGTTATTTTCCTTTACTTTTTTTTCAATTTCGGTTTTCAGGTCTTGTCCCGGAAGCAGGCGAAAGGCAAACATTTCAGCTGCCGACAATGGCGTTTGTGCATTTGAATTAAAGCTCATCAGGCTACTAAAAATTAAGAGTAGAATTGAAGCAAAACCGGTTCTTCCTGTTGTTGAGATTGGATTCATTTTTTTAAACGGGTTTGTGCCGGTTCAGCTCAGCTGGAAAGTAAATCTTGATTGTTTTGCCTTGCAAGTCTTTCCGTTCTGTAATGTCAAAGCTATCTTCGTGCCGAGAGGTCAGCAGACCTGTTTTTCGAAGATTTTATGATTACCCGTACATCAACAGCCGTTTGGCAAGGCAGCGGAAAAGAAGGTAGTGGCCACATTTCCACACAAAGTCCGGCGCTCAGACAAGCGCTATATTCGTATGATTCCCGCTTTGGGGATGCCAACGGAACCAATCCAGAAGAACTTGTGGCAGCGGCCCATGCCGGATGTTTTAACATGCGACTTGCCAGCATTCTTGCTTTGGAGAATATCATTCCGACAGAATTAGAAACGGCTTGCCGGATTTCAATGGACAATGGAAGCATTATTCAATCGCATTTGATGCTGAAAGCGCGCGTTGGCGACATTAATGTTGCCCAGTTTGGCGTTTTTGTGAAACAGGCCAAAGAAACTTGTCCCATGTCGTGCTTGCTGAGAGCGGATATTTCGGTTGAATTTTTGCTCCATTCTTAAATCGGTTTTAGGTTCCCGTCTAGCTGAATTAAGATTCAAGCGCTTTCCTAAGCTTGTAGGCATTTCAAGGAAATAGTTCACTTACTGTTTGTTTTTCCATTGCAAATCCTTGTCTCAAACACAGAAATTTTCTTCTTTGCAATCCGGAAGTGCAGCTGATTGCCTGATTCGCATAATTCCGGTTCGAAGTTTAGCTTGTTTGCCTTATGTTTCAATCTATTTACACACTTTTTGGGAGGCTTTTGCTTCTGATTTTCTTCATTCAAATGCTTCCCGGCCTTTCATTGGCCCAGGTAGCTGACAGTTCTCAAACCGAAAAAGACGCGGCCAATTACCGCTTGATTGTGCGGAAGGATAGTTTGCAGGCAGCCCAGAAGGCGGAAGATCTCCGAATGGCAGAATCCAAAAGAGCGAACCAAAATTCTGTTTCTTCAAAAGATTCGGCTTCAAAAAAGAATGAGAAGACCATCCTAAATCTTGCGGCCAAGAAAAATTTGGCGATGGATACAAAATTGAATTTGGTCGGGTTTCACTTGCACAAAGCCGGTAGAAATGTAACCGCTGTGGGTGCCATTATTGCTGCTTCGGTCACCGCAGTAATTCTATTCAATACAGCTTTCAAACCAAAAGAGCCGGAAGACAGGGGATTGGTTAACACTGTTTATGGCGGTCTGGGTTTGAGTTTCTTGCTTTGCTCAATAAAGGGTGGTTACCACATTTCAAAAGCTGGAAAAACACTCAAGGATCCCCGCTTTTTCAAGCAGGAAAAAACCATTTATGATCAGTAATTTGATAAAAACGCGGAGAATAAATCTATCTAAGGTTGGTTTCTTTTCTAAAGGAATTCTTCTGTTTATCCTTGCATTTAGTGTTTTTTCTGCTTGTCGGCAAAATCCGGGTGCTGATCCCGGGGCAGTAAAAGAGGAGTTGAGAGAGCGGGAAATTGTGCACCTCACCGAAGGTCAAATTGCAGGAAGAGCTGCCGAAATGGGGGATTCTCTCCTTCTCAGGGCGCAAATCGATTTTTTGGCCGAGTTGGGCAAATCCAAAGACAGCAGCTGCATTCCTGCCTGGAATCGGACAGCTGCTTTGATGAAGAACAAATTCTCCACCAGCATCCAAAGAT
>CANETC010000056.1 GCA_947441055.1 Cytophagaceae bacterium | reverse complement strand
TTCGCTTTCCTACTTCCTGGGTGCTAATCAGCCAAAATGGAAACCGATACCCAATGAAACCCAGCATTACCAGCCTTGGAGAAAAAACCGCAAATTGGTTTTTGGTGAAAGCCGGAAAAAGATGGGGCTGTGCTGATCACAATGGAATCATCCGAATTTCCTGCCGGTATGATAGTCTGCTCCCAGCTTCACAGGGTCTGATGGCTGCAAAAATTGGGCAGGTATGGGGATTTTTGGATCAAAATGAGAGAATTAGAATCCAGCCAAATTTTCAATCTGTGCAAGCATTCAAAGATTCAGTTAGTCTTGTTTGTCAGGAAGGCAAATGGGGCCTCATCAACCTGGAAGGAAATCCGGCACTCCCTTGTACTTTTGACCGAATTACACAATCAAGGTATGATAATTGGATTTTAGAAAAGGGTTCATGGAAGGGAATTGCCAGTATAAAAGGAAAAATTTTGCTCAATACAAGATATTCCGATATTATTGAACCCGAACTAGACCTCGTTTGGGTAATTCGCAATGGAAAGACAGGCTTATTTAATAAAAAAGGACTTGCACTTGTGCCCTTAGAATTTTCTCAAATTTTGATAGACCAACCACATCAGAAAATTGTTTTGAGATAAACCCAGAATTGATAAAATGAGTGCAATTGCGGGAGTCATAGAGTTCTCCCAACAAGAAAATCCCCTGCGCGAAAACGTTGCGCATATTCTGGGCAAGCTCCAACATCGGGGCCGCCAGGATGAAGGCTATGTTTTTTTTCAAGGCGAAAAAGCACTCAGATTTTCCGGAAATGACACTCATCCAAAAGTAAGGCAAGCATTTTCTTTGCCACCATTGGAAAATGCGCCAGATGATGTTTGGTTGGTGCTTGGACATAGACTTGGGTCTGTTCAGGGCATAACAGAACCAAAAGCGCACCAGCCTTTCGGTAGTTTAGATGGTAAGATTTGGGCGGTTCTGGACGGAGAAATCCTCAACGCAAGTCAACTTTCAAAAGAACTTCGCAACAATGGAATTGGTTCAGAAACAGACAGTCATGTCGAATTGATTTTGAATGGTTACCGGGTTTGGGGAGAAAGCTTACTATCCAGAATCGAAGGTTCCTTCTCCTTTCTAATATATGATCAAATCGAAGGAAAGGTTTTTGCTGCCAGAGATCCATTTGGAATCAAGCCATTCTACTATTGCCATGAAGAAGGCGTTTTCGCCTTTGGCTCAGAATTGAAAAGTCTTTTCGGCCTTCCATTTGTTTCAAAAAAAATGAGCAAGTCAGCCGTATTCGACTACCTCTTGCTCGGAGAATCTGAAACCCACATACAATCTATTTTTAGAGGCCTTTCAGAGCTGATGCCGGGATCGGCCATGACCTTGTTGCTGCCCAAAGGCAATTCGAAAATCTGGAGCTATTTCAGCATGGCAACAGATTCTAAAATTGACCGATATAGCCGCAACAAAGTGTCTACCCTTGCACACAGGCTGCGCAAATCATTGGTTTCCAATGTAGGCGATCATCTAAGTCCGGGATTGCCAACTGCCTACCTGTTAAGTAAGGATAAGGAAAGCATGGTTTTCCCTTATCTTTTGAAAGAATCCATAAGGGAAATGCGGGCACAGGAAAGGCCAGATCCTTCAGAAATTTTTTCCTGCATCTGGCAAGAGGGAACCCTTGAGGAAAAAGACATAAATCACCTGAGCACTATTGGCAAAGATTTAGGCGTCGAATTATTTTCCTCCACCTGTACTTTCCGCGACTTTTCCTCCAATTTGCTAAAGGTTTGCCACCAGCAAGATGTTCCATTCACAAATCTTGATGTTTTTCACCAGTACCGTATGCTTGAGGAGGCATCGACAAAGGGCATCAAGGTACTGATTGAACCCTCAGGCGGAAGTCAGCTTTTTGCTTCCAACCATAGACACTTTCTCCAGTATCTGGAGGACAACCTTAGTTCAAAAAATTACAACATATTTTTCGAGAACCTGATGGGTTTCAGAGGGCCTGTTTCTGAAAAAACAAAAATGCTCTTTTACCTGTCGAAAAAGCTTCTTTTCAAGACTACTTCAGACGACATAAAAGAATCGATGATTCGAAATAATCAGGAGGAGTTTTCGTATCTGAAAGACAATTTCAAAGACCGGTATTTCAAAAATCTGGACAACAAGATAAAGTCGATGCCGGAAAGCCTGAACCAACTCATCGCCAGTGAACTTGGTGGAAGCCTGGTAAAGGAAAAACTTAGAACTTCCGACAGAAATGCACAGGCCTTCGGAATTGAAATTCGGCACCCTTTTGTGAGTAGCCGGACCATGGCCGACCCTGTAATTAAAGCAAGTAGTGTGTATAAAATCCGCGAAGGCCAGCCATCAAACCTGCTTTTAAAAGCAATGAGGGGCGTTTTTCCGGAAATAATTACAAATTCACCTGCCAATGGAAATTTCCGCAGCAAGGCAGAACAAGGATGGCTTAGGGATGCAAGCGAAGAATTAAAATCTTTTATCACCCCAGACTTGGACGATTTTATTGATTCAAAACACATCCGAAACGATTGGGATAAGTTGTTTACAACGGATGACGATAAAAGAACCGATTTTCTGTGGCGGGTAATAAACCTGGGTATCTGGCGTCATGTTTATTTCAGCTAAAAAAACTAAGTACTAAAATTGCTTTTGATTTTGGAGTAAAAGACTGTACTTTTGCATCGCGATTGGTATGAGGGGCTCGAGAGGCCCTTTTTTTATGAACTCAAGCAAAACAAAGGAACAGATCGAACACTTCCTTACGGAAAACCTGGAATCTCCAGAGCATTTTCTTGTGCAGGTAAGTGTGGGTTTGGGCAAGGTGGCGGAAGGAAAAGTGCAGGTTTTGATTGACAGTGATTCAGGCATAACAATTTCAGATTGCGCAAATTACAGCCGTAAACTCGGTAAGTATCTGGAAGATGAGGATCTTTTTAGTACCGCATACAGTCTGGAAGTTGCATCGCCCGGTCTGGATTTCCCGCTTAGCAGCGAGAGGCAGTTCATCAAAAATATTGGCCGCACCCTTGTGCTTGACATGCGCGAAGGTCCTCAGATGGAAGGCAAACTTTTGAGCTGGACTTCAGAGGAACTTGAATTGGAAGTTGCGCAGAAGGCCAAAGGAAAAAAACCTGTTCTCACTTTGGTAAAGGTGAAGAGCACTGATATTTTGAAAGCAAAAGTGACAGTATCTTTTAAGTAAAATGGATAGCAAAACCCTCATTGAATCCTTTTCGGATTTCGCCAAGCTTAAAAACATTGACAGGCCTACCATGATCAAGATCCTGGAGGAAGTCTTTAGGTCGATTCTCAGGAAAAAGTATGTGGAGGATGGCAACTTTGATGTAATCATCAACATAGACAAAGGCGACCTTGAAATCTGGCGCTTCCGTGAAGTGGTTGATGATGAGTCCGAAGACATTTGGGATTATGACAAGATCCCGTATGCGGATGCCATCAAAATTCAGCCTGATCTTGAGGTCGGTGATGAGTTGGCAGAAGAAATTCAAATTGAGGAAGATTTTGGAAGAAGGGGAATCCTTACCGCCAAGCAAACCTTGGTTCAGAAAGTAAAAGACTTAGAAAAAGAAAACCTGTTCCTGGCCTACAAAGACAAAGTTGGTGATTTGATCATCGGCGAAGTTTACCAGATTGGAAACCGGGAAGTGCTTTTGATAGACGGCGTTGGAAATGAACTTATTCTTCCGAAAGGAGAACAGATTCCAAAAGACCGTTACCGCAAAGGAGACAGCATCCGCGCTGTCGTGCACAGAGTGGAAATGATCAATGGAACTCCTAAAATTATCCTTTCAAGAACTTCTCCAGTATTTTTGGAGCGTTTGTTTGAATTGGAAGTTCCTGAAATCGAAGACAATATCATCGCAATTCGCAAGATTGTAAGAGAGCCGGGCGAAAGAGCCAAGGTTTCTGTTGAATCGTATGATGATAGAATTGATCCAGTTGGTGCTTGCGTTGGAATGAAGGGTTCAAGGATTCACAACATCGTGCGTGAACTTGAAAACGAAAACATCGATGTAATCAATTACACCGAAAATATGGAGCTCTACATCTCCCGCGCACTTAGCCCGGCGAAGATTACGAGCATGAAGATTGATGAGAATGAAAACCGCGTTTCTGTCTTCCTAAAGCCAGATCAAGTATCTCTCGCCATTGGTAAAGGCGGACAAAACATCAAACTTGCCGGCAGATTGATTGGCAAAGAAATTGATGTGTTCAGGGATTCTGATGGTTCTGAAGAGGAAATTGACGACATTGCACTCGAGGAATTCGACGATGAAATCGATGCATGGATTCTGGATGAGTTCAAGAAAATTGGATTGGATACCGCTAAGAGTGTTCTCTCCGTTCCAATTGAAGACCTTGTCCGCAGGACAGACCTCGAAGAGGAGACCATTGGGGAAGTAATCGGAATCCTAAAACAGGAATTTGATAACTGATCCGGACAGTAAACCGGAAAAAATAAAGGGAAATCGAAAAGCGAAACATGTCTGAAGAAAGGGTATATAAATTACGGCAGGCCATGCAGGAATTCAATCTTGGATTGGATTCCATTGTGGAATTTCTGCAGAAAAACGGGTCACCCATTGAAAGGAGTCCGGTTGCAAAACTGACTGCAGGTGAGGTAGAACTGTTGCGTAAGGAGTATTCCTCTTCTGCGCAGGAGAAAAAAGAAGCATCCGGTATTTCTATCGGGCACAAGCACAATGAAAAAATTGTAATTGAAGGCGATTCCCACAAGGACCGTCGCCGCAATTCGGATGAAGATATGGACGAGGCACCCATTGCCCGTCGAAACCTGCAATCCATACCAGGAATTCCTAATAGACAAGCACCGGCACCGGCACCAGCTCCTGCAGCTCCTGCTCCTATTCAGGAAAAACCGGCACCAACGCCTCCTCCTGCTCCGGAACCAGAAGTTCCGATTGTAATCAAAGCTGAAGGTCAGATGCAAGGTCTGAAAGTGCTTGGGAAAATTGATCTGAGCGGAAAGAAAAAAGCAAGCGCGCCAAAGCCAGCAGCAGAACCAGAGCCTGAGAAAATAGATAAGCCGCAGGTCAAAGTTGAGGTTCCAAAACCGGAACCAGAACCTACTCCGGCTGAACCAATTGCAGTTGCTCCCGCTCCTGCTCCAGAACCTGTCATTGAAGAAAAAAAGGCAAAAACGCCAAAACAGGCTGAACCTGTTGCAAGGCCGGAACCAGAACCAGTTAAACAGGAACCAGTTGTAGCTCCTGTTCCAGCTCCCGCTCCAGTTCCAGTTCCTGAAGTTGAGGCGCCGCCTGTAAATAAAACCATAAGAGGCGAAGCCGACCAATTGAAAGGTCTAACCGTACTAGGTAAGATCGATCTTAAAGTATTTGAAAATAAACCAAAGAGCAACGAAGAGTCTGAATCTGAAAAACGCAAAAGAAAACGGTTAAAAACCGGTCCTGTTGCAGTTGGAGGATCCAGTGGCTCTGGAAACAGGCCTGCTCAAGGTGGTGAAGGAGGATTCCGTCAAGGAGGTCCGGGTCAAAGAAGCGACCAGCCCGGAGGACAGCAAAATCAAGGTCAGGGTCAACAAGGCCAGGGCGGAGGATACAACAGAGGCCCCGGACAAGGTGGCGGACCAGGCCGTCCAGGCGGTGGACCGGGTGGACCAGGCGCCGGACAAAACCGTCCAGGTGGTGGACCGGGCGGACCAAGCGGCGGACAAAATCGTCCAGGTGGCGGTGGCGGACCAGGCCGTCCAGGAGGTGGTGGTGGATATTCCAACCGCCAGATTTCTGGTAAGGTAAATGCCACAATGAACAAAGGCCTTGGAAAGGCTTTAAAGAAAAAGAACCGCGACCGCAATGAACGCTATGGTAGGGATGATGACCAGACCTCAAGGGTTCTTAAACTGAGCGAATTTGTATCAGTAGCAGATCTTGCATCATTGATGGATGTTTCTGTGAATCAGGTAATTGCAACATGTATGTCCTTGGGCATGTTTGTTTCAATCAACCAAAGACTCGATGCAGAAGCACTCACCATTATTGCAGATGAATTTGGATTTGAAACATCTTTCAACTCTGCTGAGGAGGAGGAAAATGTAATTGATACGCCCGACAATGAGGATGAACTTGAAACAAGGGCTCCGATTGTAACCATCATGGGCCACGTTGACCACGGTAAAACTTCACTTCTTGATTACATCAGGAAAACAAAAGTCGTGGCTTCTGAAGCAGGTGGAATTACCCAGCACATTGGGGCATACAATGTCCGGACCGAATCAGGTAGAAATGTAACATTCCTTGATACCCCGGGTCACGAAGCCTTTACAGCGATGAGGGCCCGTGGAGCCAAGGTAACCGATGTGGTTATCATCGTGGTTGCAGCCGATGATTCGGTTATGCCACAAACAAAAGAAGCAATCAACCATGCTCAAATTGCAGGGGTGCCGATTGTAATTGCAATCAATAAAATTGATAAGGCCGGAGCCAATCCGGAAAAAATCAAAGAAGCTCTTGCCAACCTGAATATTCTGGTGGAAGACTGGGGCGGTAAATATCAGTGTCAGGAAATTTCTGCTAAGAAAGGACTCGGTATTTCGGAACTTCTTGAAAAGGTAGTACTCGAATCAGACATCCTGGATTTGAAGGCCAATCCAAACAAAATGGCACAGGGAACTGTGATTGAAGCATCCCTCGACAAAGGCCGTGGATATGTTTCTACCATGCTGGTTCAAGCCGGAACACTGAATGTTGGTGATTTCATCCTTTGCGGCGCCTATTATGGCAAAGTGAAGGCGATGTACGATGACACCGGCGCAAGAATAGACGCAGCAGGTCCATCAACACCTGTGCAGGTACTTGGATTGAACAATGCGCCACAAGCTGGTGATAAGTTTAATGTGATGGAGAATGAGCGTGAAGCGAAAGAACTCGCTAACAAGCGGGAACAGATTCAGCGCGAACAATCCATCCGCACCAAGAAGCACATCACAATTGATGAAATTGGACGAAGGATTGCACTTGGTACATTTAAGGAGCTCAACCTCATCATCAAAGGAGATGTGGACGGATCCGTGGAGGCACTTGCCGACAGCTTGCAGAAACTTAGTACCAACGAAGTTGCCATTCGCATTCTGCACAAAGGTGTAGGTCAGATTTCTGAGGCCGATGTAATGCTCGCTTCTGCTTCTGATGCCATTATCTTAGGATTCCAGGTTCGCCCTTCTGCTCAGGCAAGAAGACAGGCCGAGAACGAGGAAATCGAAATCAAGCTTTACTCCATCATTTACGATGCCATCAACGACATCAAAGATGCAATGGAAGGACTCCTTGCTCCGAAAATCGAAGAAGTCATTGTTGGTAACATCGAAATTCGTGAGGTATTCAAGATTAGCAAACTCGGCAACATCGCCGGTTGTTACGTAACAGATGGCTATGTGAAACGAAACAATGGAATTCGTGTAATCCGCGACGGCATTGTGATTCACACAGGAAATCTGGAAGCGCTAAAACGCTTTAAGGATGATGTATCTGAAGTGAAATTCGGATACGAATGCGGACTTAAAGTAAAGAATTTCAACAACATCGAAGTAGGAGACACCATCGAATCCTTCGAAGAACGGGAAACAAAAAGAACACTTTAATACACAGGGGCTTCGGCCCCTTTTTTTTGATTACACACCAAATGAACCAAAAATTGATTCTGAATGAATGCCCCCGCGATGCCATGCAGGGCCTGAGTCATTTTGTCCCCACAGAACTCAAAATCCGCTACCACAATGCTTTGCTTAAAGCCGGTTTTGACCGCCTGGATTTTGGAAGTTTCGTTTCCCCAAAAGCCATTCCCCAGCTTCGGGATACCGCAGAAGTTGTGGAGTCGCTTGAATTAGAAAACAATTCTTCAAAGCTGCTGGCCATCATTGCCAACCGCCGGGGTGCAGAATCGGCGCTGGAATACCAGCAGATTGACTTCTTGGGATTTCCATTGTCCATTTCCGAACAATTTCAACACCGAAATACCAACAAAAGCATTGAAGAAGCCCTGAATGAAGTGGCTGAAATTCAAAATCTCTGTCTGGCCAAAAACCGAAAACTGGTTGTGTATCTGAGTATGGCGTTTGGAAATCCGTATGGCGATGCATACTCACCGGAACTGGTGTTGAAATATGGCCAAAGACTTCTGGAAATGAATATTCAGCACCTTTCATTGGCTGATACCGTTGGCATGGCAAGTCCGGCCGAAATTGGATCTCTGTTTCGTGCCATTCACGAACCATGGTCAGCGGTGGAAGTAACTGCCCATCTTCATGCCAATCCAATGCATGCCTTTGAAAAAGTGCAAGCGGCCTGGGATGCAGGATGCAGGAATTTCGATTCGGCGCTCGGTGGGTATGGTGGCTGCCCGATGGCAGAAGATGAACTCGTTGGGAACCTCAGCACAGAAGCCATACTTCAATGGGCCAATGAAATGGGCTTTAAAAATGGCATCAATCTGGATGTACTTGAAGAAGCGAGAACAATGCTGCCTTCGGTATTTTTAGGATGATCATTAGGTCCTCCCCTATCCTAAAAAACTGTGTCGACTTTAGGGAATAATTCAGGTAAACCAATAGCATACAACTGGGGACAATTCGGAGAAACCTGACATATTTTGGCTTCAACTCACTTTCCGCATCAGAGGTTCATGATGAGGAGCTAAAGTGCAAAAAATCAGAGCCTTGGATTCGAAATTCGTAGCAGCGCCACGGATAAAGAAGATAATTAGTCCGCCACGGCGGATCCTGATTTAAAGCAATTTAGACTCGGAATACCTGCCTGTTGGCAGACAGGGAATTTCTAATGCGGATTCTGGGTTCAATCGGGCACCATAGCTAAACCTAACTAAATTAAAAATAATTGAACCAAGCATTCAAATACTTATCAATGATATTTACCATATTTGAACCAGTTATTTTTCCTAAAGACAAATTTCTATGAAGAAAATTGACATTCTCGAAAAAATCGCTTTGATTTTCTGCCTGGCTTTGCTTCCTATTCGGTTTTCATCGGCACAAACCGATTACAGCATTGATTTTCGTTCGGGTAAATTTAATCCGGAAGAAAAGGAAATCCCGACTGTAAGTTCCGCTGTTTTCGGAGACCGGCGATATGGACTTGTTCAGTTTTTTGCTTTACCAGATGATGCAGAAAAATTGATGCTGAAGCAACAAGGAATTGAACTACTGGATTATCTTCCTCAAAATGCCTGGTGCTTTTCTTCCCCGGCAAACTTGGAACTGAAAAAGCTATCCTCAAATATCCGAGCAGTATTCCCGCTCCTTCCGGAATTTAAAATGGAGGCCGCCATGCGCTCCGGTCAATTCCCATCCTGGGCCATTAAGGAAGGTGGAAACATTGAATTCATAATTCAGACTTTTCGGAAAGAAGATGCGGGAAGGACAGAAATTCATAAGCTCCTGAAAGACAGGGGCGCGATGATTCTTGATTTTCAACCTGAATTTCAAACAATTGTCCTTCGTGCAGCAAGCAGCCTCATTCCCGAACTCGCAAATGAAGCTTGGGTGCAATGGATGGAACCGGTAAATCCGGAAGCCAAAAGGGAGAATCTCCCTGGCAAAAACCTGCACCGCTCCTCCACGCTGGAGTATGGCATCCGAAATCTGACTGGTTCGGGGGTGAAGGTGGCAATCTGGGATGGTGGAGAGGTAGGAAAACACCAGGATTTCCAAAACCGACTCACACTAGTCGAAACTTCCCCTGCTGACGACCATGCCAGCCATGTAATGGGAACCATCGGCGGAGCCGGGATTCTAAATCCCATTGCCAGAGGAATGGCACCCGGTTCCACCCTATTTTCCTATAATTATCAGGGTGATGTGGCCGCAGAAATGCTGGCACAGCAACCTGTTCGCTCCTTTACCATCGCCTCGCATTCCTGGGGGTTCGGAGATGCTTTCGCAGTATCAAATTGCGCTACCGGAGATCCCTACAACTCTAACAGCCGGAACCAGGATCTGGTGCTCATCAACTACCCCAATCTTTTGCATGTTCATTCTTCCGGGAATTCTCAGGCAGCAACGGGTTGCGCAGGATGGCGGACTACCACTGGAAAAGCCGCAAAAAATACATTGGTTGTAGGAAACGCTCAGATCAACGAGTCCTTAAGTACATCCAGCAGTACCGGTCCGGTGCAGGATGGCCGACTGAAGCCAGAGATCTCTGCACTGGGGACCAATGTCTTTTCCACTACTCCGAACAATTCTTATATGACCATGTCGGGAACTTCAATGGCCACACCCGGGGTTTCGGGCGTAATGGCACAATTGGTTCAGCGTTATCGGCAACTGAACTCCAATGCTGATCCCAGATCTTCCCTTCTGAAAGCCCTGGTATGCAATACGGCCAGAGACCGGGGTACCGCCGGCCCGGATTACCGATTTGGCTATGGAATTATCAACGGTTTGAAAGCGGTAACTGCCATGGAAGAAAATCGTTTTGAGGTAAATTCCATATCCAACGGAGGAAGCTATACCAAAACCATTGCGGTCCCTGCCGGTACTGCCCAGATTCGGGTAATGATTGCATGGCTCGATCCCGCAGGTGCTGCCAACGCCAATCCTGCACTGATTAACAATCTGAACCTTTCAGTTACCAATCCATCTGCCACCGTTTTTAATCCCTGGATTCTCGATCCTGCTCTCCCGGCAAATGCAGCAGTCCGGGGAGTGGACAACCGTAACAATATCGAACAAGTTACTATTCTCAGTCCAGCGGCAGGTAATTATTCCATCACAATTAGCGGCGCATCAATTCCGAGCGGTCCGCAGCAATACGCACTCACCTGGGAGTTCGACAATAATGGAATACAGATTCTTTATCCTAATGGCGGCGAGGTACTGCAACCGGGAACCGGTACCGTTTTCTGGGATTCCTTTGGCGTTACAGGAAATCAAACGGTAGAATATTCTACCAACAACGGAAGCAGCTGGACGCCTCTTGGCACCGTGACATCAACCGTAAACAATGCTTCATGGACAGTTCCCGCCACGGTATCCAGTCAATACCTTATGCGCATCACACAGGGTGCACTTACCGATCAAAGTGATGCAAATTTTTCTGTAATCGGAACGCCTACAGGACTTGCCTTTGCCCAGGGCTGTACAGTTGGAGAAATGGCCATTTCATGGAATGCCGTAACCGGTGCCACACAATATGATGTCATGAAGCTGGATACTGTAACTTTCACATGGAATGTGTTTGCTGCAAATGTTCTTACCACAAATTACACTGCCACTGGGCTGGCCGCAGCGCAGCGGCACTTTTTTGCAATTAGGGCAAAAACAGCGTCTGTGACTGGTTTAAGATGCGCAGCCTTGGTGACTTCCGGCGAACATGCGGCACCTTTCAGTGTAACAGTTTTAGCAGATGCTGCCTCTGGCTGTAACCCGCTAAACACCACGCTTCGTGCCATCGTCCCCGCAACAACCTATACATCAGGGACTGCTACTTTTTCCACCATTGGCGGAACTCCCACCAACATCACTACTTGGACAGGTGATGCTGATGATGGCTTCGCGCAGGTTAGCCTTCCTTTCAGCTTTAAGTTTTACAACTCCGATTACAATTCGCTTTTTGTTTCAACCAACGGATTTATCACATTCGGCGCTGGATCGGCTGCAAATGCCCCCAATTCATTTCCCACCGCATCTGCGCCCAATAATGTTGTTGCGCTATGCTTTGCTGATCTGAATATGACCAGCGCAGGTTCGTGCGGATATTTTACAAGCGGTTCGGCACCCAATCGCCGCTTTGTGATTCAATACACCAATGTACCTCCATATAGTGGTACAGGCACCTTGAGCGGCCAGCTGGTTTTTTTTGAAGGCTCAAACATCATTGAAATGCACCTGAGTAATCAGAACCTCAGCACAATAAAAACCCAAGGACTGGAAAATGGTAATGGAACTGCGGCAAGCACCATTGCCGGTCGTAATAATGCTAATTGGACATCCACGAATGACGGCCGCAGATTTACACCCAGTCTCCCGGCAACATTTAGCTGGACGCCTGCTACTGGGCTTAGCAATGCAAGCGTTCAGTATCCTACGGTAAGCGCAACATCCTCAGGAAATTATTCCGTTACGGTTATTTACAACAGTTGCTCATCCAGCAGCAATGTCAATTTGGCTGTGCAGGATGTACCATCCCAACCAGGAGCCATTACAGGTTCTTCCTCTGTTTGCAGCGGAGTTTCAAGAACATATTCCGTCGCTGCTGTATCAACTGCAACTTCTTACACCTGGGTGCTTCCTTCCGGCTGGTTGGGTACATCCACAGGTACTTCAATTAGCACAACAACCAGCAGCAGCAGTGGTAACATCAGTGTTTCCGGAGTAAATGCATGTGGAACAGGGACTTCCCGCAGTCTGGCAGCCACAGCATTTTCGGCGGTTCCGGCCCAGCCAGGAAGTGTGACCGGAGCTGCATCTGTATGCAACGGAGCTGCTCAGTCGTATTCCATTTCAGTTGTCAGCGGTTCGGAGTCTTATAGTTGGACTCTGCCCTCCGGTTGGTCGGGAACTTCCACAAGCAATTCCATCAGCACCAGCACCGGAAGCACAAGTGGTAATATCAGTGTAGCCGGAGTAAATGCCTGCGGAACAGGTATTTCAAGAAGCCTTGCCGTTACGGCATTTACTTCATTGCCAGCACAGCCTTCCGTGATAAGCGCCTCAGCTTTTGTTTGTAATGGGAGCACCCAGAATTACAGCATTCCAGCAATGTCTGGTGTAGAGAATTACCACTGGTCTTTCCCTTCAGGATTTTCGCCTGCCAGTTCCACAGGTGCCGCATTGAATCAGCTTTCTTCGGAAGCCGGAACCAGTGGCGGCACCGTAAGCGTCTATGCCTCCAATGCCTGTGGTAACGGAACAGCAAGAGATTTCAATATCAGCGTTGGCAATATTCCTCTTACTCCGGGCACCATCACGGGAGATGCCTCCGTCTGCAAGACAAGTTTGAATTCATATTCCATTGCATCGGTACCTGAAGCTACTTCCTACATCTGGACACTTCCTTCGGGTGCCAGCTTAGCGTCGGGCAACAATACCAATGCCGTCACTGTGAACTTTTCTGCTTCAGCAAACTCGGGCAACATCTTGGTACAGGGCAGCAATACTTGCGGCAATGGTCCGGCGGCAATTTTTTCCGTAACGGTAAATACACCTTTTACCTGGTACCTGGATACCGATGGTGATGGCTATAGTGTTAACGGATCTTCTGTGTCTTCTTGTGTCAGCCCGGGCGCAAGTTATGTCTTAACCACTTCAGGAAATGACTGTGACGATGCTGATAACAGCATCTGGCGCACAGGCAATTTCTACACCGACGCCGATGGTGACAATTACACCGTGGGTGCGGTGCAGACACTTTGCTACGGAGCCAGCACACCAGCAGGTTATTCGGCCAGCAGCTTGGGCTCAGACTGTGATGAAAGCAATACTTTCCTCTTTACCAATTGCAGCTCCTTTGTCTGGACCGGCGCCAGCAACGGCGACTGGAACAACGCCTCCAACTGGAGTTCCAATGTGGTACCCACAGCAGGCATTGATGTGGTGATTCCTTCAGGAACCAGCAATACCATTTCCACCGGAGGAAGTTTCAGCTGTCACTCGGTTACAATTCAGTCCGGCGCCACAGTGAGCATCAGCAGCGGCGGAGTGTGGAACATTGGCGGCAATCTGCTGGGAGCCAATGGCTCCCTGATTACCGGGGCCGGAAAAGTGGTAATGAATGGAAGTTCGGCCCAGAACATCTCCGGAATAGTAAGCGTTTCAAAGCTGGAGCTTGGAAATAATGCAGTGCAGATTGCAACAGGTTCCAGTCTGATTGTTGTGCCGACTGCTTCCAATCCAAATGCACTTCTGATGCTGCTTCCTGCCTCATCACTTACCAACAACGGCGACCTGATTCTGCGCTCCAATTCCTTTGGTACAGGAAGCATCGGACCGATTCCAGCCAATGCCACGCTGACGGGCAATATTTCTCAGGAACGCCTACTGCCTTCAGCAAATGGCTGGTATTTTGTGGGAGCTCCGGTTAAATCCTCAATGATTAGCGAGGAGTGGAGCGAGCTAAATACCCGTATTTTCCCAAAACTGAATGCCTCCATGTTTGAATATTCTGAAACGGATTCCTCCACAGGATTGTCCAATGAGGTATATGGTTGGAAGGTCCCAAATACATTGGCCACGGCCATTAATCCAGGCAATGAACCAAAGGGCTACCGGATTTATCTGGGTCAGTCCAACCCGACACGACTTGCTTCGGTTACTGGTTTGCCATTTGTGCAGAATGTGAGCAAAGCGCTTACCTTCAGTCCAATTTCCGGCTATGGCGGTGGCGGCTGGAATCTGATTTCCAACCCATATCCATGCGCCATCAACTGGAACCAGATGCGCAATGATGCGGCCAACTCCGGTCTAACTTTGAGTAATGCCTACTACACCTTCAACGGTGCAGCGGGCAACTACGGCACCTACACTTCCCTCACAGGCAGCAGCGGTGTCGGCGTGGGCGGTCTGCAGGAGAACATTCCTTCATCACAGGCATTTTTTGTGAAAGCAACGGGTTCGGCTAGTCTTATTTTTAAAGAGTCGTTCAAGAACACCAATGCCAATTCGGCCAGCTTCCTGCGAACAGCCACCAGCGAACTTGAGTTCCTCAAATTCAAGGTGCAGCAAGGCAGCAACTGGGATGAAGCTGGTGTTCTGGTCTACCCATCAGCAGCAGAAGGCCTGGACAACTTCGATGCCCTGAATCTCACAGGTTCCGCTGTGGATGTAGCCACAGTTATGGCCAACGGAAAAAATGCCGCCATCGAAGTACTGCCGCAGATTGGCGAGCAGCGCATCATTCCGCTGAAGGTTCAGACCCCGGCAAACGGCACGGCATCCTTCCACTTCGAGGGCATGGAGAACATTTCCCCAACAACCAGCATCTACCTGAAGGACGATTTCCTTGGGAGCCTGACCGACATCCGTCAGCAGCCGGAAATCAGCTTTGAAGCTATAAGCAGTCAAGCCTACAACCGCTTCATACTTATTCTGGCAGAGCAAGTGCTCACCAGTTCAGAAAACAAACAGGTTCAGAAAAAACTCAGGATTTACCCAAATCCGGCAAAGAACCGGATATCGGTGTACAGTCCGGCAGCGGGCGAGCTGGAGCTCTTCAATGCGCTTGGTCAGAAGGTTAAAAGCCAATCCATCCTCAGCGGCCACAATGAAGTAAATTTCTCTGGCCTGCCAAAGGGCATCTACCAGGTGCGAATGGAAGAGCAGAATGTGGAGAAGCTACTTGTTGAATAAAGAAGATTTGGAATAAAAATCTGAATCGGCAAGCCATTGCTAGAATCTCCTGATTCCAATTCCGACCGTACCGATCGCATTATGGCTTCTATGCTGAGCTGAAAAATTTTCTGTTAGCTGTTCTTGCCTAGTGCAATTTGTCCTAAAATTTCCCGCACTTGGTCTTTTGCATAGTTCAGTGCCTATGCTTATTAAGTTTCGCAATCCTAAAATCGCAAACTTTTGAGCTTTACACACTTTTCTGAACAGTATCAATAGTCAAATATCTGTAGGGAATCCAGTCCGGATGGTGGTTTGAATTGTATGAGCCACATATTGGCCGTCCTGAGTCTACGTTGTGCAAGACTCAGGATAGATGGGATTCCAACCCTACCTTAAAATACACAAAAAATCCTTCCAATTTAGCAAATCAATACCGTCAGAACCTTTGAAGCCTGCCGAACCATCATAAACAATGGTTCCATGTGTCATGCCTGAATAGAGCATTAACTTTTTCATGCTGCGGCTGAAGTCGTTTGAATAGGTTTGGGCCGACTTGATTTCCACCGGGCTTATCGTATTTCCTGCCTCGATAATCAAATCTATTTCTGTACCATTATTATCTCTCCAGTAATAGAATTTCCGGTCATACGGATTGAGATTTTGCTTGTTTTTCAAGCACTCAGACACCACAAAATTCTCCACCAAAGCCCCTTTGAAATGCGAATTTGAGAACTCATCCGGAGACTTGATATTCAACAATGCACAAGCCAGACCAGTATCAACAAAATAGATCTTAGGAGACTTCACCAATCTCTTTTTGAAATTCTGATGAAACGGTTGAAGGCGATACAACACAAAGGAATTTTCCAGAACGGAAAGCCAGGAATGAACAGTTCTG
>CANETC010000055.1 GCA_947441055.1 Cytophagaceae bacterium | reverse complement strand
GGCGCAGATTGTGGCGGCAGTTTCATTCCATTCTGGAAAAAAGGCGGACAAGAACTTGCCACAGCGGGTTCTGCCAGTGCTTCCTATACGCCGGCAGTTGGAGACTGGAAATCTGTTTCGCTCAACCTCGACAGTCTCTTAATTTACCCGGAAGTTGCCATTGGTTTCATGAATACCTTCGGATATGGAAACAGAATTTTCATAGATGATATCAGCATCGACACCACAGACAGTTGTCCGAGTGCACCAATTGTGCAGTCCAATAACGATACTTTATGCACCGGTCAAACCCTTGTTCTCAGCATGGATTCTGTTGCCAATGCAAGCTACAGCTGGAGCGGTCCAGGTAATTTCAATTCCACAAACAGGATTGGAACCAGGGTTGTAAATGCCGCATCTGCAGGAACTTATCAGGCATCAGTAACGGTAAATGGTTGCACATCTGAAGCCAGTTCTTTAAGCCTTGTCGTGGTAGCCCTTCCAGGTGTTCCGGTAATCACAGTTGCAGGCAACACACTTACAGGTCCTCCCGGCTTACAATACATGTGGATATTGAATGGCAATGATACTCTGCCAGACAATACTCAAAGTATTACCGCAACCGTTTCCGGAACCTATACACTCATCGTGAGAAATGCCGCAGGTTGCTCCAGATCATCCCAGCCAAAAGTGGTGACTGTAACTACGATCAATGGCCGGATTTCAGAAGGCAGGTTCATGCTTTCCCCAAATCCTGCCCAAAGCCGGATTTCACTTCGATGGAATGGAAAAAAACCAAAGGCAGTTAAAATCATGAATGCCATTGGAAAATCAATCCTTTCAGAAAAGAACATCTTTGCAGAAGGTGAAGCTGAATTTGATTTAACTGGTTTGCCTTCCGGAACATATTGGTTGCTGATTACTTCAGAAAAATCGGTAACTTCAATGCCTTTCATAAAAGAATAATGAAGAAGAATTTAAGCATTCTACTCGGAGCAGGACTTTTACTGGCATGGCTTGCTGCCTGCGACTATGTAGACCCAAATGAGGCTTTGCCTTCAGTTGTTGTCGAGGTGCCAAGTGGAATCCTTGACACCAGCTTTCTTTTGAAGGATTCTGTTCAGAAAAGTATGGCCATTGTTGAAGAATATACAGGCCATTTTTGTGGAAATTGTCCAAATGCGGCAAGGCAGGCGAAGCGACTTGATTCCATTTTCAATAAAAGGTTATTGGTATTGGCAATCCATGCGGGGTACTTTTCTGAACCTCAAACCAATGCAGATGGATCTTTTGGCGCAGACTTCCGGTCTGAGGCAGGAAACAATCTCGATACCAAATTTAAAGTGAGTGAAACCATTCCAAAAGGACTGGTGAACAGAGGTCGGTTTGGTGGCAGCAGTACAGCTCTTCTTGCCAGTTCTTCATGGGAAGGAAAAATTACAGAATTTCTGGCAAAACCTGATCCGGAATTCACCCTTTACCTAAATGCATTTTACAACGACAGCGCAAAACAATTTTATGCCCGCACCCATGTGAAGATGAGGTCTGGCTTTAGCCTGCCACTAAAAATGGAAGTTTATTTGGTGGAGGACAGCATCATCAACTGGCAGCTGGATTATGCCAAACAACCGCAGCGAAATCCCAATTATCTGCACCAACACATTCTTCGGGATGGATTTACACCCATTGGCGGAAGTGAATCTCCCGGAATCGCCCCCTACCCAGCTGGGAAAATTTCAGCAGGCAGATGGGTTTGCCAACTTCGTCAGGGCATTACCAGAAAGAAATGCAAAGTCATAGCTTTGGTGGTAAGGGAAGACACAGATGAGGTTCTCCATGCCATCGAAGGAGAAATAAAAGACCAGTGACATTTTGATAATCAATAGATTATACAATAGCTTGTTTTTATTTTCAGGTTTTCTGATGTAAAACCAAACCCAGACCTATTTTTGAAACCATATCGACCTTTTTTTGCCCCAGCCGGAAACTGAAGATATGGACATCCGAAAAATCATTATTGCAATAGACGGCTACTCCTCTTGCGGGAAAAGCACCACAGCCAAAAAAGTAGCTGCCCGTCTTGGATATGGCTATATTGATACCGGCGCCATGTACCGGGCTGTAACCCTCTTCTTTCTTGAAAATAAAATCAGCCTTACAAATCCAAAGGAGATTTCAAAAGCACTGAGCCAAATTCAAATCAGCTTCAACCACAATCCGAGAACCGCAGAAAACGAAGTTTTTCTCAATGGGGTTAATGTGGAAAAGGAAATTCGCAAAATGTATGTTTCCGACCAGGTAAGTGAAGTGAGTACCCTTGTGGAAGTTCGACATGCAATGGTGGCCCAGCAACAAAAAATGGGCAAGAAAAAAGGCATCGTTATGGATGGCAGGGATATTGGAACAAGGGTTTTTCCTGAGGCCGAGCTAAAACTTTTTATGACTGCTGATCTTCACCTTAGAGCCGTTAGAAGACAACAGGAATTGCTTTTAAAAAACCAGCTTGTGAACCTGGATGAAATCCAACACAACCTGGAGCACCGCGACAGAATAGACTCAGGCAGAACAGAATCCCCACTCCGCAAAGCCGAAGATGCAGTGGAGATTGACACAAGCTATATTACCTTTGAGGAGCAGGTGGATATTGTAGTAGAACTTGCAACCAGCCGAATGCTTGTTGCAGCCAATCCGGTTTTGAAGGATTGATCAGGCGTTGTTGCAACGCGGACAATAACCCTGTACAATCAGAATCTTCTCGCTCACTTTAAAACCAGCCGGCATCGGAATGGAAGGAATGGCGATTTGCTCAATGCAGGTGGTTTCATTGCAGCCCAGGCAATTAAAATGGGCATGGTCGTGGTGGTGGTGTCCATGATTACAATCTGCACAAACCGCATATTTGGTCTGGAATTGCTCGTCTGGAATTCTATGGAGAATCCCCGCATCCAAGAATTGTTTGAGACATCGGTAAATGGTGGCGCGGTCAATGCTGCCGGCAAATTCCTCTTCCAGGTCAGTATGCGACAATGCTGCAGAATTTCGTAAAAATGCCTGTAGGATTTTAACCCTCTGATTTGTTTGTCGGAGATTGAAATCATTAAGCAGAATCTCGGCCTGATTTTCCATTGAGAAAGATTAGCTAGCACAAAGTAGCAAATAGATTGGGCAAAAAGGAAAAAGTTCGTACTTGCCTAATAATTTTCCGGCCGGATTATTCACCGGAACGAATACAATGCTACAAATAATTTGGTTGGGATTTTTTGTTTTAGGACTTGTTTTTGCCCTAATAAGACTTTTTTGGGGACATGAACTGCAAGTTTTTAATGAACTCAGTGAAGGACTTTTTTCAATGGCCAAAACTGGTTTTGAACTCGGCCTTGGACTTGCGGGCATTATGTCTCTTTGGCTTGGCTTGCTAAAAGTTGCTGAAAAGGCCGGAATGGTTGAATGGCTCAGCAGAAAAATTTCGCCCTTCTTTTCTGTTTTATTTCCTGGCGTACCAGCAAACCATCCTGCACAAGGCTCAATGCTTTTGAATTTTGCTGCCAACATGCTCGGCTTGGATAATGCCGCAACACCTTTGGGCCTGAAGGCAATGGAAGAACTCCAAACCATCAACCCATCCAAAGACACAGCTTCAGATGCCCAGATTCTTTTTCTGCTTTTGAATGCTTCAGGGCTTACAATTGTGCCCATCTCCATCATGGCTTACAGGGCACAATTGGGGGCAGCCAGTCCTTCCGATGTGTTCATCCCAATTTTATTTTCAACATTCGCTTCTACCCTTACCGTATTGGTTCTTGCGGCTTTCAGACAACGGCTTCCGGTATTCAGGCCTGTTTTTCTGATTCCATTTCTATTCTTCATTTCCCTGGTTGTGGCCTCAGTCTGGACACTTCAAGGAATGGCTTCTGAAAGACTCAACACAATCAGCGCCCTTACAGGAAATGGCTTTCTCTGTTTTCTTGTAACAGGAATTCTGGTTTGGGGATATTTTCAAAAAGTTGAAATATTCAATGCTTTCGTTGACGGAGCAAAGGATGGATTTCAGCTTTGCCTCAATGTGATTCCGTTTTTGATTGCCATGCTCTGCGCCATTGCCTTCTTCAGAAGCAGCGGAGCCCTCAATTTTTGCCTGGACGGAATTCGTTGGCTGGTAGCTCTGGCAGGTTTTAATGATGCTTTTGTGCCCGCAGTTCCGACGATGCTTCTCAAACCATTAAGCGGAGCCGGTAGCCGAGGCATGATGCTGGATGCGATGAAAAGCCTAGGTGCAGATTCATTTGCGGGAAGACTCAGTTGCATTGTGCAGGGTTCTGCCGACACCACATTCTACATCATGACGGTTTATTTCGGTGCTGTAAAAATCAAAAACATCCGCTATGCTTTGAGCTACAGTCTCATTGGCGATCTGGCCGGATTTTTGGCAGCCATATTTGTGGCATATCTCTTTTTCCAAATATGAAACTATTATTTACTTTTTTTGCTTTCCTGCTTTTCTGCTTGAATACCAATGCACAAACTGCTCCACCCCTATGGCCGGAGGGAAACCGCATTGTAAAATCAGAAAAGGACACGATTTCTGTTTTGGATGAAGATGGCAACAAACGGATGAAAATCTGGTTTGAACCCGCAAACAGAGACACCATCATCATCGGGTACCGAAAATCCGGCCAAGTTGATTTCCGTTTTGAAGGAAAAAGAAGAAGTCCACTTACTGGCTGCACCAACTTTTTCCATGAGGATGGAATTCAAAAAGAAAAATCCTGTTGGGAAAATGATTTGCCTGAAGGGATTTTTCTAAGCCATTATGCAAATGGAAAACCTCTGGAAAGCGGGCGTTTCGACAAAGGTGAAAAAGCAGGCATTTGGAAAACATGGCATTCAAATGGCAGTCCGAAGTCGAGTGGGCTGTTTGATGAAGGCGCCAAAGATGGAATCTGGGTTTATTTCAATTCCGATAGTTCAGAATCTTTTAAGGAAACATGGAATGAAGGATTGCTTTTAATGTCGTCGGACTTTCGTGATGAATCAGGTAAAATTCACACGGGTGGTAATGCAAAAGCAGGCTATGGAACCATTCTGCGCTATTTTGGAAATGGCATAAGAAAACAAAGCTTGTTTGTTTCGAACGGCCAAGCAGAAGGCCTTTTTACTGATTATGATAGCCTCGGCAATGTCCTGAGAACACGATTTTTTAAAAAAGGAATTCAAAATGGAATCATGACGGAATTTTACCCAGATTCCATCCCTGCCTCCAAAACCACTTTTGCCAGCAATCTGGAAGAAGGCCCATATTTTGCTTATTCAAAAGAAGGAAAAACTCTGGTAGAAGGCTGGTATAAAAACGGCAAAGAAGATTCAACCTGGATTGAACGCGATGAATCGGGCATTACCAGGTCCCGATATTCTTTCTCAAAAGGTGAATTGAATGGCAACTTTACAGACTACCACAGCAATGGCTTGAAAGCATTGGCGGTTTGGTTTGAAAATGGGCTTCAAGACTCTGTTTCAGAATCCTGGGACGAAAAAGGAAACAAATCCAAACGGCTCGTTTTCAAAAATGGCCAAAAGAACGGCCCAGCATTGGAATGGCATTCCAATGGAAGGATTCTTTCAGAAGGAAGATATGAAAATGATCTCGAAACTGGTACATGGACAACCATGTACGAAAACGGAGTAATCCAATCGAGAGGAAATTATGCTGAAGGCAAACCAGAAGGAGAATGGACTACCTGGTTTGGAAATGGCAAAATATCCTCAAAAGGCTTTTACTTGGATGGAAATGAAAACGGAGAATGGACCTTCTATTACCCAGCTGGAAGTATAAAAAGTACTGAAATCTGGAAAGATGGCAGATTATTAGAAATCATTAAATGCCTCGCTCCCAACGGACGCAAATTGAATTGCGGAAAAATCGAGAAAGGAAATGGACGCATTGTTACCTATAACCTGGATGGCATTAAGGAAGGAGAAGGCGAATTGCTCGATGGACTAATGAGTGGCACTTGGCAATTTTACCACCCGGATGGAAAAAAGCAGGCGGAAGGTCAACTAGAAAATGGAAAAAGAAATGGCCTATGGAAATTTTACGGGCCAGATGGAAGTCTAAATGAAGAAACGCCTTTCAAGAAAGGTCAGGCCATCGGAAAAACCAGAATTTTCCAGAATGGGAAACAGACGGAGGAGTTTCAGAACAGTAGTCCTGAATAAAAAAATCCCGAACCACTGGCCCGGGATTTTCAAATTTTATCTAACCAAAACGTCAAACACGTACGCGGTCGAGTAGTAAGTGCTTTTCTAAAGATTCAACCATTTCCGCAGAACCGATGTAAAGCGGTGAGCGCTGGTGAAGCCTTTTAGGTTCAATATCTAAGATTCTTTTTCCTCCCTGACTCGCCTTTCCTCCCGCCTGCTCTACAATAAATGCAAGTGGAAAACACTCATACATCAGGCGGAGTTTTCCTTCTGGTGATTTGAGAGATTCAGGATACATAAAGATTCCACCTTTCAGAAGATTGCGATGAAAATCAGCCACAAAAGATCCGATGTAACGGGCAGAAAAATTATGTTCATGACAATACCGAATGTAATCCTGAACACCCGGAGGAAAGCCGGCAAAACTGCTTTCATTCACAGAATAAATCTTTCCATTACTCGGCATCCGCATGTTGGGATGACTTAAATAATATTCACCCAAAGACGGTTCATAAGTAAAACCATCCACACCAGCACCACTTGTAAGCACCAACATGGTGGAGGAACCATATAAAATATATCCAGCGGCCACCTGATTGGTTCCTTTCTGTAAAATATCTTCCTGGGTAGGAGCCGTTCCCGCAGGACTAATCCTGCGATAAATGGAAAAAATTGTACCGACGGCCACATTCACATCAATATTGGAAGACCCGTCAAGAGGATCAATGGCAACCACATATTTTCCATTATGGTTTCCTGTGTCAATCATCTCTTCATCTTCTTCAGAAGCAATGGCACAAACTTCGCCTCCAAGTTTGAGTGCTCGGGTAAAGCGTACATTGGCTACAATATCGAGCTTTTGCTGCTCTTCACCATGGTTGTTGTGGGCACCAAAAGATCCGGCAATGTTGGCTAAGCCCGCACGGTTAATTTCCCGGTTTACAATTTTTGATGCAATGGCTATGTCGCGAAGCAGTTGAGAGAACTCACCTTTTGCAAAAGGAAAATTCGACTGCTGGGTATTGATAAAGCGATCAAGGGTTGTGCCAATAGGCAGAACCAGTTGTTCAAACTGTCCACTCATAAGGATATTATAAAATGGGTTGAATTAGCTCTGAAGTTCCATCTGGCGTGGCGCTCCAGCCATAATTTTCTCGTCAGCAAGCTCCTTAAACTTATCAAAGTTCTTCAGGAACTGAGCAGCAAGTCCATTTGCAGCAACATCGTAAGCAGCCTTGTCGTTCCAGATATCTCTTGGATTCATCAGGAACACAGGAACACCTGGACAACTCATTGGCATTTGAACACCAAAAACAGGGTGAGCCATATACTCAACTTGATTGAGGTGGCCATTCAGTGCAGCGGTGATGATGGATCGGGTATGTGACAAACGCATGCGAGAGCCTACGCCCACAGGACCACCAATCCAACCGGTGTTCACCAACCAAACATTCACATTGGAATTTTTAAGTTTCTCTCCCAAAAGCGAGGCGTATTTCCCCGGATGCAATGGAAGAAAAGGGGCACCAAAGCAAGAAGAAAATACCGCCTTTGGCTCCTTTACACCCGCTTCAGTACCAGCCACTTTCGCGGTGTAACCCGACAAGAAGTGAAACATCGCCTGCTCCACATTCAATTTGGCTATTGGAGGAAGAATGCCTTGCGCATCTGAGGTGAGGAAAAAGATGTTCGAAGGCGGAACCCCTGTAGAAACTTCTTTGGAGTTTTGGATATAATGAATTGGATATGAAACGCGGGTATTTTCAGTAACCTCGGCGTTGGCGTAATCCACTTCCCTTGTACCGTCGATGAATCGAGTATTTTCTAAAACAGAACCAAAACGAATGGCTTTGTAAATATCCGGCTCGCCTGATTCGCTAAGATTAATTACTTTGGCATAACATCCACCTTCAAAATTAAACACCTCAGATTGAGCCCAGCCATGCTCATCATCACCGATGAGCTTGCGGTCTGGATCTGTGGAAAGTGTGGTTTTGCCAGTTCCGGAAAGACCAAAGAAAAGGGCGGTTTGTCCATCGTGACCCTCATTGGCAGAACAATGCATTGAAAGAATGCCTTTTTCTGTTGGTAGTGTAAAATTGAGAACGGTGAAAATACCCTTCTTAATTTCACCGGTATATCCGGTTCCACCCACAATGATGCATTTCTCAGTAAAATTGATGATGGCAAAATTCTTACTGCGAACACCATCAACAGCCGGATCTGCCTCAAATGCTGGTGCATTTATTACCGTCCATTCTGGTTCGAAGCTGCTAATTTCATCGGCAGAAGGGCGTAAAAACATATTGTGCACAAATAGATTGTGGTATGCCAATGTATTTACAACACGAACGCGTACCCTGTGTTCCGGAGAAGCACAGGCGACTGCATCACGAACAAAAACATCTTTGTCTTTCAAGTATTCTGTGAGCTTGCCACGAAGATTGGCAAAAACAGAAGGCTCTACCGGATGGTTAAATTCTTTCCACCAAACATGATTCTCAGTAAGTGAATCACGCACAATGAATTTATCGTCTGGAGCGCGACCGGTAAATTTACCTGTGTCACACATCAGGGCACCACTCGCAGAAAGGACACTTTCGCCAAGTGCAAGACTTTTTTCAACTAGTTCAGGAGCAGAAAGATTCCAGAATACTTTTCCGGATGTAGACAGGCCACAGGCCTCTAATCCACTAAGAGCGGACTTAATGCCAATTTCATTCATGTAGGTAATGTATTAATGGTGTGTATTGATAGGCAGGCAACGCAAAAGGTAACCTTCTACATTACACTCACAAATGTCTGAAAAAAAATATTAGACCTGCAAAATTTAATTTGCCTCAAAAGCCCAAAAGACCTATTCAACAAACATATTTAGTCTTTTTTCATCCAAAAATTCAAAATAATCAAAATAATATATCGCGAAACAACCAATTGTCTATTGAAAAATTCTGAGAAATAATTATTTTTTTTTGATCTGACTGTTGAAAAGAATGGAATTGGTATGCGCCTGAAAAGAAAAAACTCAAGCCAATACATCCAGAATTTCATCCCGATTGGCAGCCTTATTTAGCATTGTTAAAACAAAATTTATAAGACCTTAGGTAATTAGCACTTAAGCACAAGACTCTAAAACCAATTTGACCGGAATCCATTTCCAAGATGACAATTGCCAATTAAGTCCTGAAAATTGCGGTGCTCTTTGCGTGAAACAATCTCAATTATTTATGGAAACGCATCTTACAAAAGCAAAATGGAATCTTGACGCCTCACACAGTGAGTTAATGTTTAAAGTTAAGCACCTGATGATTTCCAATATAAAAGGGGAATTCAGAAAATTCACGGCTGAAATTGACGGTGATGATTTCACCAAAGACCCGATCATGGTAAGCATAGATACCGGCTCCATCTTTACCAATGATGAGAAACGGGATGAGCACTTGCGCGGGGAGGAGTTTTTCGATTCCGGAAAATTTCCGGAGATCAACTTTGAAAGCACCTCAATTTTGCCAAACGGCGTGGACCATTATTATCTGAAAGGCATGCTAACCATAAAGGATATCAGCAAAGAAGTGGTCATGCATTTGGTTTTTAATGGCAATAACCGAGACCCATGGGGCAACGAAAAGGCCGGATTTAGCTTAAGCGGAACCATAAACCGAAGTGATTGGGGCCTCATTTGGAATACTCCACTCGAAACAGGCGGATTTCTGTTGGGCGAAATCGTTCAACTGAATGTAGAAATCCAAATGGTTCGCCATTTCTAGAACTTTAAACCACCAAATGCATCGGAAGGAATTTCTCGGTTTATTGGCATCTTTTTCACTTTCCGCAAAAGGAATGAAACAAAGCCAACTTTATGAAAGCCGGGAAACCATAAATGGGAACCTGATGCCATTGCTATTTCTTGGCCATGGAAGTCCAATGAATGCAATTGAAGAAAACGAATTTGTTCAGGGGTTCCGTGAAGCCGCAAAGAAAATCCCAAAACCGAAAGCAATTCTTTGCATATCAGCTCATTGGGAAACAAAGGGCACCTTTGTAACAGCCATGCAAAATCCACCTACAATCCACGATTTCGGTGGCTTTCCCAAAGCACTTTTTGATGTACAATATCCGGCACCCGGAAGTCCAGCCTTGGCAGAGGAAACTCAGAAAGCAATACATAGCACAAAAATTGAACTCGACAACAGCTGGGGTCTTGACCATGGTGCCTGGTCGGTTCTAAAACACATGTACCCGGAGGCCAATATTCCTGTGATTCAAATGAGTCTGGACTACAGCAGAAAGCCACAGTTTCACTATGAATTGGCGAAAGAGCTCAGCGCCTTGCGCAAGTCTGGCGTACTCATCATCGGAAGCGGAAATATGGTGCACAACCTCGGCATGGTTGCCTGGGACAAACTCAAGCAGAATTTTGCATTTGAATGGGCTGAGGAGGCGAGCGAAAAAATGAAAAGCGCCATTCTTTCAGGCAACCATGATTCATTGATTAATTTTCAAAACCAGGGGAAGTCCTTTGATCTGGCGATTCCAACTCCTGAGCATTTTCTTCCGCTTCTATACATCCTTTCTTTAAAGCAAAAAGATGAGGATTTGAACTTATTCAACGACAAGGCACTGGCTGGCTCACTTTCGATGACATCCGTTAAAATTGGATAGGGATTAATATGAAGGTGATTTATTAAATTATTGCGCTTCAATATGTAAACACAAAGCTTTCTTTTTTTGATTCAATAATCGAAATAATTTACGAGTTAGCTTATATCATTTCTTTCAAAAAACTCAAAATGGTACATGCAATTTGATAAATAATCACGCAAGTAAGACTTTCAACTAACTCACTAAAACATTCATAAAGAAGAAAAAAACATACAAGCAAAATCTCTTAGAAATAAATATTTAGACAATACAATTTTAAAATTGGATTATTTATTAAGTAAAACGATTGACTTATAACTTATTGAGAATCATCAGAGAAAAAATAAATATTATGCTTAATAATAACAATCCACAATTGAATTAATGAAAAGAGTCATTTGGATGAAATTTATATTAATCGTAATTGCATTCTTTTAAGTGATATTTATCGAACCGATTAATCGATAAGATTCTAAAAAAATGACTTGTTTAGAATGAACAACTACCCCATAGCTGAAAACGAAGAAGAGAGATTGGCTGCACTTTACCAGCTCAATATTTTAGATTCTGAGCCAGAAGAAGTTTTTGATGATATCGTAAAATTGGCTAGCGCAATTTGCGAAAAGCCTATTGCGATGATTTCGCTCCTGGATAGGAACCGTCAATGGTTCAAAGCAAAAACAGGCATGGACATCAATGAAACTCCAAGGGAAATGGCGATTGGGCAATATGCAATCTACAACAATGAACTCTTGGTGATTGAGGATGCACAATCCAATGAAAAATTCAAAAATCATCCGATGGTGGTTTCTGAACCACATGTCCGCTTTTATGCAGGAACTCCGCTGGCTTACGACCAGTACAACATTGGCACACTTTGCGTAATCGACACAAAGCCCGGGGTATTAAACGAAAGTCAAAAAATAAGCCTTCAGGCACTGGCCAATAACACGATGAAACTTTTCACCCTGCGCTATAAAATGCAGGAAGTTTCACGGATGCATGATTTGCTTCATAACCTCAAAGGAATTAACGAAGAATTTATAAAATCGCATCAGGACAAGCACCTGCTATTCTCCAAAATTCTGGACTTCTTGTTGCATTTTACCGAAAGCAAATTCGGCTTGATTGGGGAGATAAATGAAAAAAAGCAAGAACCAAAACTGGAGCCATTTGCCATTAAATCCAGTTTAAACGGGATTGAAAATCCTTCTTCTTACGCAAGCATTGAGGAGGCCGAGAAGGATTTTAAAAATCTTAAATCTCTCCTGACGCATACACTTACGACCGGTGAAAACCTGATATCGAACGATGCCGCCAATTTGCCTGTAAAATTCGATGCAAAGGATGAAAATGCCTTCCTGACAAAATACATGGGCATTGCCATCAAAGACAAGAAAGACAAGCTGATTGGAATGATCGGTATCGGAAATAAACCATCCGGCTACTTGGAAAATGAACTCGAGATATTGAAACCAATTGTATCTACCTGCGGAACATTGATTTTAGCCATCAGGTCGGAACTAAAGAAAATGGAAGTTGAGGCCGACAATCTAAAAATCAATAGACAATTGGTGAATGCACAATCCATTGCAAAAATCGGTAGTTGGGAATTAAACCTAAACACCAACAAAACAAACTGGTCGGAAGAACTATATAGAATCTTTGAAATCCACCCAAAAAACAATCAATCATCCAAACAAGGTTCAGACCAAACTAGTTCCATCCGGCCCAAAAACTTAATTTCCAATGAGAAATTAATGGCCGAAATTCTTACGGGAAAAGCAATTAGCTACAAACAAAAGCTGGAATTTGAAGATGGCAGAACAAAAATAATTTCTGTAAAAGCCAGCCCATTCAAAGATGAATCAGGCAAAATCGTAATTGTACAGGGAACTTGTCAGGACATTACCGAACAGCGTCAAAAATCTATTGATCTTCAACGCTTTTTCGATTTATCCCCTGATTTTCTTTTTATCACAAACGCAGAAGGACTGATTCTTAAAAATAGTTCTTCTTTTAATTTGTTTCTGGATTATACAAGCCAGGAACTTCAGGATAAAACAATTTTCGACCTACTTCATCCTGAAGATGTGCAAAGTATGAAGGTAATGCTGAATGAGCTTTATCAAAAAGGCAAATTAAGCACCCTCAAGATTAGAATTTTAAGGAAGGACGGAAACTCAATCAATCTAGAATGGACAGCCGCTTATGACAAAGAAAGCAAGCGAATTTATGCTTCTGCTAAAGACATAACAGAGAAAGCTGAACTGGAAGAACAGATTCTTCAAAGTAAAGTTGAAGCCGAGAAAACCTTGGCGAAAGAAACTTTTCTGGCAAACATGAGCCATGAAATCCGAACGCCGCTGAATGCCATAATTGGCTTTAATGAAATTCTTGCCAAATCGAGCCTTACACCAGACCAGCGCAAAAAAGTTGAAATCATCAATTCAGCTTCAAAAACCTTAAGTGTAATTATCAACGACATACTCGACCTATCCAAACTGGAAAGTGGAAAACTGGAACTGGATAAATTCCCTTTCAGTATTGAGAAGATCTGCCGTCAGGTTATTCAACTTAAATATTCAGATGCCAAGGCAAAAGGAATTAAGCTATTTTTCAGTTACGACAACGAAATACCCGAGCTGGTAAGCGGAGATGAAATTCGGCTTACACAAATTCTGATCAACCTGATTTCCAATGCAATTAAATTTACCGAAGCAGGCCATGTGGAATTAAAAGTGAGAGAAGGATTTCATGAAGAAGAAAAAGCTCAAATAGTTTTCAGTGTTTCTGACACTGGCATTGGGATTCCAAAAAACAAACTGGATACAATTTTTGAACGGTTTTCCCAAGCAGAAACCTATACTACCAGAATTTATGGTGGAACAGGCCTGGGACTTAGCATTGTAAAATCGCTGATCGAATTGCACGATGGAGACTTGAATGTTCAAAGTACCGTTGGAGAAGGAACAACTTTTACAGTTTCTCTCAATTACGAAATCAGCAATGAAGGACATCAATTAAGCACATCAGCCGATTCGGAAAATTTTCAGAATATTTCTGCCATGCATGATCTCACGGTCTTGCTTGTGGAAGACAATGAACACAACCAGCTTCTGGCAGACTCTTACCTTAAAAAGCACGGAGTAAAGCTTGACAAAGCAAGCAATGGAAAAATTGCCCTTCAAAAGCTCAAAACAAAGACATATGACATTATTCTGATGGACCTTCAAATGCCTATTATGGACGGCATAGAAGCTACAGAACACATAAGAAATGTATTAAAACTGAAGACGCCCATCATTGCTTGTTCTGCGCATGCAATGACAAGTGAAAGGAAGAAATGCCTGGCTAGTGGAATGAACGATTATATTTCAAAGCCTTATGCAGAAAAAACTCTTTTGCAGGTGATGGCTCCATTCCTGCCCAAATCCAGTAATGGAAAAATTAAAATTGAGCCAGTCCTCGCAAGTACCCAGCCGCACAATGGTCATGAGCAGGCAACAGAACCTGAACCTGTAGCAGTTCAGAAAAATGAAGGCAGGAGATCGCCGGAATGGCTTGCCAAGGCTGTCCTGGCCAAACTTCCGGAAGACATTCGGATATTAACGGAAGCATTGAAATTACGGGATTGGAAAGCACTGGAGTTTAAAGCGCATAACTTGATTAGTTCCTTATCAATTCTTCACGAAGATTTAGGAATTGATTTGTCAAGACAACTGGAAAAAGCAAGTAGAGAATGTGAAGAAAAAAATTCAATGATCATCGGCACCGACCTGATTGAATTTTTAAAGGCTTTGGAAACTGCAGAAAACGGAATTTGATTTCTGTTTCTAATCCTGCCCAAAAAAAGACCCCAGCCAATTAGACTGGGGTCCGAAATGTTTGAAAGCGACCTTATCAGGCAACTGTTCTCTTCTTTTCTTTGATTTTGGCAGCCTTGCCCTGTTTTCCACGAAGGTAATACAGACGCGCACGGCGAACCGCACCAAGACGAACCACTTCGATCTTGTCGATAGAGGAAGAAAGGATTGGGAAAATACGCTCCACACCAACTCCATTGGAAATTTTCCTTACTGTGAAGGTTTCACCATTTGAATTGGGATTACGGCGCTGAATTACAACACCTTGAAACTGCTGGATACGCTCCTTGTTTCCTTCCTTAATTTTAACATGAACATTGACAGTATCTCCAGGACCGAAGTCAGGCATCCCGGCTCTTTTCTCTGCCAATTCCGCTTCAACGAATTTGATAAGCTCTGACATGATTATTTAAATTTTACTTTTTTACAATTAATTTTCTGTTAGTCTCGAATAAAGATCTGGTCTTCTCTCTTTTGTTCGCTCCAGAGATTGGTTAAACCGCCATTCTTCCACCTTGGCCTGATGACCACTTGAAAGCACTTCCGGAACAGTCCAGCCCTTATAATCTGCAGGGCGGGTATAAACCGGCGGGGCAAGTAAACCATCCTGGAAGCTATCGGTGAGTGCCGAAGTTTCATCGTTCATTACGCCTGGTACCAATCGAAAAACAGCATCAGCCATAACAGCCGCAGCCAATTCTCCTCCCGAAAGAACATAGTCGCCTATGCTTATTTCGTGGGTAATCAGGTTTTCACGAACACGCTGGTCAACACCTTTGTAATGCCCGCAAAGGATGATTATGTTTTCCAGCAGGGAAAAGCGATTGGCTGTTTCCTGTGAGAAATTTTCACCATCCGGCGTGGTATAGACAATAGCATCGTAGTTTCTTTCTGCCTTTAGGGCCGAAATGCAACGGTCGATGGGCTCTATCATCATGACCATACCAGCACCACCTCCAAATGCATAATCATCGATCTGCTTTTGGTTGTTGGTGGCATAATCGCGGAGGTTATGAAGATGCACTTCAATTACACCGGCAGCCTGGCCCCTCTTTAAAATAGAGTGAGAGAAAAATGAAGCCAGTAAATCAGGCACGCAGGTAATGATATCAATGCGCATCGTCTTCTTCGGTTTCAGTTTTCGTGTACACTTCAAGGAGGCCATCCGGCAACATTGTATGAAGAACTGCAGCTTGCCGGTCGAATTTAAGAAGGATATTTTCGTGAAGTGGAATAAGTACCTCAGTACCTTTCCAATCCATTGAAGCAAGTGTTTGCTGTGGCAAATCGAGAATTTCCCGAATTTCACCCAAGCGACCCAAAGCTTTGTCCTCTACAATACAGCCAACGAGCTCATGAAAATAATACTGGTCTTTTTCGAGTTTAGGGAGCGCTTTTTCTGGAAGCCAAAGCTTGCAGCCTTTCAGCGTTGAAGCTTTATCTCCGTTGTCGATCCCTTCAAGACCCAGGATAAGTTGGTTTCCCTTCTGTCCTGAAGTTTTGCTTACAAGATATGGCACCAGCTGATTTCCTTGTTCTATAAACAACGCATCCAGCTTGCGATAGCGCTCAGGCTGGTCAACATCGAGCACGGCCACAACCCCGCCATCCAATCCATGGATTTTGGCGATGTACCCTAGTTCGAAACATTGACTCTTAACCATTTGCGCTTAGAGAAGTTCTTATTCAGTTTTTAGGCTTCTGCGGCAGGCTCTTCACCAGCGGCTTCTGCAGCAGGCTCTTCAGCAGCAGGTGCTTCAGCAACAACTTCAGCAACAACTTCAGCAGCAGGCTCTTCAGCTACAACTTCAGCAGCAGGCTCTTCAGCTACAACTTCAGCAACAGGTGCTTCAGCTACAACTTCAGCAGCAGGCTCTTCAGCAACAACTTCAGCAGCAGGTGCTTCGGCTACAACTTCAGCAGCAGGCTCTTCAGCAACAACTTCAGCAGCAGGTGCTTCGGCTACAACTTCAGCAGCAGGTGCTTCAGCAACAACTT